>JANNWU010000272.1:0-18546 GCA_031408755.1 Gemmatimonadaceae bacterium | reverse complement strand
CTCTTCGCCGCACTCGAACAGATTTGCGCTGCGGCTATGCCCGACGCGCTGATCGAAGCCGCAGAGCCGTATCGCTCGATCCCAGAAGTTGCTGGACCGTTGTATGAGAAAGTTGTCGCTGCGCAGCCCACCAACGCGCGTGCGCTCGTCATTCTTGCAAGTTCGTACTGGCTCAGCGGACGCGGCCCGGTGGTGGTAGGCGAACTGGCGGAACGGGCGATTGCCGCTGATCCAACCAATCGCGGTGGATGGCATATGTGGGCGCTCACCGAAAGTGATCCGCGTGATCGTACCACGCGCTGGCAACAGATTGTTGCACGCTTTCCCGACGATGAATTGGCAATGGCGAACTTGGCCGATAATGCTGCCGCACTCGCCGGTGCGGAGAAAGACTACGATGCGCTTGATTTAGCGGTGTACACCTACGAACAACTCCTTGCCCGCGCGACGGAGCCCGACCAGCGTGAGGCGCTCGATACTGCGCTCCGATCGCTCCGCGGTTGGAAGTTCTGAGTGCCTACGGGACACTACCACTTCTCAGACCCTGCGATCACGTGACTGGTTCCAACTCCTACACACCGCTCGTTGCTCGCGCGCACGCATACTGGCGCCCTCGCCTGCGCGGGGGAGTTCTCGTCACCCTCGGCACGCTTGCGTACGTCGCGCTGGCGTCGGCGTTTGGTGATAGTCCGAGTTTCATCACGGCACTGATCGGTATGCTTGGCTCACTCGCCGCGATGGCGTGGGTGAGTTGGCTCGAAGTGCGGCGTGCGACGCGTGATGATGCGGCGCACGCCAGCACATCCACTCAGCGCGACGCGGGAACCACGTAACCGTTACCGGTGCGTTCCAATCGCGCAATCAGCGAGTCGACAGAGTTGAAGTACACGTTGAATCGCTTAATTGAACGCGCATTGAACGACGTATCAAACGGACTGACGCTGGGCCCGTTTGCGACTTCTAACAGCGCGTCGTGATTGTAGCGCGTAACGACGCCGCCCTTCGGATTGCGCCATTCGCCCTGCAATGCGAGCGCGCGATTCTTTGGCCAGATCCCCAACGGCAATGCAAACGTGCGCACCCGGTAACCGGGCACCGCAGAGTCAATGGCGAGTTGGCCTCGCGCAATCTGTTCCTGCACAAACGCATCGGGGTACTTCGCCAGATTGGCGTGCCAGAGCGTGTGATTGCAAAGCTCAAAGCCCTGATCGCGCAGGAATCGCAACTTCTGAAACCGCCACGCCGATAGCTGGCCTTCAATCGCTTTATCGCCAAAGAAACTGCGTCCAACCGCAGCGCCGCTGAGCATGCAGAAAGTTGCACGCGGCTTCCAATCTGGATGTGACTTCGCAAAATCAAGCCAGATTCCAACCGCACTTGCTGGATCTACCTGCAACTGGCCGTCGCGATCGAGATAGCGAAACTGTGATGGTGATGCGTCGTCAAAGGTGAACACCACTGGACGCTTTCCGGCCGGCACATCAATGCGCTTGTCGATCATTTGCGCGACAGTAATCGGTCGATAGTTGTGCGCATACAACGAGTCGAGCGTCTGACGGAATCGCGCTTTGGTGATCTGCCATGTCGCATCGGAGTCGGCGACTACGTGCACCATTAGCACGGGAATTTTGCCTAGTGATGCGCGTGACAGGGGCGTGACTGCACCAACTGCGCTGTCTACGGCGGCGGCGATTGCCTTGGCACTATCGGCGATCTGTGCCGAGGGCGGTGTGGTAGTGGGCGACGAGCAGGCGGCGAGGCAAACGACTGCGCCGAACGAAGCGGAACGAAGCTGCGAGGTAAACACGAGGCACTGGAAAGAGAGCGGGGGTCATTCGCATCAGCGCGACTGACCCCTGCAAGACTACTCAGCCGTGGAACCGGTCACCCGCGCTTCCACGCTCCGCCTGTTGCGGTGGATTGCAGCACATTGAGCCAATCTGCGGAGCCACCAGTGAAGCCGGGAAAGACTTTATCCATGCTTCCGCCGCCGAGGTGTGATCCCACAACTTCACTGAACACTGAGCGGAAGTCCGTTGTCAGTGCCAAGTCGCGGCGCTCGTTTAGCTGCTCCATCGCGAGTCCGGGCCAGCGCCCGTGCACGTCGCGCCCACGGACATCGCCGCCTACAACAAACATCGAACCGGCATGGCCATGATCGGTGCCGCCGTTTCCGTTCTCGCGTGCAGTGCGGCCGAACTCTGTCATGGTGAGGATCACCACGTCGCGCATCTTGTCGCCTAAATCAGCGACGAGCGCGCCGACGCCATCGCCAAACTCTCTCAGACGATTGGCGAGTTGCCCAGTGCTACCGCCCTGATTCACATGCGTGTCCCAGCCGCCAATGTCAGCGAAGGCAATCTCCAACCCAACATTTGACTTGATGAGCTGTGCGATCTGACGAAGCCGGCGACCGTACTCCGTGGCTGGGTACGCGGCACCGTTCGCCGGTGTGTATTGCTGCGGATTTGCGGCACGCAGCATTTTCACCGCCTCAAAGGTGTCACTTCCAGTCGCATGAATCACATCTGCTCGACCGGTGCGATACAGCGCTTCAATGCGATCTGACTGCGAACCCGATGCGCGCACGGTGAATTCTTCCAGCGAATTCATCGCCACCACTGGGCTTGGCCCATCCAACATGCGCGGCATCTGTGGCGTGAGCGAGACGGCGCGAAATGGCGTTGGTGTGCACGTTGCACCCGCTTCGCACGTTCCCGCCACTGCCAGATATCGATTCAGCCACCCGTCAGTGGTGCCTTTGCGGTCTGGTGTTCCACTCTCCATGTAATCCTGCGCATCAAAGTGCGAGCGCGTGTTACTCGGACTGCCAACGGCGACAATCGGTGCCAGCATTCCGCGATCATACAGCGGCTTCAGCGCGCGAAGTGCGGGATGCAAGCCAAACTGACCATCAAGATCTAGCGCACCCGCAGCACCCGCTGCTAACGACGGGCGTGCAATCGCGATGTTCGGGCGCAGCGTGTAATACGATGGATCACCATGCGGCACGACCACATTCAACGCATCGGCGGCGCCGCGCTGAAAGATGCAAATCAGCACCTTCCCCTTCGCGGCTTGCGGCAACGCCATACCAAAAGTCGTGCGACGCAGGAACGACGGGTTCAATCCCATCGTGACCATTGCCATCGCGCCGGATCTCATAAAGACACGTCGATCCATGTGCACTCCTGCTCTCAAAGAAAACGGCGGTCAGCGACGCTGAAATTCGGGTGAACCAATCGCAAGACCAATGATTTGTGCGAGCCCTTGCGGCGCGCCCGCACCACTAAAGCGCGCGCCACGCCCCATGCCGCGCGCACGTACCGACGGATCGTTGATCACAGTCGTAGCTGACGCAGATTCGCGCATGCTCGTCGCAGGTGACGGTGCCACTGGTACTCGCACTGCAGGCGTCATCATCGTCATGGTGTCGCTGCTATCTGGCTCTGCTGCTTGTGCATTGGCCTGCTGCATCATCGGGTGATCGCCACTCATCATCACTGCGCGCATATCCGCGCTCACATCGCCACCCAGTAGCGCCCGAACAACACCCTCAACTTGTGACTCACGCGGCAACGAATCGAGACCTGCGAACAGCGGCCATTTTTTCACCGTCACGCCCGGCACACTGCCACTCGCCATCGCCATACCGAAGTTGATGCGATTCAAGATCGCGCCAGTGTTGATCCAACCGTCACCCGTCTCTGGCCACCCATTAGGCGCTTGATGCTGATAAATCGGTTGACCAAGCCGCGCCACAATCGATGCGGTGCGCTGTGTCGTGTCGGGTTGAGCGTCCATGGCGCGCAATGCGCTGACGACAACCTCAAAAGGCGATTTCACTTTCGAACGCCACGCCGTACTCGAGAAAAATTCTTCGCTCGTCACAATCGTGCGCACCACTTCACGCAAATCACCATCGGTGCGCGTGAACGTCGCAGCGGCGCGACGCACCAAATCAGCGGGCGGCGTATCACTCACAAAACGCTGCGCGAGCTTCCTCGCAATAAACATGGCAGTCGCGGGATGGCGCGCGACTAAATCCAACAACTTCTCGCCTTCCGCTTCACCCTCACCGGCAACGAACGTTGTGCCGAGTACCTGCTTTGCACCAGCATCATGCAACAGTGGATTGAATCGGAACGCCGCTGATTCGTTTGGACGTTCAAGGCTCCAGCCGGTCAGAATGCGCGCAGCTTCTGTTACATCTTGCTGCGTGTAACCGCCGTCAACGCCAAGGGTGTGCAATTCCAATAGTTCACGTGCGTAATTCTCATTCAGTCCGCGCCGACGCTGCTGCGCGCGTTCCAACAGTTGTTGACGCTGGGTATCCATTGTTGCCGCAGACACCTGCGCGGGCTGCCGAACGCGTCGCCGCGCCCCCATCGCCACCCTCGACGTCGCAAGGCGTGGACGGTTGCTATCGGCAGCGCTCTGCCAGTTGTCCAAGTAGTAGAGCATCGCTGGACTGTGCGCGACTGCGCCAAGCATCGTGCGAAATTTGCCGAGCACGTTGGGGCGAATCGCGTCGCGCTCGTAGGCAACCAAGTAATGCCGCATCGACGCGTTCTTGCCGGCGAACACATTGAAGTGATTGAGCCAAAAGTCAGTTAACACTTCGTTCAATTGACGCTCGCTGTTGCTTGCGCGAACTACGCGTGCAGCGATCAGTTCCTGGCCAATCAGTTGGGTGCGCCGTCTGGCTGACGCGTACTCAAGCGAGTCGTCACGTGTGAACTGCATCGTATCGCGCGGACCGCCGCCGATCAGTGCGCTCATCTTGCGGCGAAGCACCGGATTGGGCGGATACTCGCGCAGTAACGTTGCGAGCGGCATCGTGCTGGTTCTGAAGCGCGCGACCTGCGCATCGCTGTCGCCATCGTTAATGCGTTGAGGCTCAAGCTGCGCCGCGATCCACCGATCCACGCCAACGTCGCGCACCGCTTGCACGTCGCCGGGTCGGGCTCCGAAGGCAAGACGATTTAGCGCGTGCAAGATTTGCTGGTCAGCGGTTTGCTCACGTGCCGCGACAATCGCAGCATCGGGAACCTGCAGTCCACGTGTATCGATCTGTGGACCAGCCGCTGGCGACGTGCTACGCGCACAGGCTGAGCCAATTAGTACCGTCAGTCCTATCAGGATCGTCTTTCGTGCCACGGGCAACTCCAGTTCGAGAGACTTTACTGGCAGACGAGAAACAATCGGGGATGTTAAGCGTCTTCTCTCTGTATCACGGTGTCGGCTTTCGCCGAGCCAAAATGCCCGCGCTCGCTGCACCCGACAGATGGGTGTAGTATCCCTCTCGTCCAGCATGTTCCAGCGCGAAGCCGCCCGGACTCTGGTTCTGCGACCGAACAGCCCTTGCTGACCGAACAGCCCGTTGATGACCTGACTGGATTGCCATTGCGCGGCGCGTTCGTTGCCGCGGCTGCTCAAGCCATCGCCAGTGCTCGCGCTACGGCGGGTGAATGCGCGCTTCTCGTCATTGATGTTGATCAATTCAAATTTGTAAACGACACGTACGGGCACCTCCGCGGCGACGCGGTGCTGGTGCTCGTCGGCGAACTTTTGCGGCGTACGCTGCGCAGCGGTGATCTCGCAGCGCGTTGGGGCGGCGATGAGTTTGTCGCATTGCTGCCAGGCGCGCCGATTTCGCGCGCGCGCGAAGTGGCGGAGCGGCTCGCGGCGGCGATCCGCGGTCATGGTGGATTGTCTGACGCTGCACTGCCACCAATTCCCGTTTCTGTGAGCATTGGAGTCGCATCGTTTCCGTCGCACGGCAACGATCCGGAAGGGCTTTTTGCGGCGGCCGATCGCGCGATGTATCAGGTGAAGCGTCGCGGTCGCGATGGCGTGGCCGTTGCCGGTGGAGTGCACGGCGCAGCGATGATGCCGGCGCTCGACCGATTCGTTGGCCGCACCGAGGAGTTACGAGGCTTGGTGCGTCTGCTTGACGACGCGACGCGCGGTCGCCCGCGCACTGTCGCGGTACTCGGCGAAGCGGGTGTTGGGAAATCCACGCTGCTGCGCCAGCTCGAGCCGGAGATTCGTCTCCGTGGCGGCTCGATCGTTGTGGGTCGCGCGCTGGACGCCGTGATGGTGCAGCCGCCGTACGCCCCGTGGATTGAAATTGTGGAGGCGCTAGAACGGCAGAAAGAGCTGCTTCCGACGGCGCGCATGGGACTTTCCCAACTCGAGGATGCCACACCTACCGGTTCGCCATCCGTTGGGCACACGCCCAGTGCGGCGTCGCTCGCCACGCTCTTCGCGGACGGCGGTGTGTCGCCCTTAGGGATGCGCATCCCCACCACGCCAACGCTCAACCGCGCGGTGTCGGCCGACGGCGTGCGCTGGCCGGAGTTGTCGCGGATCGTGCCGGGTTTGGCAGATCCAGATCGGACTTCTCCGCTGCCAACCGGGAGTAAGTTCGCGCTGTTTGTGGAGCTGGCGCACTACATCGCTGAAGCGGCGGCGCGTCGTCCGTTGGTGATTGTGCTCGATGATTTGCAGTGCGCCGACGCGGCGAGCTGGGATGCACTCGAACATCTGGTGACGCAACTCGAAACAGAGCCAGTACTGCTCTGTCTCACGTTGCGCATGGAAGATGTGACGCCCGATGTGCACGAGCGTATGCGTCGCTTGGTGCGCAATCGGCGCATCCACGAACAAGCGTTAGCGCGACTAACGCGCGATGAACTGCGTCGCTGGGTTGATACTGCGTTCTTTGGACAAACAATCGAACGTGAGTTTCTTGCCTTCCTGTACCGACAGACGGAAGGCAATCCGCTGCTCGTTGTGCAAACGCTGCGTACGCTGGTTGATGAAGGCGATATCTGGTGGGAGCGTGATCGATGGCACTGGCGCCCCGTATCTGAGTTGCGTCTGCCAAGCGGCGTTTTAGAGCTGATGGGCCGCCGATTGGCAAAGCTGAGCACGCGCGATCTTGATGTGCTGACCGTTGCGGCCATTGTGGGACGCGAGTTCGAGCTTGGCGTGGTACAAGATGCGGCGCGCGTTTCAGTAGATGCGTTGCACGAAGCTATTGAAAGTGGCGTGCGTGCGAGTGTGATTCAACCGGCGCACGGCCGCGGGAGCGAGCGATACATCTTTGTCCATACGCTGCTGATCGAGGCGCTCTGCAAGCCGCTGGATCAGCGTCGAATGGAGCTGCTGCATGAGCATGTGGCACACGCGCTCTGCAAGCGAATGCCCGATGCGGTCGCGGAAATTGCGATGCACTTCGATCGCGCAGCCGACGCCACGCAAGCGCATGCTTTTGCGCTTTCAGCCAGCGAGCGCGCACGTCGCGTTTATGCACACGAAGAGTCAGAAGAATTTCTTCGCATCGCGGAACGGCATGCCCCTGACGCGAGCGCGATTGCGGCGGTGCGCATTGCGATGGCCGAAGTTGCAGAACTGCGTGGGCGCTACGCCGAAGCAGAAGAAACATGTTCGCTCGCGCTTGACTGGTACGCCGCGCGCGACGACAAACGTCAGACGCTGCGCCTTCGTCGAATGCGCGAACGGTTGCGCGCGCTGCTCGGTGAACCGGCGAAGCAAACGCTGCAAGCGCTTGATTTGCTGGTGCAGGATGCTGCGACGCTCGGTGCCGACGATGAACGCGTCGCACTCCTTGGAATGCTCGCCGCGACACATCTGCGATTGGGTGAG
The DNA here is from genome assembly GCA_031408755.1 of Gemmatimonadaceae bacterium. Classification (GTDB taxonomy): domain Bacteria; phylum Gemmatimonadota; class Gemmatimonadetes; order Gemmatimonadales; family Gemmatimonadaceae; genus JACMLX01. The sequence goes on along the minus strand of JANNWU010000272.1, from coordinate 10,872 downwards.
CGCGCGTCTGCAGTGAATACCGCGCGCGACGCCGTGGCATTGGCAGGCACGCTGAATGACAATGCGCTCTTGGCGGAAGCGCTCGTTCGTCTTGGAATCGCGCTGGACGCCGATGACGCCAGTGAAGCGGAACTCAGCTATCGCCGCGCATTGAGTCTCTACGAACTCCTGCACGACGCGCGCGGGCAAGCACGATGCTGGGACCGCATCGGCGTGCTCGCGGCACAACGCGGCCAGTGGAGCGAGGCACGTACGTCACTTCGGAAGGCAATTGACCTGGGGCGTACCGCTGGCACGCCTGACGAGTGGGGACTGGCCGCGCTCGATCTCGGCGTTGTCGCACGCCGTACGGGTGATTTGGAACAGGCGCGTGAACTGTTTGGTGATGCGCTGGCGCTGTTCGCTGCCGTGCAGAATAGTGAGCGGCAACTGCTGGCGTTGTATCATCTGGCACATCTTGATCGTGAGCGCGGCGACCTCGCAGCCGCTGCCGATTTGTACGATGTGGCCGCGTCATTGGCTGAGCGTGTCGGCCAACACGATGTCGAGGTGGGTGCCGTCTCGGGTGCCGGTTTGTGTCGCCTGCGACTCGGTGAACGTCTCCGCGCGCAGCAGTCGTTAGCGAAGGCCGAAGCGTTGGTGGCCAATCGCGACGCATGGTTTCCGGGACGCGAACTGCAAGATGCGTTGGCCGTGGAATTGCTCGCCGCAATCGGCGACGCAAGTGCCGTCTCAGCGCGCGTCACCGAAGCGTGGCAGCGCGCGCGTGTTGCCGATGCATGGGCTGCGAATTGGCTGCTCTCAGAACTGACACCAACGCTCACGCAAATTGCGCCCGGTGTTCTGGCGAGGTTGCGCAGCGATGAATCCGACGCCACAGAGGATCTTCCGCGCGGCGCGCGCGACATCATGAAGCCGCTGCGGTAAGCCGCTACGGGCGCAGTACGTACCCCACGCCGCGAACGGTGTCGAGCAGAGGTGGACCATCGGGGCCATCAATCTTCTTGCGCAGATAGTTCACATACACATCCACGATGTTAGTAGATGGATCGAACTCAGTCTTCCAGACGTTCTCCGAAATCTGCTCGCGCGTCAACACATGTCCGGCGTGGCGCATGAAGTACTCCAGCAACGCGTACTCCTTCTGGGTCAGCGCGATCATCTCACCATTGCGCGTCACTTGGCGTGAGATCGTGTCCAGATACAACGCACCGGTGCGCAACACGAGCTCTTCATCGCGAAGATTGGAGCGGCGCAGGAGCGCACGAACGCGCGCCACGAGTTCGTCCACGTCAAACGGCTTTGCGAGGTAGTCATCGGCGCCAGCATCAAATCCAGCGACGCGATCACCAACAGCGACGCGCGCAGTCAGCATCAAAACTGGTGCGCGAAAGCCACGTTCGCGTAGCTCGCGCGCCACGTCCAGGCCGGTCGCCTTCGGCAAACCAACGTCCAGAATCACAAGGTCCGGCGCCTGATCTATTGCGAGCGCAAATCCCGACTCGCCGTCCTGCGCGGTAAGCACATCGTACCCGCTCTCACTCAGCGTTCGCGAGACAACCTCTCGTACCTCAGCCCGATCTTCAACGACCAAGATCGTGGCGCGCATCCGCTCAGTCTGCATCGTCATCCTCGGGAAAGTACGGTGCACCTCGGTGCGGGCAAGGCAGCGTGCATATATGAGAGCGCGCTAATGAAGAGACATGCTTCGATTGTGCAAGCCACGTCGCCGTGCTCATCCGTTTTTGCAGCGGTGCGGTCGTGCTACTGGTGACGGAATCCATTTGGCGACAGTATCTGAGATGGTACGACGCTTGCTCTCGTCGTTACCCAAGGAGCGGAATACCGCGATGTATCTCCGCCCTGTGTCAGGCGTCATACCGATGTCTGATGCAACCAAGCTGGGCGGAACTCGCCGTCTTGGTGTGTCGTTGAGCGCGAGGAGGGATGTCAATGATCGATGTCTTTGTTCGAATGGCTGCGACGCCGGCTGTGTCCGGTGTGGTGGCCGAGTCTGTGCGCTGGGCCGCGGGAGCAGATCCCGCAGCGCCGCGCCATCAGGTGGTCACGCTCTTCGGTGACCCGTCCGTGACCCATTTGGCGTGGGCAGTTGCCGCGGCCAGCCGTGGCGTCCCGGATGATCTCGTGTGGCGCATTGCCGAAGATGGAAGCGCGACGACCGCAGATTTAACGCTGGCCACCAACGTGCTCCGTGAAGATGCGGCGGCGTTGATGACGAGCAATGGAAAGCAGCTGCGCTCGGCAATAGCGCATCTCGCGAGCGTGAATGGGCACGACGAACATCGTGCGGCGATTCGCGTACCCCTCGACATCGCAGCCGGTGGCGTCGAAGTGGATGGGGATGCGATGCTCGCGTCGCTGCGTGAGGCAGAAGGGGACGATATGGATGTTGAGCAGATGGAGGACGACATCGCCGCCTGACGTGTCAGCGGCTGATGATCGTGAAAAGGGCCGGTGATGCACTCGCATCGCCGGCCCTTTCTCATCGCTGTGTACTACCTACGCAACAATCGCGACGTTACTGCCGAACCGCCGTCTCTCGTTGTGCCATCTTCACCGCTTCATACGCGTTCACGATGCCACCAGATGTGGAAAGCGAGGAAAATTGAACACGCGTGCTCTTTCCTCCTGGCAACAACACCATCTGGCTCGGATACTTCGTGACCGTCGCCATCATGATGCGCTTGACGTCGGCAGCGGTCAGCGTTGGAAACTGTGACATAAGCAATGCGGCAACTCCGCTCACAACCGGCGCCGCCAAACTCGTTCCGTCGGCACGCGAATAACCGTTGTTCAGCGCGGCGGAAAAAATTGACACGCCGGGCGCGAAGAGATCCACCATCGTGCGGCCGTAGTTGCTGAACTCAGCGGCCAATCGCTCGTCAGCGCGCCAACCCGATGCGCCAACCTCAATCCACGTTGCGGCGCGCACTCCCTGCGAAGCCGAGTACGCCGATGTTGGAAAGCTTGGCACCGTATCAACATTCTCACCATCGTTGCCCGACGCGTGCACCAGCAACACACCGCGTGATACGGCAAACTGCACTGCGCTATCGACCAGCGCTTTGCCCGGCGAGTACGGCTTGCCAAAGCTCATGTTGATGATCTGCGCACCAGCTTCCACAGCGTAGCGAATACCATTCGCCACATCTTTGTCGTACTCGTCGCCGTTTGGTACAACGCGCACTGGCAGAATTCGAATACCGGGCGCGATACCAACAAATCCGCTATCGCTACTGACCGCACCAATCACGCTTGCAACTGCGGTTCCGTGAGACGCATCGGGGCCGGTGACGTTCGCGTTGCCGTAGCTGCGGCCCATCGCAGGTGTATCACCCACCACCTTTCGCCCGTCAAACGAAACGTTCAGCCCGTACTTAAGACGCCCTTCTACCTGTTTCCGAGCGGTGTGTGCAACGCTCGGTGTAAGTCCGTTGCCGCCGAACATGCGCAATCGCGCCATTGCATCGCGGCCGCCTGGGCTTTTCACAGAAAGTGTGCTCAATGATGCGTCGGTAATTGCCGATGCGCTCACACCACTTTCCTTTGCGACAACCGAAATCAGTGAGTCAAACTGCGCCAGCACAGGACGCAGACCATTCCACTCACCTTCCGCTTCCGAGCGCTCGCTGCTCAACTTGATTTCGAGATCGGCACACGACGTCGTGATCTGCGAGCGGCCGCCGTTGCTGCGACATGCACCAACAAGTCGCGCGAGTTCAAGGCGCTCGTCGTCTATGTTGCCATTCGCGCCACCAATGAAGTTCCAGCCGCGCGAATCGTCGATGTAGCCGTTGTTGTCGTCGTCGCGACCGTTGGCAGGCGACTCGCGAGTGTTGAGCACTAAGACGCTGCGAAGTGCAGTGTGCGATGTATCGATGCCGCCATCGATCACTGCGACAGTGATCATCCTCTTCGGCGCTGCATTGTTCAGCAATTCTGTCAAGGCGCGTCGAGCACTAACGCCTTGTGCGCCATCGCGAGCGTCAAGCAAATGCCAGTCAGCCGGAGCGCTGCGCAGCACGCGCGGTGCTGGTGCTGGTGCTGGCGACGGTGTGGGTGCGGGTGTCGCGGATGGCGTTGGCGTCGGCGCGCTCACAACCGGCGCGGGGCTTGGTTGCGGCGCAGGTGCAGTGGTTGGGCGCGCAGGTGCGCACGCCACGAGGAACAGCGAGAAGGACGACAGTGCCGCAGTGGCACGAACACGAACCTGCATGAACCCTCTCAGACTTTGTGGAAGCCGATGCGCGCCGCTTCGCGACGATCTTCGGCAGAATAGATCTCAAAATCGCTGAAAAATGCCGGTGCCTCTACCTGCAACAATCGCAGCGTTGCCACAGCCATTCGACGGATCTCAAGCTCGGCCGCTTCACTGGATCGTAGTTCAAGCATGGTGCGCCACGCACGTGCATTTGCCGTCACGACCACCTTTGTTTCTGTCGAGTTTGGAAGCACACCGCGTGCCGCTTCGCGCGACATTTTGCGACGATGGACTTTGTCCGCAACCCAGCCGTAGCGCTGCATCAATTCATCCACGAGATGGATATACGCCGACTGCGCTGATTCGATCTGCGCACGCCATGCGGTCTCAAGGGCTGCGTCGCCAACCATCGCCGGCGGGACTACGAAGGCAGCCTCACTCTCGTCGACGTACCGCTGGCTCAACTGGGAGTACGCGAAGCCTGCGCGATGCCGCACCAGCTCATGCGTCAGTGACCGGCTTACGCCCTCAAACAGAATCGCGTAGTTGGCATGCTCCAGAACGCTGCCATGCCCCTGTTTCTTGATGTTCTCGAGATACTCGCGCGTCGTGCGACCGGCAGGATTTTTCTGGCTCATGTAGCACAGACGGCCGGCAAACTCGGCCAATTTTTCGCCATCGGTCGCCTCGCCGAGCCATGCAACGCCCAAGTGCTGCGGCTCAAGGAATTGTGGGCGCGAGAGCAGCGTGAGGCGGGGTTCGGTAAAGAACTCGGGCACGGTCGAGGCAGGCTAAGCGTGAAAGTCAGGAGCAGCGCAACAGCCGCCAAAGATACTTCCACCTCCGAATCGCGCGCGCCTCCGCTCGGCGATCAGGTACGTACCGCGACCACCGAAATTGCCTACACCGTAAGCAGGTCCAAACGGAACCGGCCGTAGCCCCGCGTCTCAGCAACGGTGTCCAGCGCCTTTCGAGCCGACGCCGACAGTGGCGGCAGCGCGGGATCGTACTTGATGTCGGTCAGCGCCTTTTGGCCGGGCAGTGCCACTTTCACGCCCGGATTCAAGATGCCGCGTGGATCAAAGCAGCGTTTCACCAAGTCGAAGAGCACCGTCGCATCGTTCGCCCAGATGCGATGCATGAATGGTGTGCGCAACCGACCATCGCCATGTTCGCCCGCCAACGTGCCGCCGAGTACCGTGGTCAGCGTGACAACTTCATCGAGCGCCGCTTCAACGTGCGCGCGCCAATCAGGTCGCGTGATGTCGACAAGCGGATTGACATGAATGTTTGCATCGCCAGCGTGTCCAAAGATCACGCCGGTAAATCCGTGGTGCTCAAGAATACTGCGGATGCCGCGCACATACTCAGGCAATGCTGCGGGCGGAACCGCGCCGTCTTCTATGAACTGCATCGAGATGCCCACATCAGTCATTTTCGCGAGCAGCGGACTGGCAGCGTGACGCACATGCCACAATGCCGCGATCGTCGTGGCGTCATTGGCGCGCTGCAATTCCATCGCTCCTAGCGCGTTGAACGCCGCCGCAATCGAATCGGCGAGCGCATCGGCCTCTGCTTGCGTCGGAGCTTCTGCGTCAAGCAACAGCATCGCTTCGACATTGTCTGCAAGTGCAACATCTGGCGTGCCAGCGCGAACTAAATCGAGGAAAGTTCGGTCGAGCAGCTCGCAGGTTGCAGCACCAAGTCCGGCGGCACGACCTGAGGCTTGCACCGCCGCTTCCAGTGACGTGAATCGGGCGCAGAGCGAGGTGCGCCCTGCAGGCATCTCTGCCAATTGCAGCTCGACACCGACAATCAGCGCGAGCGTCCCTTCACTACCCACAAACAGGTCCACGAGATCACCCGTGCTCGCAAACTCCGTGAGCGCATAGCCAGACGATTCCTTGCGGACACCAGCGTGACGAATGCGCGCGATCGGCTCGGCCATCGCCGTCGTGAAAATCGTGCTCATCGCTTGCGTCGAAAAACGACGAATTGCCGCCACCGTTTTCGCTTGCGTGGGGATTTCGGCTTTGCGACGAATCGTGGCGCGCGAACCATCGTCAAACACGCAATCCAATGCGGTTACCCAATGACGCATGGCGCCATGTTTCATTGAATGCGGACCGGCGGCGTTGGTGGCCACCATCCCTGCAATGGTGCACCACGCGCCGCTGGATGGATCCACAGGAAACCAGAGACCGTGCGCGTTGGCTGCCGCGTTGACTACGTCGCGCACTGCGCCGGGGCCAACCCAGATGCGTTTTGTGTCCAAATCCACGTCGCCAATCGTTGCAAGTTGGCTTAGATCGACAATGACGCCGTCGCCAATCGCTGCGCCGGCCATAGACGACCCAGCCCCACGCGGAATCAGCGGCGTCTGGGTGGTTTGCGCCCACTCAGCAAGGCGGGCCACGTCCTCGGCGTCGACGGGAACGGCAACGGCTCTCGGTAGGATACGCGCGATACCCGCCGCTTCGGAGTACACGCCGCGCGCATCAACATCGTCGCGGTACGTGCCGCGGAATCCAGAGGGTGTCATATCAACGATAGATGCACCACCCAGCCCCCGTTGTGTAGAGGGGGCTTTGTCACGTGCGTGGCGTGCGGTGCGCATTGCGACCATATATTGAAGGTGCCTTTACACGAGATTCAGGAATCCGCGGTCGCCGATCGACCGTCTGCCGAGCCACCACCATTTGTGCAGCACGCGCTCCAACGCGATGTCGAGCGTTGGTGTCGTGACATTCTGCCCCGCGTCTCACGCACGTTTGCACTCAGCGTCCGAGTGTTGCCCGGTGAGCTTGGACGTGCGGTGCTCGCGGCCTATCTGCTGTGTCGTATCGCGGACACCATCGAAGACGCGCCGCACCTTGATGCACAACTCAAAGCCACGACACTGGACCGACTGCTGCACGGCTTTGACGATTCAGCAGCGGCGACGGCACTGGCGGCGGATCTCAAGAACTGGCCCGGCGATGCCGCCCACGTCGAGCTCAGCAGCGGTACTGACAAAGTGATCGCGCTATTTCAGTCACTCCCGGCAGGATCGCAGCGGCACGTACATCGGTGGGTGACGGAGATGGTGCGCGGTATGCGAAAATTCGTGCTCGTGTATCCGCACGGAATTCGCATTCAGACAATTGAAGAGTACAAAGAGTATTGCTACTACGTCGCCGGCACTGTGGGCTACATGCTGACCGATTTATGGCACGAACATTCGCACGCCGTGAGTGAAACGGTGTACGCAAAGTTACGCGAGAAAAGTCGGCAGTTTGGCGAAGCGCTGCAGACGGTCAACATTCTCAAAGATGTTGCCGCCGACGCTGAACACGAAAACTCCATCTACATTCCCGAGAATTCGCTACGCGAACATGGCAGCGGACACGCCACAATTCTGTCGCCATCATATGCGAGCGCAAACCACGCTGCATTAACTGGGTTAGTGCAACTGGCGTGGGCAGATTTGGAAGATGCGGTGCGCTATTTGTTGATGGTGCCGCGCCGTGCGTGGAGCATTCGCACGTTCTGCGTGTGGCCATTACTGTTTGCCTTTGCAACGCTGCGAGATCTCACACAAACGCGAGCGATGTTGCAACACGGCGGCGTGGTGAAAATCACGCGTGCTGAGGTAAAGTCATTGCTCTGGTTGGCGCCGTTGCTTGTAGGCAGTAACTCGGCCGTGCGATGGTTAGTGGAGCGCGTCAAGCTGCGTGCGTTTGTTATTGCCGGCGCGCGAGCGTAGCACGCGTTAGCGCGGCCCACGCTTTGCCGCTGTTGCATCCTGCACCGCCTTTGCCACTTCGCGCATGCCATGCGCGACGGCCGTAATCGTCTCGGCAATCAGCGGCGATGTTCCAGAGCCCACCGCGCTGCGAGGTAGCGCGCCATGCTCCAACCGATCGAGCAGTTGCTCTAACGCAAGTTGCGCGCGCTCTGCCTGTTTCCGATGACTTTTGATCATCGTCCAGCCCCCGAGACCGAAGCCGAGCAGTGGCACCACGCCAGCTGCAACAAAGAGCGGCAGCATCGCAAACGGTGCCACGACCGCACCGATCACCACCGGTGCAATGCTCGTTGTGAGTCCAGCGAGGCCCAGCGCAATTCCACTTGTACGACGCGTGCGACGCTGCTGCGAGATATCTGCATCCAGCCGAACGGCGGTGCGACCATCACCAATAGCGCTGACCGTCACTGCGACTTCTGTCGCGCGGACCAACGCCGCTGCTGCCGCATTCCCGCGCAGGCTGCGATCGAGTTCTGCAAACACACCTGACCGTTGCTCCCACGTGCGCCGATTGCCGAATCGGCGCTTGGCATCCATACGATAATCGTGTCGCATCCACTCTTCGAGCGCGGCGAGTATCCGCTCTGGTGGATGCGGAATGGCACGCGTCGCGCTCACCGATGCGGGGCCCATCGTGCGCGCTTCCAACCCGTTTTCCTCAACCAGCACCACGCGCGTGCGCTCCTCCGCCAACGCTTGCTGCAGTGTGGCTGGCGACAGCCCAACCTCTTTACCAATCTCGAAAAGCTGCGCCTCGGTCATCCCGTCTGGTGCGTCGGCGGTTGACAGCGACGACAATTCCGACGCGCGCGCCAGCACACGCTCAAGTGCGCCGCGATCGAGTGTCTGTAGTGGTGCAATGGATGCACCGGAGGCGTCATCATTCACGAGCGTTACAGTCCACGAAGCAAGAGTTCCAGCCGAGATTTCATCGTCTCCAAAATATCCGAATTCAACGGCAAAGCATCGTGCAACGCCTTTCCGGCGCTTATTCGGAGGGCTGCGGGTTTGCCGAGCACTCGTAAGTAGAACGCAGCATACCCCTCAACCTCGGCTGGGATCGTTTCCGCCAAGAGCAATAAACCAGCGTGCAGCGCGGCGGCGGTCTGCAGTCGATCGCCGAGCCCTGCCGCTTTTTGACGCGGCGTGATGTTCTCCGTCACCGCCGCTTCCGCGAACCCGCCCACTACTTCGTGCACGATTCCGTACAACAACTCGCTCGCTTGTTCGGGCGTCGCTGGCAGGGTGACCACTGTCGATGTTCCGACGCTGGCGTCGACGGTCACGGTGCGGCCCTCTCCTTCAACCACAACTGACGCGATAATCTCGCCCGTCCGTAACTGCATACCGCGAAGAAAGGGTGAGAGTTTCGGAAACCACTCCGTTCGCCAGAGCGAGTCTGCTTTTGCCAGCGCCGGCGATCGCTCACGCTGAGTCTGGAGCCAGTTCGTGTGGTGGAAGCGCGCACTCTCGTCGTCGAGCCCAGTTGTAAAGCGTTCGGCCCACTCACGTTCGGCGGGAAACGCGAAGTAATTCGACGCCAACGCCACGAGTTGTGCACGTTCTTTGTCGGGCGCGGCGCGCGACTCTCCATTGACGGCGGTCATCAACGCGATGCTCGCTCGGAGAGGCGCATAGGCGCTGAAATGCAGTGCATAGAACTGTGCATTCAGCAGCCGTTGCGGCGACGACATACCGCGCTGGAGCGACCGCGAAAATGAATCAAGTCGTGTGACAAGTTGCGATTGATTGCGTAACACAACTAACGAATCTCGATACCCGCGTCGGAACAGCGGTATTGAGCTTGTGTCGCTTGTTATGAGCGCGAAACCATGCAGCCAAAGATCAACATGTTCGCGCGTTTTAATCGGCCATGGTCCTTGTCGCGCCGCCTCTGCGTCGCCACGACGCTGCGCAGTGAGTGCATCGACAAGGCACAGCGAAACCAGCATGAGCATTGTCCAATGCTTCATTGCGTCAGCCCGTCCAATCGGTGATCATTGCCATTCTCTGGTTGCCGCCGATGCAGGCTGATCCGGGGGGGCGTAGTTCTTGCCAAGTGAGTGTGATGCAGGTTTCGAACGCACCGTGTGGTGCGCGCCACTGGCAACGAATGGAGTCGCGATCGTGACGTTGCCTTGGGGCACGTAAATTCTACTTTCGGTATGTCGAGCTCCTTCTCCAGACTGAGACGAGATTTCGTTACTCGTACCGTGCATTTGTATGACGTTGACGGAGTCAAGCTTACGCGAGCTGTATTGTCGTACATCAAGGTGGTTGCACGTCGATGGCCCATCAACTTCGGCGGCGGAGTGTTGGGGCTGAAGGCTGACGCAGCCAGCCTGCATTGTGGGCGGCTTGATGGCTGATCTTAGCGTCACTCTCGACCCGTCGTTCATTCAAGCGATTGCCACCGTGCCAGCGCATGCCTGGACCACGTGGTTCCGCGATCGGCCGCCAGCCGGTAACCGAGCTGGTGTATCGCGACGGGTGCTTGTCGCCACCTTCGCGCTGCCCACCGCCAAAGGCCACGCCGCGCTTTGCGTACTCGAGACGACGTCTGGATTCGGTTCAGGCACGCTGCACCAAGCGGCGCTCCGTCGCTGGGCGGGCGATGCGCCCGAATCAGCGGACGTGCTCCACCAAGAGGTCTCGGCCGATGGTGTGATTGCGTGGACATTGGGTTCGGCGTGGGCTGATCCGGAGCTCCGGTCGTGGATCCGGGAGGCACTCGCCGCGGGCGCGTCGCTTCGATCAGAGGAATGGGAATGGCTCGCGACGCCGGAGCGTTCGGCGCCGGTGCGTGCTACAGATCAAGGATCGCGAGAGTTCTCAGGACGCCGCCACGACGTTGTGCTTTTTG
>JANNWU010000271.1:0-3830 GCA_031408755.1 Gemmatimonadaceae bacterium | reverse complement strand
CAACGTGTCGTAACTGGCGGCGGTGTACGTCATTGCGTTTCGGTAATGATCCGCGTGCGTCAGCATCGACTGCTCAAGCTGAATACTTGCGACGGTGCGATACAAGTCAGGAATGCCGTCATCATCGTCCTCGCGACCGCTGATCGTTCGCGAGAGACTGCGTTCCATCCAACTCGCCATTCCTTCATCCATCCACGCAAAGCGACGCTCGTCGCTTCCAACCTGCATCGGAAACCACATGTGCCCGATCTCATGCGCAATGGTGGTCATCAACGAACGTGGTCCGCCATTATCAGACACGACGGTCAGCATTGGAAACTCCATGCCTCCATTCACAACTCCTTCCACCAACGTCATCTGCTTCCACGGATACGGCCACAGTCGAGCGGAGAAATGCTCGACGCTTTGTCGGCCGTAGTCCGCCGCGCGTTTCCACTCGCGTTCACGCGGTCGATACAGCGCATGGATCAACACCGTATCTCGTGTGCCGCGCGCGTTGGGTATTAACGCAGCCATCGCGTCCCACACTACGTCGCGCGACGCGTAGAATGCAAAATCACGCGCCACCGGCGCCGTGAAATGCCACGTCTGCTGTTTGTTCGGCAAAGTGGCACCGGCCGCGAGTCGCAAGCTGTCGCTGACTACAGCCACCGCTGCAAAACTTGTCGCCGCGCGCTGGAGTCGCTCGCGCACTGCTGGCGATAACACTTCATGCGCGTTCTGCAGCACACCTGTTGCGCCAACGAGATATCCACTTGGGACGCTGATGCGCACATCGTACTCAGCATGATCCATGTAGAACTCGCCGGTCGCGAGATACGGATCAGCCGCCCAGCCCACTACATCGTCGTAAACAACAAATTGCGGATACCAGTAGCCAATCATTGCCACTGATCCATCCGTGCCCATGCGCGGTGCGCCAATTCCGGGGATCACAAACTCCCACTGCGCGCGCACATCGACAGAGTCGCCTGGCAACAGCGGCCGCGGCAACGTGAGCCACGCAACCGTATTGTCGATTCGGAAGTTCTGCAGCGAACCATTGAGCGCTGAGTCGCACAATTCAGTTGGCGCAGCGCGCGATAATCTCGCGACGCACAGCGTCTGAATTGTGATACCGCCGGTCACTGGGACTGGTTCGCTGTGCGGCGCACCGGCACGAAACAGATTTTGCGCCAATGCCAGCGCGATCACACTGAGTGTATCTGGCGATCGGTTCCGATATCGCAGCAGCCCAGAACCGCGAAGCGTGCTGATTTGCGCATCAAGTGTGGCGTGCAACTCGTATCGCGCACTCTGGGTCCAGTAACGCAAGCCGGGCGTCCCATCTTCCTTGCGAGTGCCCCGCGCGACCGCGACACTCCACAGCGAATCGACGCGACGCACCACCTGCTCACCGCTCAATACGCGACTTGTCGCACCCTGCGCAGAGAGCGATGGGACCACAACCCACGCGCCAGCAACCAGAAGCCAGCGCGCGTGAGCGAACACTCTATCGCTTTTCGTTTTTCGCGCCGTTCCAGAGCTGCCGGAAGAACACGAGGTGCACCGCGATGATCGCAATAAAAATCACGGCCACCGCCAATCGCGCGACGTTCGATGACCCAATATCGAGTCCACCCGTATCGGGCGTGACGGGCGTCATGACGGCGAAGTACCACGCGCCGTAGAAAAGCGCCATAAGTCCGGCGACACCAAGCGCCGCGATTGCCTGAAGCTTGAGCATATAAATGAAACGGTGAGAGCGTGCGACTTCGGATTGAGACTGATTGGCCTGCCTTACCGAGTAGAAAGATCGCCGCAGTAGGGGGATCCGGGCTAGGGGTTGATCGGACGTCGGCGTGAGCCGAAGGATGAAAGCCGCCGCACGAGCGCTTGCAGCGCCTGACGACAATGACAACGCTGCGACTACACGAGCTCCATTCGCAACTGCCGACCGACAACCTGCGCCGCCTTTCTTAGTGTACTGAGCGTCACGGCTTCCTGCTCTGGATCAAGCAGACGGTCGAGCGCCGCACGGCTCGTATGCATTCGAGAAGCCATCTCGGTCTTCGAGAGCTTCTGCTCCGCCATCGCCTCCGCAATTTGTCGCGAAAGCACGCGCTTGATCGCCGCACCGGTCACGTCTTCATAAAGGCCCTCCTCGCGCAGCCAGCTGTCAAAGCTTGATCCTATATGCTTTTTCATTTTTGTCATCCTTTGAGCGTACCAAAATTGATACGTCGCGTCAAGAGATCAGCTCCTCCACCCCCGCCACCGTCACCCGATGACTCACCCAGGGCAACACCTCCCCGCTCATGTCATCGCCAATCTCGATACTCTGCCGCATCGTCGCCTGCGCCTCGGCCAGCCCCACCGGGGTCCGCGCGTGCACGGTGACCAGCGGCTGCCCCGCTGACACGCGGTCGCCCACTCGCACCCGAAACACAAAACCGACCGCCGGATCCACCACATCATCCGTGGTCGTGCGACCGCCGCCGAGCGCGATAATCGCATGCCCGATCGCGCGTGGCGGTAGTGCCTGCACCACGCCGCTTCTGTCGGCAAAAACATCGGCCACTTCAGGCGCCGTCGGCAAGCGAGATAGGTCGTCAATCACCCGCACGTCGCCGTCTTGCGCGATTACGATCTGTCGAAATTTCTCCAACGCCGCACCGCTGTCGATTGCCGCGCGCAATGTGCTACGCGCGCTCGCGACAGTTATCGACGGTTGCGCGAGTTTCAGCATCTCAATCGCGAGCGCTTCCGTCACCGTCCACAGATCCGCTGGCCCTGCTCCGCGCAACACGTCGACGCACTCGTGCACTTCCAGTGCGTTGCCGCACGCGTCGCCAAGTGGCCTATCCATCGCCGTCATCAGCGCGACTACAGGCACGCCAGCCGCCTTACCGAGTTCGATCATCGTCGTCGCGAGTTCCAAACCACGCGTCAAATCTGGCAGAAACGCACCGCTTCCGCGCTTCACATCCAGCACTAATCCGGTCAAACCCTCCGCCAACTTTTTGCTCATGATGCTGGCGGCGATTAACTGAATGCACTCCACCGTCGCCGTTGCATCGCGCAACGCGTACAGTCGACGATCGGCCGGTGCAATCTCCGACGTTTGCCCAATCAGCGCGCATCCCAACTCAGCGATCTGCGACTCGGCGCGCGCGAGCGAAATGTCAGTGCGAAAGCCGGGGATGCTTTCCAACTTGTCGAGCGTACCGCCGGTATGACCCAAGCCGCGACCGGACATCATTGGTACAGACACGCCCACCGCAGCAAGCAGCGGCGCCAGAATCAGCGACGTCTTGTCACCAACGCCGCCGGTTGAATGCTTGTCGATCCACGGTGCCGCACCTTCAGGGCGACGGAGCGCGCTGCCGGTCGCGAGCATCGCGCGAGTCAACGCCGATGTTTCGTCAGCATCCAGGCCGCGCCAAAAAATGGCCATCAGCAAAGCCGCGAGCTGGTAGTCGGGAACCGATCCGTCGGCGGCGGCGCGGGCGATATCGCCCAGCTCCGCCGCGTTTAGCCGGTGCCCGTCCCGCTTGCGCTCAATCAGATCGCGTAGGATCATCAGAGTGTCCGCCGCACAGATTGTGGTGTATGCAGTGGTGTGCGCAGTGGTGTGCGCAGTGGTGTGCGCGGTACTGTGAGCGGCAGTGTCACACGAAATACTCGATCATGTTGCACGTTCATTCTCAGACTCTCAGTCATTAAGACGATGCAGACGCGTCACGCAGTTCACGCATTCGCGCTTGGAATCTTTGCTGCCAGCAGCCTTGTCCCTCGCACAAGTAGTGCGCAAGACGCGGCGAGTGTCATTCAACAAGCCGATCGTGATC
>JANNWU010000270.1:0-10624 GCA_031408755.1 Gemmatimonadaceae bacterium | reverse complement strand
GTGGAAGCATCGCCAAGTTGTCCGAACACATTCCAGCCCCAGCAGAACGCAGCGCCGGAACTTGTCAGACCACAGGTGTGCAATTGGCCCGCTGTCAGCGCGGTAAACGTCTGTCCACCAAGCACTGGTGTTGGCGACGGTCGTGATTGCGTGCTCGTACCATCGCCAATCTGACCTTCAAAGTTTCTGCCCCAACAGAATGCGAGCGATGTCGTAGTCAATCCGCACGTGTGTGATTCTCCGGCGGCGAGCGTGGCGAAGATCAAATTGCCGTTCACCTGTGTTGGCACTGTGCGGACTGTCGTCGTACCATCACCGATTTCGCTGAACGAGTTGCTTCCCCAACAGAATGCCGCGCCCGCACTGGTTAGCGCGCAGGTGTGCAACGGTCCGGCCGTCAACGAGACGAAGGAATTTCCGCCGCTCACCAGCACAGGTGCGGTGCGTTGCACTGTGCTTCCGTCGCCAAGTTGGCCGCTGCTATTCACGCCCCAGCAGTAGGCGACGCCAGCGTTGGTGAGTCCGCATGTGTGAAATGATCCTGACACAAGTGACCGTGCGACGAGAATTGGTGCTGGAGGCGCGCATGTGAGCACCGCATCGGCCAAATGCGTGGATGTTCCCGACGCAACTGCGCGTACCACTGCGGGTGTTTGGCAATCAGGTGGTACGCCGCTGACAAAACTCACTTCGACCGGGCCGGCGGGAACGCCGGCAACAACAAAGCGTCCCAGAGCATCGGTGGTCGCGTTCAGTCCGACGGGTTCAATGTGCACACCCACGCCAGCGATACCGCCGCGTCCCGGCGCGCTCACGACGCCGTCGAGCGTGACGAGTGGCGGCGGTGCCAGTGCTTCGCCGAGCGTCCATCCGCTATACCACGGAATCCCTTCGCCGGCTGTCGACACGGGTGCGATCGCGCCCAGATATGTCACAGCTTGCAGCAAGCCAACTGTTGGCGGCGCAACGCCGGTTGCGAGTGCAATCACTGATCCGGATACCGCGCGTAAATCAGGAAGCACAACATCAATCGCCTCCTTGAGCTGTACGCGCGCGTCGGTACCAGTGACCGTAATCGCGGTGCTCATTACGAATCGTTCACCCTGTGTTGCGCACTCGGCAGCATCAGCATCGGGGTCGGTAAGCTGCACAGGTGCGGTGATGCCCAACCCTTGAATCGTGAGCAGTCCAGCCACGATTTGCGAGCAGGTCGCGGCACCGTCAACATCAAGTGCAATCGCAGGTTCAATCAGCAACATGTTGTGCAGACGGCCGGCTGCACCGCGGTCAAAACGGAGACTTGCTGGCGACGCAGCGAGGTATGGATTTCCCGCTGCGCTTGGTGGTGTGATGACAGTCACGTTTGCGAGTGTCGGCGCCGATCGCGGAGTCGCATCGGCGTTGCCACCAGAACCAACCGCATTCCGTCCGAAAATCCCGCCAGCGTAACCCGTCGCATCCTGTTGCACAACAACGTACTGCGCTTGACCTGTCCAGCCACCGCTGTAGATCAAACCGTACTGCGCGTTGGTTGTCAGCGCGACGTATTGAAGCTGCGCCGTTCCACCAATGACTTCCAGTCCGTGACCTTGACTGCGATGCACTTGCACGTCACGCAATACAGTGCGCGATCCTACGCCGAGAACGCGAAGCCCATGCGTTGCATACTGGACACGTGTATAACGCAGCACACCGCTGGAGTCATCAGCGGTACAACCACCGTAGAGACCACCATCAAGAGTTGCTTCGCGACAGCCACCGGTGCCACCGCGACCTCCAGCCGGACTGGTTAACGCACCGTGATTAATTGGAGCATTGCCAAGAATCACGAGTCCACCCCAACATCCAGGTGTACTGGCTTCGCTCTGACAGGTCAGCACCACCGGTTCGTTTTGCGTTCCTGTCACATTCAATCGACCACCGCGTTCGACCACGATGGTGACGCCCGGCGCTGCTTCAATGAGCGTGCCGGCGCTGATGTCGAGCGCACCGCCAGCCGCGATTCGCAGGCTTCCGGTCAGCGCAACGCGTGAGTGTGCGGGCCAGTGCGTTTGACGATTTAGTGTTGTGGTCTGGCCGGTCGCACCAACGACGAGATCCGCGCGGGTGGGTGCAAGTGCCGATGGCGATGTGCGTGGTGTCAGCATGGACGCGCTGAGTGCCGCTGCAACACTCGCAACGAGTATGGCTGGTACGTGCATAAGTGTCGTGACCGGGGAGTAAAGTTGCTGGCGCGCGGGCTGGCTGATGCGCCACGAGAAGCAACGTTGTTTCGGTTCACAGATCACCCGCGCTCTGTGTCACTGTTATGTCTCGATCAGGGAACATGCGTGCCGAAGGGTTGATTGCGCCGTTCGGGCTCCCTCACCGCCATTACATGACCTTGGCACGACCGTGACGATTCACCTATAGCCGAGTGTGGTGAAGCGGCGTGATGTTCTGTGCTCGATCCACAACGACGTGGATGGCGACCTCCCCTTCGCCGATGTGCAAATGCGCGTTGTCATTCCGCCAGTCATTGTTGCTGGTCGTGTCTATCGAGTTGTGTCACCGGTACAATCACTCATCGAAGTTGAAGAGTGGGTTGGAGAGTGGTGGGAGCCGAGCAATGTGACGCTGACTGAGGCGGGCCTCGCTCCAGCGGCACCGGCTGAAATGTTGCGAGAGTTAGGAATTCCCGAGGAAGATTGTCTCGCGAGCGCACCGCGTCCCGATCAGCCGCAGCTCGAAGCGTTGTTGTTGACACGCGATCCGAAGCGGCCGGAAAACATGCGTTTCGACGAGGAGGTTGTCCGGCGCCCCAATGCGCCGCGTGGCCGTTCGTATCCGGGGAATGCGCGCTTTCGTCGCGTTGTGACACCTCCGCCGGAACCGGAATACGATCCATCAGAGCGTCGGCAAGGTCCTTCGCCGGAATGGACAGGGCCGTGGCGTCGCGCGGGCGATGATGCGCACATGGACGATCCTTCTCGTGACGCGGCGCCGTAGCAACGGGCTGTTATAAAGACAACGCGTTGCGTGTTTCACGGACAAAAAGTGCGTGACGACTCCAAGCGCACGCGTATTGTTTTCCTCAAACCACGCTACGTCGCCGGTGCGCTGCGCATTGTCGGATACCACGACGTGACGCGGCCGATACGTGTCAGGTAGGAGAAAGACGCGTCAGGCGAAGATTGTTGTTGAGCCGTAGAAACGGTTTCGCTCACAGTGCGACGATAGCGTTGTGAGTCCAAGCTTTCCTTGCGTGTTCCGAGCATAATTATGATCAAGCGCTATCTGCCACCGGTTACCGGTCGCATCATGGTGTGCCTAATGGCGATAATCGTCGCGTGTTGCGACTCGGCAACACTGTCAGCCCAAACGCCGGCTCCCGCAACGCCACCCGGCGGCGCCTACGGAGCGCGAGGGTACATCGTTGGACAAGTGATTGATCGTGCGTCGGGTCGACCGATGCAAGCGGTAAATATTGTTGTTGTCGGGACGTCACTGCGTTCGCAGACGGATCTAGATGGCCGCTATCGAATTCCCGCGCCTGCAGGCGTGTATTCTGTACGAGCGTTGCGTCTGGGTAGCATGTCGGCGCAGCAGGATGCGGTGCGTGTGACCACCGGTGTGAGTGTCACAGCGAATTTTGCACTGTCCGCGGCAGTAGTGCAGTTGCAGGCGGTAGCAGTGACCGCAGCGCCAGAGAAAGCCAGCTCGGAAGATGCGTTGTTGGCGATGCAGCGATCTTCGTCGCGCGTGTCTGACGGCATTAGTGCGGAGGCAATCAAGCGCACGCCGGGCGCGAATGCGGGCGACGCGATTTTACGCGTGACTGGTGTGTCGATTGTTGACAACAAGTTCGCCGTTGTGCGCGGCCTGTCGGAGCGGTACAGCAACACGTTGTTGAACGGCGTTGAACTGCCCAGTCCAGAGCCGCAAAAAAAGATCGTTCCGCTCGACATTTTTCCGTCGTCGTTGTTGGAGTCGATCGTTGTCAGCAAGACTGCCACTCCTGATAAGCCAGGAGATTTTGCTGGCGGATCGGTGGAAGTGTCAACGAAAGAATTTCCAAACACCACCGTTGCAGATCTCAACCTCAGCACTGGCTACAACTCAGTCTCGACCTTTCGAAATATCTCGCATCCGAGGCTGCGAGGATTGGATTTCGTTGCATTGGACGACGGCCGTCGACGTCAATCGGAGGCCATTCCGGCGGTGGGGGCTGCGCCCGGTGTGGTGGAAGCATTCACGGAATCGTTGCGCAACGTGTGGACTCCGAAACCATCACCGATCACACCCAATTTTGGCGGCACGTTGAATTTGGGCGGCCGATTGGGCGGTGACAATGCTCCGTTTGGCTACGTGGTCTCTGGAAACTACAATCGACAGACCACTGCAACGCCGAATCGATTCTTTCAGAACGTGTTTGAGCCATCGGGCACAGCAGACAACACCGCGGAGATTGCACAGGCCATTTCAGAGGTTGAGGTTGGCGGTATTGCGAATTTCGCGCTTCGTCTTGGTAGTTCAGGAAAAGTCGGATGGAAAAATCTTTATACTCGGAACGCAGAGGAGTTGGTTTCGAGCGCGAGCAATTTCTCACCGTTCAACGATAATCTCGGTGCGACAGAGCGCCGAACCTATCAAGTGCGCTACATCACGCGCTCACTGTTGCAATCACAAATTAGTGGTGAGCATCTTTTCAATCGCTTGCTTGGCTCACGATTCGAATGGAAGGCGACGCTTGCAACAGCACGCCGCGATGAGCCAGAAAACCGCACGCTTCAGTATCAGCGGAGTGCACGTGACTCCGTGTTCCGCATGCTGGCGGGTCTTGCAGGGACGCCTGGAACGCGGTTTTGGATACGCTTTTTGAAGGATGAAGTGCGCACGGCGCAATTCGATTGGAGCACACCGATCTCGCGATTGCTTGGTGATGGTTCGCTCGTGAAGGTTGGCATGTTGGCAAGGAATCGTCAGCGGGCATTCGACGGGACGGTCTTTGCGACACAGCTTGCAGGCGTCGATTTTACCGAATCATGGTTGACATTGCCGCCCGAGCGGATCTTCTCGCCTGAATTGCTTGGACCAAATGCGTTGCGGCTGGATCGGCAGTCGGCGAGAACACTGCCGTACGAAGCAGAAGACAACATCCGTGCCGGGTACGCGATGCTGGATGTACCAATTCGTCCGTGGCTGCGCGTTGTTGGAGGTGTGCGGAGAGAAGCGTGGTCTCTCAACGTGTACAACTTGCGTAAAGACACCCTGCCACCAGCGCAGACGCGCCGTAATGCGGATCTGTTACCGTCGGCAAACGTGACGCTGAAGATTAGCGACCGACAGAATCTTCGATTTGCATTCTACGAAACGGTCGCGCGACCAGACCCGCGTGAAGTGACGACTGACGCATACGAGTCTGTGGCAGGTGACTGCGCAAACATCGGTGACACCACTGTGCAGCGTACCCGTATCCGTAACGGTGACATTCGCTGGGAGCGCTATCCGCGTGCCGGTGAGATCATTTCACTGAGTGCGTTTGCAAAATCGTTTACTGACCCGATTCTTGAATTCGTCGGCATCGCATCTGGCGATTGTTTTTATCGATCGAGTAACACGTCAACCGCTCGCCTCTTTGGCGGAGAGTTTGAGGTGCGTCGCGCGCTCACGTTTCTGCCTGGACATCTGAGCCGAGTGACGGCGAGCGCAAATGTCACGCTGGTCAGCTCCTCGGCGCGCGTCTTGATCGGCGCTGATACATCGCGCAATGCAAAATTGCAGGGGCAGTCAGATCAACTTGTCAACGTCAACTTCCAGTATGCCACACCGAGCGCTGGCTTCGACTTAAGTGTGCTCGGCAACTATTTCAGCGATCGTGTTTTCCGATACGGTGTGGGGCTCTTCAACAACGGTGGTGTCATCTTGGTACCGGATGTTGTCGAGCAAGGGCGCTTCAGCCTCGATGCCAAGATTCGGAAGCGGCTACGGCGCGCGACAATCTCAGTCTCGGCGCGCAACCTGACGGACAACGAAGTGCGATTTACTCAGGAATCAGATAACGGAACGCTGCAGGCGGGTTATCTGCGGCCTGGAATCAACTTCAGTATTGGGGTAGGGTATGCGCTCCGTTAAGTCGAGTCTGCGCACTGCACCGTCACGGTTCGTTCGCGCGCTTGTCTGCATTGCGGTGTTCGGGCTAAGCCTGAGTGGCTGCGCTGACGGATTTACTCCCTTGACAGATGCGCCGGCTCCGCAAGAGTTGCTTGCGACAGCGCTGCGACCTGGCGTTGTGCAGTTGCGTTGGCAGCCGGTGGTCGCGTCCAGCGGGGGAATCGCGTCGTACATCGTCGAGCGTCGTGTTGCGACGACGGGCCCATTTGTGGAAGTGGCTCGCGTGCCGGCTACGAGCGGCGCGTTAGAGCTGCTGTGGATTGATTCAGACGTCGCGCCAGAGACGATCTACGGTTATCGCGTTTTAGCGCTCACGAACCTTGGCAATCGGTCATTGCCGTCTGTGGTTGGTGGTGTCGTGACGGCGCCGCCGCCAGGCATTGAAATTGTGACGCTGTCAACGTCAACCACATCTGCGGCGCTTGACCCAGATGGGTATCAGGTCACGATCATGGGCCCAGACACCGTGCGCGCAACGTTGAACGGGTCAGCACGCCGCCGCTTTTCTCCATTGCGCACGGGGCGCTACACGGTTGCGTTGAGCGGGCTGATTTCTCGTTGTTCAGCGGCGCAGGCGAGCAAAGAAGTTGTGGTGAGCGACACCAGTGCGCAGACCATCGCGGCCGTCGATTTCAATGTGACTTGCAAAGATCCGAATCGTGGTGAATTCACTGT
Source organism: Gemmatimonadaceae bacterium (assembly GCA_031408755.1). GTDB lineage: Bacteria > Gemmatimonadota > Gemmatimonadetes > Gemmatimonadales > Gemmatimonadaceae > JACMLX01. The sequence continues at coordinate 3,796 of JANNWU010000270.1, read as the reverse complement.
TGCCACCGCAGTTACGGGCGACAGTCTTGACCAGACATGGATAATTGATGTGCTGGGACAGGCGGCTGATACCGCATTGCCGCCAGCGGAGCGTGTTTTTTCGCGAACGGTGAGCCAGACAATCGGTGCGCCAATCACAACTCTCGAAAACGTGCGACCTGGAACGTACAACATTAAGATTCAAGGAATTGCGGGAAATTGCACAGTAAGTGGCGCGGTTGAGCGATCGATTACTGTCGCAAAATTGGGTCGGGATACGGTGCGGTTTGCCGTCGCGTGTGTCGGTGCCGCGCGACCAACACCACCAGTCAGCACCGCGCCGTTTATTTGGCGGAGTACGTGGAACCCTCGCACCGCAGCGGTTGGTGCATCAGTCGAGTTGCAGCAAACGTTGGATCTGACGGCGCGCGCAACGCAGCGTGTGGCTGTGGTTCAAGCGCGGTTGCGATACGATGCCACAGTATTGCGTTACGAGGAAGAGACAGCCGGTCAGCTCGCGCAATTTACAATCAACGCCTCTGTGCCCGGCGAAATCCAGTTTATCGCAGGCCAAACGGGATTGGGTCGTCTCGGTGTTGTGAATCTTGGCAAGTTTCGATTCACCGTCATCGGTGCGACTGGTACGAAGTCACCCGTTCGCACCATCGTCACGGTTGCATCGGCTGCATCAATACCATTTGTAGATTCTGTGCGCGTGGTGGAAGACACGTTCACCGTTGGTACGGGGGGCGGCACAACGGCTAACCAGCCTCCGGTTGCTCAAGTCACTGGTCCCACGACAGGTGTTGTAGGAACTGCTTTGGCGTTCAGTGGTTCAGGCTCGACCGATAGTGATGGCACGATTGCGAGTTACGCATGGACGTTTGGCGATAACACAACCGGCACGGGCGCATCCGTATCGAAGACGTACACTGCGGCTGGCACGTATTCTGTGTCGCTGCTCGTAACGGACAATCGTGGTGCAACTGCAACTAAGCAGGCAACGATCACCATCAGCCCGGGAACCCAACCTCCGCCGCCACCACCGTCACCACCGAATGCACCACCAGTCGCGGAAGCGAACGGACCGTACACCGCGCAAGTTGGTGTGCCGGTAACGCTGTCTTCGGCGAGTTCGACAAACGCCGCTTCGTTCAGTTGGGCGTTGGGTAATGGTCAAACCGCAACCGGTGCATCGCCCTCAGTCACGTATTCTGCGGCAGGGACGTTCACCGTTGTTTTGACTGTCACGAGTTCAAGCGGCGCAACGAGCACGGATCAAGCGACGGTGACCGTGACTGCGGCGCCACCGCCACCGCCACCGCCGCCATCGGATGGCAGCACGCCGCTGACGTGGAAGAATTTCGTGCAGGCGTACAACATCCAAGACAGCACGATTGCAGTGCAGATCGCGTATGACATCAGCGCGAATCTGACTGAGACGCCTGGGCCCGAAGCGCTGCATTCCTTTGTACTGGATTCGTTAAAGTGGGATCCGACCGTCATGCAGTTTGTGTCGATCAGTCTTGGCAACGGCATCACTGGCACGGTGAATGAGGCGAGCGTTGCAACGGGTCGGCTTGCAATTCGTGGCACGACGACGCCCGGATTGGACCGCGGAAATCTGGTAATCGCCACGATTCGGTACAGAGTGATCGGAGTGGCGGGACGCGCGACAACAACGGCGACGTTCCTTGGTGCATTGACTGGCACTGCGGCAACCAACTCGTACGCATACCGACCACGAACCGCGATTGTTGAGGGTCGGATTACCGCGCCGTAGTTGTGGATACGTTATGCAGACTTGGCTGATACACTCGCCTGACTTCCGCCGTTACTGCGCGCTCCGATCCTTACGCGTGCTCCTGAATTGGGAGCACCGCGCCGACGACAAAACGGCGTGTGCCACGCGGCACAACGTTCCCACCGTCAGGAGAATTTCATGGCAGGTACCACCAAGCGCGCGCATGTAACGCGTCGCTTCGCCTCAGCCCTCGTAGCGATGAGCAGTGTGTTCATCGGTGCGTGCGCGAGCGAAAAGGGAGTTGCACCAGTATTGCCAGGCCAGGAAGCACCGTCGCAATTCCGCCCGCTCGCATTTACGGCGGACATCGACACACGTAACGGCAAGATCGTCATCGCGGCACCAACGGCCACCACCGCCAATGCACCAACGCTCTCCACAGCCGGTGGAGAATCACCGAACCTGTCGTTGCTCGGCGGCGAAGCAGTGCGCTTGATTCCGTCGAACTATCAGGCGTCAGCAGTTGGCGCATTCGCACCTGGCAAGATTCGCGTGACGTTTGATGTGTTGATCGAAAACAAGTTGCCTGGCGTCAAGTTCATCACTCCGACGTGGCCAGTGTCGCCGGCCGCCGGCGTGATCTTGTTCCCGCTTGACTATGTCGTAACGACGACCCCCGGTGGTGTGACCGGCGGCGACGGCAACGTGGTAATCATTGAGCAGCCACGTTTTGGCGGTGTTGCACCGTCGATCGATTGGAGCGGCACTGGCGCAGCAGGTAGCGGCGCTCCGTACAGCTTCTTCAACGACACCGATTGCTCGTTGGCCACCTCCAACGATTGCTTCCGTTGGGAATCATTTGATCTCGAAATTCAGCCGTTGACCACCTCGTCGGTGCGCACGGTTGGTTTTGATATCGATGCAACGGTTGGTCAGTTCCGCGCTCGCATGATCGTCGCCGCCGACCTTGCCGCAGCTGGCACCGTCGCACCAGGCACGGTCTCGGGAACGGTTTCTTCACCGACCCGTGGTAACCTGTCTGGCGTGACTGTCACGGCCAGCTCAGGTCAGACTGCAACGACCGACGCAGCTGGCGCATACTCGCTGGCCGCAGTGAACCCAGGTTCACGCACCATCACGCTGACGAACTTGCCAGCTGGCTGTACCGCTCCGGCCGCACAGACGATTTCCGTGACGTCTGGCGCGAACACCGTTGCGAACTTCGCTGGTGTGGTCTGCACCGGTTTGCCGGGCGTGATCTCCGGCACAATCACGTCGGATAATGCTGGTCAGTTGTTGCCAGGTGTGACCGTGACTGCGTCGACGGGTGGTTCAGCCGTGACCAGCGCAACGGGCGCATACTCGATTGCAAACGCAGGCCCAGGTGCAGGAACGTTGACACTGAGCGGATTGCCGGCTGGTTGCATTGCTCCAGCAGCACCGTACACGCTTGCGAGCGGTGGTACCGTCACCACGAACGTCATCGTCGATTGCCCAGCACCGGCAACGCCTGGTTATCAGTACAACACCACGTGGGTGAATGCTCCGGGTGGACAGGTGTACGTCGACATTCGTTTCGACATGCGCACGTTCAACCGTCCTGACATCGCCGACGTGACCACCAGCGGCGTGACGGGCGACCCAATCACCGTTGCTCAGATCTCGTTCACCTTCGACCAGTCGAAGTTGACGTACGATCCAATTTCAACGGCTGACAACGCGATCACGAGCCCGCGTTTGTCTGCAGCACCAACGATTGGTGCAGGAACGCCTGGCCAGTTGAACATCGTGAACGGCGCCACTGGTGCTGGAATCACGGGTAACGTTGGCTTCGCGCGCATCTACTTCAACCGTGCATCGGGTGGTACGACCGGCACGTCGGTTGGCACAACGACGACCTTCGTTGTGGTGTCAAGCCGCAATGCTGGCGCGGTGGTCGACATCCGGCCGAACACGGTGAACGCAGAAGCTCCGTACATCCTCCCGGCTCCGCTGCCGTAATCACTGCTGTCTCCTGATCGGTTGTGGCTGGCGCGGCACTTTGGTCGCGCCCGCCCCAACGACGGACCCCGC
>JANNWU010000269.1:0-7832 GCA_031408755.1 Gemmatimonadaceae bacterium | reverse complement strand
CCGTGAAGAACAGACTGGCGCCACCTTCGTACACGCGCTCAACAAGATGCGGAGTTGGCCAGTTCAGTTCCGCCGCGAGGTGCAACACACGAACATGCCATGCTGACATTTTCTGTGCGTGTTGTGCGCCATCCGCGGCGGAGAGCGACACGTCGAGTACAGCGCCAACATCTGCGTGCAGCAGATTGGGCCCCATGAGTCGGCGCGAGCTGACAATACTCGGCGATGGAAAGCCCGATCCGGCGGCGGGATCGAGCTGCGGCTGCGTCATCTCTGCGTGTTGCTGATGGCGTTAGTCGTTCGCTTCGCGCGCGAGATAGACGCCACGTTCGTCGCGCACGATCTGCATTTGCTCGGCAGCGCTATCGATCACTGACACCGGCTTTCGCGATGATGCACTAGGTCCAGATGCTTTCGTTTGCTCTGCGATTCGCGTTGGCGGTGGCAGGCGATCGTCAGCGAGTTCCTCATCATCAGGCGCGACTGTTTGCGGAGTTTTGGTTTTCGCGGATGACAACGCGGTCGTATCTGTCTCCTGCTTGAATTGCGTGATCTGCTTCCAACCGCGCGCCAGTGAGTCGGCGAAGATCAGCACCAGATCACCGGGACTCGCCTTGTGAAGCGCAGCGTCGATAGCTTGCTGCTCGTCGACGACCACATCAATGTTCGATGGCGAAACTCCCGCTGCCTCAAGGGCCGCTTTCAGCATGCGCGGCACTTCATCATCACCGCGCCCGCGTCGACTATCATCGCGTCGGCAGAAATAGTGATCAAACTGTGCAGCGCCGGCAACTGCACCAATGGCGTTGATATCCTGGTCGCGGCGATCACCAGGCGCAGCGAGTACGCAAATGCGGCGCCCCTTCACATCAAGGCGATTCGCAAGCTGGCACAACTGATCGACAGCGTCAGCGTTATGGCCGTAGTCGAAGAGCACACGGAACGGGTGCTGATCGTACACGTTCAGGCGCCCCGGAGCTTGGAAGAAGCTGGTGTCGAAGGTGCGCAGTCCGTGACGAATATCTTCCAGTCGCACACCCATCGCGAAGGCCATTGCCGCGGCGAACATCGCATTCTGCACATTATGTAATGCCTTGCCTTCGATGGTCGCGGGAATCAGATGCGTCCAGAGCAGCGGAATGTGCGCACCATGATCGTAGATGGTGATCATGCTGCCATTGATACCATTTTCTAACGCAATTGCTCTGCCGCCGGCACGAATATGCTCGCGCACTAGCTCGTGATCGGGATTGAGCGTTACGTAGCAAACATGCTTGGCCTCGGTGTACGCCGCCATGCGCAGCGTGTGCGGATCGTCCGCATTGAGCACCGCGGTGTCGCGCGCAATTTCGACCACGGTGCGCTTGATCTCCGCCAACTGTTCCAGCGTGTCGATATTCTTCTGACCGAGGTGATCGGACTGCACATTGATCACCGCGCCAACATCCACGTAGCGCGTTGCCATGCCGGCGCGAAGCAGACCACCGCGCGCCGTTTCCAACACCGCGACTTCTACATTTGGATCAGAGAGCACGATGCGTGCGGCAGTCGGCCCCGTCATGTCACCAACCACGGTGCGTTGCCCGTCAACATAGACGCCGTCAGTGGTGGTGAGTCCAACGCGCTTGCCCGCCAACTTGTGAATGTGCGCGAGCATGCGCGACGTGGTGGTCTTGCCGTTGGTGCCAGTGATCGCTGCAATTGGAATGGTGCTCGGCCGGCCACTCGGAAAGAGCATGTCGATGGTTTTACCGGCCACGTCACGCGGCTTGCCGTCGCTTGGCGCCATGTGCATACGAAACCCTGGGGCCGCATTCACCTCGCAAATTGCGCCGCCAATTTCCTTGTAGCTCTGCGTGATATCTGCGGTGAGAAAATCGACACCGCCAATGTCCAGTCCAATCGCTTTGATCGCGCGAACTGCCATTTCTGCGTTGTCTGGATGCACCAGATCCGTCATGTCACGCGCAGTTCCGCCAGTTGAGAGATTGGCGGTGAGGCGGAGATAGACAACTTCATCTTTGGGCGGAATGCTTTGCGCGGTGAGCCCAAGTTTCTCGAGCAGCCCGTTGGCTTGCTCATCCAACTCAATGCGCGTGAGCACTTTCTCGTGACCAATGCCGCGGCGCGGATCGGCATTCACGGTAGCGACCAGTTGTTCGATACTGTGCACACCGTCGCCAACAACGTGGCCCGGTTCGCGCTTGGACACGGCGACCAATTCACCGTCGATCACGACCATCCGATGATCGTGGCCGGTGATGAACGTTTCGACGATCACGCTGCGCGAATGTTCTTGCGCAATCGCGAACGCTTTACGGATATCGTCTTTATCGGTGAGGTTGATGCTGACGCCGCGGCCGTGATTGCCGTTGTACGGCTTGAGCACAACAGGCATGCCGATGCTTTCAGCGGCGCGAATTGCTCGTTCTGCGCTTTGCACCAATCGCTGCTTAGGAACGGGCAGACCGAGGTTGGCGAGAATCTTGTTTGTCTCTTCTTTGTCGCCTGCCAGTTCGACGGCGATGTGCGATGTGCGGCCGGTGATTGTCGCCTGAATTCGCTGCTGATGACAACCGTAGCCGAGTTGAATGAGTGACTGCTCGTTAAGCCTGATCCACGGAATACCGCGCTTCTCGGCAGCGTGAACAATCGACGCGGTGCTTGGACCCAGTGCGCGGCGTTGTGCGTAACGGATGAAACTGTCGCGACGCTCATTCCAATCGAAACTGGTGTCGAACTCTGAAGGTTGAAGAGCCTTCGGCAGCAGCGAGTGAATGAGATTGAGCGAGATATCGGCCGCTTCGATTCCCACATCTTCCTGCTCGTACTCAAACGCAACGTCGTACACACCTTCACGACCAGCGGTGCGCGTTTTACCGAAAGTGACGTTGATACCAGCGGTGTTTTGCATTTCCAACACAACATGCTCGAAGACGTGTCCAAGCCATGTGCCTTCATCCTCTGTCATACGCCTGATGAAACCACCGGGTTCGCCGTAACTGCAACCGTGTTCCTTCAACCCAGGCAAACAGTCCACCAACTTGTCGATAAACTCGCGTCCCAATCGCATGGTCGGCCACGCTTCCAGTTCACCCAGATCCACTTCCAATCGAATGACTGGGAAGTGCGCGTAGTGACTTGGTCCGACGTAGATATTGCGATCGAGAATCTTCATCAGGGCGTGGCCGGGTGTTGTAGCGAGACGACGTTCTTGCCGTGAGCTTTGCGTGTTCGCAGATCGAACCGCGCGCCTTCGGCCAGTTGGTGCATTCGGATACCAATCAGCGTAATCGTATCCTCAGGTTCAGCCGCGTGCATGGATGAGAATTCCAAGTCCGTCGTATCGACGATGGTCACGGCGCTGGTTCCCATGACATCAATTTCATCGTCGGGGCTGATGAATGCGGCCGTATCTTCATCAACGCCAAGGCCTAGGAGCGCGGGATTGTAGGAGAGCGCGGTGAGCAGTCGGCCGAGTCGATCACGTTGACGGAAATGCTGATCGATAACGAAGTCGCGGGTGAGTCCAAAGCCTGGTGCGAGCGTGACCATGCCGGCGCGTGGCGTTGGACCTTCGTCGCCGCCTGCGATCATGTGTGCGGACATCACGGCTGCACCAGCGCTGGTGCCGGCGACAGGCATGCCGGAGTAAAACCGGTCGAGCAAGATTTTCGCCGCTGGCGTGCCACCCATGATCGTCGTCAAGCGCAGCTGATTGCCGCCTGTGATGAAGACACCGTCGCAATCTTCCAGTTGCGAAATCCAGTCGCGATCATCGCAATCGGAGCGGCGTTGAAAGTTCAGTGCGCGCGCGTATTTCACGCCGTGTTTCGCGAACTGTTTTTCGTACCACGAGCCCATGTCGGATTCTTCGGATGCCGTCGGAATGATTGCGATGACGGGTTTCCGGGTGCCGGAGAGTTCGATGAAGCGGGCAAGGATTGAGGCATCGGTGAGCTTGCCGCCGATGGGAATCAGCCAGCCTTTGCGGGTCGTGGAGCCGGATTTATGGGTAGGAGCCATTGGCGGAAGCTACCGGGGTCGAGTGGATCGGGCGAGCGGCGGTGGTCGGGATCAAGGGGTCAGAGATCTTGATCCTCCGACGATCAAGGGGTCAGAGATCTTGATTCGCGGTGGTCGAGGTCGCGGCGGTATTTGCGCCGGGCCGGGGATCAGCTCGGAGCGCGTGCAGAACAGCCTGACACAGAGGGCGCGGAGGGACAGCAGAGAGCGCTGAGGAACGGCGGTGTAGAGGGCGCGCGGATGGGCAGTGGTGTACTTGGGCGGGTGGCGGTAGGCTTGGGCGCATGACCATGCAGCCGAGCACGTCGACCGGTTCGACGGCGACGATGACGTTATTGAAGAACGCCGATGTGTATGCGCCGGAGCATCTGGGGCATCAGCACATTTTGATTGGTGGCGGGACGATTTTGTGGATGGGGACGGAGGATCTGTCGTTTCCGAAGTATCTAGGTGTTGAGGTGATTGACCTTGAAGGGCGGCGGGTGATTCCGGGGTTGATTGATGGGCATTGCCATATCACCGGTGGTGGTGGTGAGGCGGGGCCTGCGTCGAAGATCGCGGCTCCGTTGGCCGAGTCGTATCTGAAGGCTGGCGTGACGACGGTAGTTGGGGTACTGGGGACTGATGATGTGACGCGATCGACGGCGGAGCTGGTGGCGGCGGTGCGGTCGTTACGGGCGCAGGGGGTGAATGCGTACTGTCACACGGGTGGGTATCACTTGCCGTTGACGACGCTGACTGGGTCGGTGCGTTCGGACATCGTCAATGTTGATTGCATCATTGGTGTTGGTGAGGTGGCGATTTCGGATCATCGGTCATCGCAGCCAACGTTGCAGGAGTTATTGCGGATTGCTTCAGATGCTCACGTGGCTGGACTCATCACCGGCAAAGCGGGGATCTTGCATTTGCATGTTGGGGATGGGCCGCGCGGGTTGGAGTTGGTGCGCGAGGCACTGACGGTTTCTGAGATCCCGGCGCGGGTGTTTAATCCGACGCATGTGAATCGGCGGAAGGATTTGTTTCACGAGGCGATTGCGTTGGTGAAGGAGTTTGGGTGTTACATCGATATTACGGATTTTCCTGTTGGTGAAGGGGAGGATGCGTATTCGGCGGCGGATGCGTTGGAGATTTATTGGGAGTCGGGGGCGCCTGCCGATCGGGTGACGGTGTCGTCAGATGGTGGGGGGTGTTTGCCGGTGTTTGATGGGGATGGGCGCGTGGTCAGGATGGATGTGGGGGATTGTTCGGGGTTGATGCGGACGGTGGGGGAGCTGGTAGGAAGGGGGCGCTCCCTCGAATTCGCGTTGGCCCCGCTCTCCCGAACATCCGCAACTCTACTTCGAATTTCCGGTTGTGAAATTTGCCAAGACGGGAACGCGCGCGTGGTGGTTCTTGATGACAACCTTGGTGTGAAAATCGTGAAGGGTAGCTAGCATACCGGCGAAGAGCAGTTGTCGATTTTGACGAGCACCGAAGTACTTGTCGGTAAACGGTCTCGAACGCTTAACCAACGATTTGGGCGCAAGTGAAATACATCGACTTCACAATAAAGAACTATCGCGCGATAGTCGGCCCATTGGTGATTGACGTTAGCAAACCATATCTGACGCCGATAGTGGGGGTCAACGAGTCCGGAAAGACAACTATCCTTCAAGCGATTTTCGCATTCGATTGTTTGAACGACGAATTGAACGATGACGGTCACCAGCTGCGTGACACGTCAAACCTATATCGAACGACATCACCCGCTGCGACAATTGCTGCGAGAGTAAGCCTAACCCGGGTAGAACTCAACAAACTTCTCATGCTCGTCGAGAAGGCATCACCGGCACTCGCAGCGCAGCTGTCAGCGATTCGGAGAAAACGGGCACTCCCGGCTGAGTTGACAGTCACCCGAAACCTCCAGAGCCTTCGCTATTCCCTCGGCGACATCAATTTTGCAAGTGGAGAAGTAGAGCACGCGGTTGCTGACGCCATCGTGAGACGACTTCCTTACATCTTGTACTTCGACGATTTTCGCGACAAAATCGAGAATCGAATCGAGGTTCCAGAAAGCAACGGTGAGGAACCCAGCGGCTGGCTGTCAATAATTGAACAGCTTTTTAAGAGAACAGACAGCGAGCTGAGCGTGTTTAAGCTTGCTACGCTGGAAGATCGGCAACGCAAAACCACACTCGCCAAAGTTCAGCGGCACCTCAATGGAACCCTGACGCGCGAATGGCAGAACTTTCGACTTGACGACAGGGAAGCTCTCGAGATTTCGATCGATTTTGTCGAGGAGCATGATGCAAACAAACAAGCGAAGCACTACCCCCCTCTGCCAATATGGTGTGAGACGATTTCCATCGCCTAATTAGTGAGCATCCATTCGGGGGCGCAGGAGGTCGGTCTGATGGCGAGTATCGTACGCGAGTCGAGTGGGCCAGGCGAGACGCCGGTGGTCGTCGGCGCAGGGCGCCGCCGATTTACGGTCGAGTACAAGTCGTGGGTCGTGCAAGAAGCGGAGCGGTTGCGTGGCAGTGGCGATGTCGGTGGGTTTCTGCGTCGCGAAGGGGTGTTCTCGTCGCAGCTGACCATGTGGCGCAAGCAATATCAGGCCGGCGTACGGCAGGCGTTGTCGCACAAGCGTGGGCCGAAACCGACACCAGACGACGGCGGGGGGGAGCTGCGTCGGCTGCAGCGCGAGAATGCGAAGTTGCGCGAGCAACTGGTGCGCGCCGAATTGGTGATCGAGATCCAAAAAAAACTGTCAGCGCTGCTGGACGCGGATGCGACCGAGCCGCTCGGCGGGCCCACGTGAGCGCGCTGCTCGCGTCGCACACGCCAACGCGGCGCATGCCGGTGCTCTGTGCCGCCCTCGGCGTGTCACGCGCGACGGCGTATCGCTGGCAGCAGCCAAGGTGCGCAGCGGCCGTGCGACGGCGTCGGCCGTCGCCACGCGCGCTGACATGCGCGGAGCAGACGGCCGTGCTGGCGCAGTTGCACAGCGACCGCTTCGTCGATCAGGCCCCGGCACAGGTGCATGCAATGTTGCTCGATGAAGGGACGTATTTGTGCAGCCCGCGCACGATGTATCGCGTGCTGGCGACGCAGCAGGAAGTGCGCGAGCGTCGCGCGCAGCGGACGCATCCCACGTACGCCGTCCCGCGCCTCACGGCGACGGCACCGAATCAGGTGTGGACGTGGGATGTCACGGAATTGAAAGGTCGGACCAAAGGCGAGCGGCACAAACTCTACGTCGTGCTGGACCTCTACAGTCGCTATGTCGTCGCCTGGATGCTGGCATCGCGGGAGTCGGTGGCACTCGCGCAACGGCTGATCACGGCCGCGTGTCGCCGCCACGGGATTCCGCGGGGCCAACTCACCGCGCATAGTGATCGCGGTAGCATTCAAACCGCGAAGGATCTGCACGCCCTCTACGACGATCTCGGGATCACGTCGTCGCTGTCGCGCCCGCGCGTGAGCAATGACAATCCGCACTCGGAATCGCTCTTCAAAACCACGAAGTACACGCCCGTGTATCCCGGCCGCTTCGACAGCTTCGCGCACGCCCAACAGTGGTGTACGAATTTCTTCATGACGTACAACACGCAGCATCGGCATTCCGGCATCGCGTATCTCCCGCCGACGGCGGTGCACCACGGCGCCGCGCCCGCGATGCTCGCGCAGCGCATCATCACCATGCAGGCTGCACATCAGCGCCATCCCGAACGCTTCGTGCGCGGGACACCGCGGCTGCCGAGCCTACCCAAGGCGGTCCACATCAATCCGACGGAGGCGCAACAGCTCGTGCTCAAGACTCTTTA
>JANNWU010000268.1:0-4102 GCA_031408755.1 Gemmatimonadaceae bacterium | reverse complement strand
CGCATGAATACGCGGCGCGAGCGGAAACGAGTCAGGACCGGCGTGAACGACGTCTAGTCGATCCAACGCAAGATCCGCCATCGCTATGCGCATCGAGGGCGTCACGGTCGGCGTCGTCGTTCGCTTAAACTCGAAACCACGACGAGACGTGCCGTTGACGACCAACAAGTCGAGCTCTGCTCCTGACTGTGTCGCCCAGAAATAGCATTGGTCCGCGCGAGACTGCGTGAGCGTCACGACGGTTTCGAGCATGAATCCTTCCCACGACGCGCCGATCAACGGATTGACGTCAAGCGCCTTAGCCGAATCGATATCCAGTAGCGTATGCAGAAGACCACTGTCTGCGAGGTACACTTTCGGCGACCTCACCTGACGCTTAGTGATGTTCGCGTGATATGGTCTCAGTGTACGGAGCATAAACGTGCCTTCCAGCAGCTCCACGTAGCGACGAATTGTGGTATCGGCAACACCAAATGCTCGCGCGAGCTCAGAGGTGTTCATCACGTTGCCATGCACGTGTGCGAGCATCTGCCAAAACCGTCGCATCGTCGCTGGCGGCATCGAGATTCCAAGCGCCGGAATGTCACGCTCAAGAAATGTTCTGATAAAATTGCGACGCCAGTCCACGCTCGCCTGCTCTGTCCTCGCGAGAAAGGCCCGCGGGAATCCCCCGCGTCGCCAGAGCTTCGTGATCTGCTCCTCGCCCACCTCACCAATCGAAAACGGACGAAGCTCATGGAACGCGATACGACCGGCGAGTGACTCGGCGCCGTGACGCATCAGAGCCGGACTCGCACTGCCGAGGATCAGAAAACGGCACGGCAACGGTGTACGATCAGCCAGCACCCGGAGCACTGGCAGGAGGTCGGGCTGGCGCTGCACTTCATCAAGGACCACGAGGCCGCGCAATTCAGCCAGCGCCAGCATCGGGTCGCCGAGCCGCGCGACGTCACGGGGGTCTTCGAGATCAAAGAATGTTGTCGGTCCGCGCCATTCCGCTGCGACCCGTTTCGCGAGCGTGGTCTTTCCGACTTGCCGAGGCCCAAGCACAGCCACCACCGGCGACTGGCGCAGGAGTCGGCGGACGTCGCGTTCGGAACTCGGGCGGGTCAGGTGAGAACTCATCTTGTAATTTCGGTATTGGAAACTGAATTTACAAGGTACAGGTTAGACGCTCAACCGGACTGACGCCGATATGGCTGCCGGAACCAACCTACTTCATGCTAGCGTGCAACGGGCTCGACTTGCGTCGCCCGCCGTTTCTGCGGCGAGTGCGCACACGCCGCTGTTCTTTGTTGGTGGGTTACCCCCCCCAAACGCAACACGGGAGCCCCTTCGCAGAGACTCCCGTGACCTGACACACCTGATCGCCGCCATCGGCAATCAGCGTCCAGCGTTCATGCGCTTACACGATCTCGCACGCGCCACCCGCGCACGCGACCGTCTCCTTCAACGACGTGTAATCCGCCGCTTCGGCCATCAACGAATAGTCCACCGGCTCGTACGTCAGGCTGTTCCACTTCGCGACATCCGCGACCGTAGTCACTTCCTCGTTCGGGGCCTGCTGATAATCCTTGTCGCCAGTGGCAGCCAGCAAACTGACGCCAGTAAAGAAGCCACGGTTTTCCCAGATGAAATCAGCGACCGCTTCCCACTCACCTTCACGCACTGTCGCCGTGTTGCTGACGTTGTGGCGCAGACCTGGGTTGTACTTCTCGTGCGCCGTACCTGGCACCACCCAGTTCTCCTGCACCAACTTCACCATATCAAGGAACTGCAATGCACCAATGTCCTTCTTCAAGATCGCGCCTTCCGGTGCTTCGATCGGGAACGTCAGCACATCGGTCGTGTCGGCCTTCATACCGTACACTTCTGTCATCTGCGGATTGACGCTCTTGAAGAAATTATAGACGGGCTCCGTACGCGCAGCCTGCACGCGACGGAAGTAGCGCTTGGCGTGATGCGGGTGAATGCCGCTGGCGGAACCGAGCAGCAAACTCGCCGTGCCTTCGGGCTTCACACACGTGACACGCGCCGCTGGATTAATACCGATGGTTTCCGCCACCGCGCGATTGGTCATCACGCACGTCTCAGCACCCTTCCGCAGCACCGCCGGATCCAGCAACACATCGGGACGCTCGAGAATGCCGCAGATGCTTACACCAAGCAGCGATTCACGCTCGTTGATGACACGCGTGACCGGGCCGAGGTAGCTCATTTCTGTATAGGCAGCCTGCAACGTACCAATCGTCGCCGCAACCTTACACAGATCGTAGAACTTCTCCGGCGTCTCGCACACGCGACCGTTGATCGAGGTCAGGTTGCAATGCTGCCAACCGCTGATCGTGTCGCCAACTGCCACCTGGTCCGTGTAGCCGTAGCTGCGGAGTTTGGCGACCGTTGCGTCATCAACCACCATCGACGGTGCAAGCCCAATTTCAACGCACGGGTTCGCGCCGTAGTCGGCATTTTCCGTGAAGTAAAAGCCCGGCTCACCAAACTGACGGATGGCGTTGAAGAGCGACATGAACTCTTCCTTCGTTGCCTCACTCCGCACCAACATCGCACTGTTGTTGCTGTGCTGACGCTGTGCGTTGTGCTTCCACCATTCGCCAGTCTTGGCGTTGACCATCTCTTCGTCATCGGCACTGAACAATGCGATCGTTGCCGACCGACGAATCCCGCCGCTGATCACCGCACTGGCAGCGTACATCAGAATGTCATACGCCTCAATCGGACGCATCTTCCGGCCTGGAATTGCATCCAATACCGCGCGAATCTTCTCCATCGCCTTCTTCAGCGGCTGATGCCCCGGAGCGCGACCACCACTGGTGCGCAACACGGCGCCCTTCGCCCGAATCTGCGAGAAGTCAAACTCGACGTAGGTGCCTTCGTAATAGCTCTGGATGATCTGCTGCATGGAATCTGACCACCCTTCAATCGTATCCGGGATGGTAAAATGCGTGACCGGCAGCTCTTCGGCGCTGGCGCGCAGCGGGAACGGCGCCAAGCGCGATACATGCTGCTTCTGCACGCTGAATCCAACGCCAGTACCGCTCAACAACAACCACAACGCCTGGCTGAACTTCCGCACGTTGTCAACGTGACCAAAGGTGCAGTTGTACATGCGCGCATTGTTCACTTCAATCGCGTCGCCACCAAACTGCATCGAGCGCATGCTTGGCAGCGCCTGACGATCGCGCACCGCCGCTTCAGCCTTGTCGATCAACTGGCCGACGGTCAGATCCAGTCCAAACGCCTCGTTGTTGAGCAGCGCCGCAAAGCGATTGCGATGCATGTCAAACACGCGCTTGGCAGCCTCTGGCCACAACTCACGGCGGCCGAGGTCTTCGCGATAGCGCGCGTACTTCGACATCGCGATGTAGTCGCTGATTCCGCTGATGCCGTGCTTTGCGATGCGCGCGTCAGATTTCTTCGCGCGGTAGAGCACGTAGCTCTTCGCGACATCGAAGTGGCCGGCGCCCGCGATCATCATCTCGACGATGTCCTGGATCTCTTCGACCGACGGCTTCACGCCACGCGCCGCACGCGCTTCGACCGTGTTCTCGACCATACCGGCAATGCGAAGCGCCTCAGCGTGGTCGAGCAAGCTCAAACCGTAGTGCTTGGCCTGATTGTCACGATGCGGGTTCTCCGCACCCTTGTTACGCCACGCGTAGTACGCGAGCGCAACAGCACGCACGATCCGCTCTGGATCCCAGCCCGCCGAGCGGCCGTCACGCTTCCGTACACTCTTGTCGGCTGCCGACAGCTGCGTCGACACTTCTGATTCCGGATAAAGCACCGTCGCCATGTCACTCCCCACGGGTGGTTGGTCCTGCCGTTCTGGTTCACTCATACGATTCCGCCTGCGTTGCCTATTGAAGCTTTGCTCACGCCTGACCACCCGTCCCTATCCTTCGTTCTACCCCTCTGCGCCACTTCGCATCCATACAAAACGGGACACGAACAACCCCGAATCGAGTACTGAACCGGCCTCGCATCGGGATCGGGTACAACACAGTCTTTCCGGGCGAACTGAACGACAGAGCGCGGTGTGACCGAGTCGAAACAAAACGGCAAACCAGCGCGGAGCAGGACA
>JANNWU010000267.1:0-5564 GCA_031408755.1 Gemmatimonadaceae bacterium | reverse complement strand
ATCGCGACGTCGAATGGAACTATTCATGTGATTAATTCCGTTCTTACGCCGCCTGCTGCACGGGCGAAGAAGAAGTAATCGTTTGGCGAACTAATCAAGAACGTTGTGTTCCCGCGCGATCCGGATTTCGGATCGCGCGGTTTTTTTGTGTATCGGTTTGTGTTGTTGGCACCAAATGAATCAGTCGTGCATTCGCTCTGTTGTAGCAAACATGTTTGACATGCCGACACGCGCCGGTTGCCTCGCGCGTGGTGTTGTTGCCGAGTTGTTCACCATTACTGGTCACACTGTGAAAGACATCATCGATACCGCAGTAGCTGCGGGTAATTTCAAGACGCTTGCCACCGCATTGACGGCAGCTGGCCTGATTGACACGCTGAAGGGCACGGGGCCGTTTACGGTTCTCGCACCAACGGACGACGCATTCGCAAAGATCCCTGCGGCTGCGTTGCAAGAATTGCTGGCTGACAAGGCCAAGCTGACGGCAGTGCTGACGTATCACGTCGTTGCCGGTAGTGTGATGGCGGCGCAGGTCGTCACCTTGACCGAAGCCGCGACCGTCGAAGGCAGCAAGGTCACGATCGCCGTCGAAGATGGCAAGGTGAAGTTGAATGGCGCGAGCACCGTGACCGCCACCGACATCGCCGCATCGAACGGCGTGATTCACGTGATCGACACTGTCTTGATGCCGCCAGCGAAGTAACGCTGGTGGAGTAGTGCAGGTGGTGGCGTTCTGGTGCATGGGTCCGGCCGATGATGGCTGGGCCCTTTGCGTTTACGAACCGCCGCTTGTCGGGCGGGGGCTTGGCCAATAGGCTTCAGAGATGCGGGAGTAGCTCAGTTGGTAGAGCACTAGCCTTCCAAGCTTGATGTCGCGGGTTCGAGCCCCGTCTCCCGCTCTTGGGTGAATCAATTCAGTACGATGCGCCGGCGCCTTGCAACAGGCTCGGCGCATTGTTGTTCTCGGGTCTCTAAGATTTCGCAGAGTGTCACCTAGGTTCGGAAGCATCGCCGTAAGCGACATGCAGCCGGACGCAGGTGCAAAGGCGCCGAGACGCTGCAAAACGTTTCGTGGGTCTGCTAGCTGAGAGCGGAGATCGCGTTTCACTTTAAGGAGGCGTGGTCCGTGCGCTGTAGAGATAGCCTTGTAGGCGCCCGGCGATATGCTCAGGCGAATTCATTGTGCGGCATGGGTCGCGAGAGAACGTTCATCAACCATCGACGCCGACATCTCAACGCGCGACACTCTAGGCGTGCGGGATGAGCAAAACGGACAGCGGGGCACCGTTGCTGAAACATCAGCTTAGCGCGCTTTATTAAAAATCTCTAATCTTCATAATTGTGCTCACGACATTCACAGCGTGCGTTCATTTTTCTGCACGTTTAGTTACTTCGAATCACTGCGCTCAGCCGCTTCTCGCTTAAACGCTTCCTCGGGGTATGTCGGGATCGGTACAGTTCTCACGCTTTTGCATCTCATCCGAACGGATGGAGGGGTGCGGTTTGTCATCAGTCATGGATGTGCGATCAGTTCTGTGCAGCAAAATTTGTGAAATTGATGATCTGACAATGCTGGTCCGTATTCATGGAGCGTCGTCGTATTTGTAGGCCAAAGTGGGCTCGTACGCGCCGCTGTAATCATTCGACGACTTGTTTCAGTAGAGACGCTAGCGCACCATCAAACTGGCTTGACGACAGCGGATCTCCACCACCTTTTGGCGAAGTTGCCAAGCCATTGCACCACACCCGAAATATGGACACGATTGCAGCGAGTGACCTGAAGACCATCCTGCATTCAAAAAGGGCGAACATTTACTACTTGGAGCACTGCCGAGTTCTTGTCAACGGCGGTCGCGTCGAGTACGTAACCGATAAAGGAAAACAGTCCCTTTATTGGAACATCCCAATTGCGAACACGACAACCGTTTTGCTCGGTACCGGCACGTCAATCACGCAGGCCGCTGCTCGTGAACTGGCGAAAGCTGGCGTTATGCTGGGATTTTGTGGTGGTGGCGGGACGCCGCTGTTCGCCGGTAACGAGCACATACTAGAAGTGGCGTGGATGCCGGGACAAAGTGAGTATCGTCCGACCGAGTATTTGCAGCATTGGGTCCGCTTCTGGTTCGATGATGCACTACGGCTCGCAGCTGCGAAGGCATTTCAACAGGCGCGCTTAGTCCGACTACGTCAGGAATGGAGCATTGCTCGGACGCGCGACGATTCGAGTTTTCTTCCTGATGCGAAGCAGTTTGAGGCAGCGCTCGACACAGCGAGTTCGCACTTTGATTCCGCGCCCGACAGCGCGTCGCTGTTGACTAGCGAAGCACGTCTGACAAAGCAGTTATATCGGCTGGCCGCCAACGCCACTTCATACGGTGCGTTCACTCGCGCCAAGCGAGGTGAAAGCCAAGATACCGCCAACCAGTTTCTCGACCACGGCAACTATTTGGCGTACGGCCTCGCTGCAACTGCGACGTGGGTGCTAGGCATCCCTCATGGTCTCGCGGTACTACACGGTAAGACACGTAGAGGCGGGCTGGTATTTGATGTCGCGGACCTCGTCAAGGACGCAGTTATCCTTCCGCAATCGTTTGTCTCGGCGTCACGCGGGCACACGGAGCAAGAGTTCCGTCAAGCATGCGTTGATACTCTAACCCAAAGCGAAGCATTGGACTTCATGATTGATACGGTCAAGGCGACCGCGCAATCATTTGGTCGTCAAGCACAAGTAGCGTCAGCAAGCACCGATGGAATAGTCGGATGAACGTACTGTTCGTTTCGCAGTGCAACAAAAAGGCGCTTACCGAATCCCGCAGATTGCTTGACCAGTTCGCAGAGCGCTGTGGCGATCGGACCTGGCAGACGCCGATCACGCAGATTGGCTTGGAAACCCTCCACCGTTTGCTGCGAAAGACAGCCCGAAAGAACACAGCCGTAGCGTGCCACTGGATTAGAGGTGCAGGACAGACAGAGCTGCTATGGGTCGTCGGTGACCGCCGTCAGTTCAATGAGCATGGAGCTGTACCAACAAACGCCACCAAGCGAAATGTCCTCCGTCAGGAGGCGGAGAACTCGTGGCACAACGGCGAGCTTATTCGCGCACTGAGTGACATGGCTGGACTGCTGCACGATCTGGGCAAGGCGACTGATGCATTTCAATTGAGACTTAAAGGTGGGATTCAAGGCAAGAATCTGATTCGTCACGAATGGGTATCGGTTCGTCTGTTCGAAGCCTTTGTCGGCGCTGATGATGACGCGTCTTTGCTCTCGCGTCTCACCAACCCGCAAGACAATGATGAGGCGCGGTGGACATTAGCATTGCGTCGTGACGGTAGCGCTGGCTCGTTCGCTTCGCCGTTCACGACGTTAGCCAATGCGCCGTTGGCGCAGGCACTGGCTTGGCTGGTCGTCTCGCACCATCGGCTACCACGACTCCCGGGAGATGAGCACTTTTCTATCAGCATGCTCGGTGGGTTGCTGAGCCACGTGCAACCTACTTGGAACGAGGAAAACTTTCGAAAGCGGCGCGATGAATCGAGCAATGCGGAGTTTGTTGCTCGGTCACCTCAAGAGTTTGCGGCATACTGGCGATTCGCTAATGGGATCCCAGTGACGAACGCAGCCTGGCGGCAGCGCGCGAGCCGTGTGGCGCGGACACTTTCAACGTGGTTGACAACCCAATCCTCCGACAGTGGCGCAGCGTCCCTGTTGAAAAACCCATTCGTCATGCATCTCGCCCGACTCAGCTTGATGCTCGCGGACCACCACTACTCTCGACTTGAAGATTCGCCTGCAGATTTGGCTCAACGAGTCAAAGTTGAAGTTGAAGGCCCGCTACTGGCAAACACTCGTGGTTCGAGCGGTGCGCCTAACCAAAAGCTTGTCGAGCACTTGCTTGGAGTCGCACAGCACGGCGCGGAGATTGCGCGGTTTTTGCCACGCTTCGAGGAGCATCTTCCCAGATTGGCGAAGCATAAGCGCTTAAAGCAACGCGCACGAGACGAGCGCTATCGATGGCAAGACAAGTCGGTCGACATGACGTGCGTCATACGTGAACGATCAGCGCTGTCGGGCGCCTTTATTGTGAACATGGCATCGACAGGCTGTGGGAAGACACTAGCAAACGCGCGTATCATGTATTCCTTAGCTGATCCAGAGCGAGGTCTGCGATGCGCATTCGCAATCGGTTTGCGAAGTTTGACTTTGCAAACGGGCAAAGCATTTCGCGACATGCTTAGCCTTGGTGACGATGATCTTGCAATCCGCGTGGGTGGGTCCGCGAGTCGTGAGCTGTTCGAGCTTTATGAGGCAAATGACAATGGCTCGTCGTCTCGTCACGCGCTTCTCGATGACGGTAGTCGCGTCGTGTATGATGGCGAAATAGAACACCACCCGCTCTTACGCCGTGCAGTTGCGGATCCGCAGGTACGCGCACTTCTGCTTGCGCCAGTGCTGGTGTGCACGATTGACCATCTAATGCCTGCCACTGAAAGTCAGCGAGGCGGTGGGCAAATTGCGCCGATGCTTCGGTTAATGAGTGGCGACTTAGTGCTCGATGAGCCAGACGATTTCGACATTGACGACTTACCTGCATTGACGCGGCTTGTCCACTGGGCCGGTATGCTCGGCAGCAGAGTTCTACTGTCCTCTGCAACTCTGCCGCCATCAATCGTGCAAGGCCTATTCGAGGCGTATCGCAGTGGGCGGCACCACTACAACCAAAATTGCGGCACGCGATCCAGTACCGTTTGCGATACACCGGTCATCTGTTGCGCATGGGTCGACGAGTTTGAGCAGCACGCAGAGGAGTGTGCCGACGCCAGCAGGTTCGAGGTCGCGCATACGACGTTTGCGAAGCGGCGCCACGCTGACTTAGCGGTCATGGCCGCTGCACCGCGCCGCCGTGCTTTTGTGCGGAAGCTCGAGCTGCCTAGTTCGTTCCGTCACGACCAACTGCCATCGTTGGCACAGGCCTTTGCGGGCCAGGCGCTGACTGCTGCGTTGGAACTCCATCAGGCGCACGCTAGCGCTGACCCTTACGCTGGCGGTGTTACAAGACGAGTAAGCTTCGGACTCATTCGAATGGCGAACATCGAACCGCTGTTCGAAGTTGCGTTGGCCCTGTTCCAGCTTCAACTCCCAGAGAGTGTCCACGTTCACCTCTGTGTGTATCACTCACGTCACCCGCTGTTGGTGCGCTCAGCAATTGAGCGGCAGCTCGATAGTGTTCTGCTTCGCCATGATGCGGATGCTGTTTTTCAGTTGCCGGATATTAGGGCGCGACTCGATAGCAGCACGGCAACCGATCATCTCTTCGTCGTTCTCGGCTCACCAGTGACTGAGGTGGGCAGAGACCATGACTACGACTGGGCCGTCGTGGAGCCGTCTTCTATGCGGTCATTGATTCAGCTGGCAGGACGAGTACGACGTCACCGTAGTGAACCGGTTACTTCTCCAAATGTTTATGTGTGGAGTCACAACGTTCGGCATTTTACCAAGCGTGATGCCGCCGCGTTTTGTAAGCCTGGCTTTGAGACAGATCGCTCAGAGTTTCGGCTGAACTC
>JANNWU010000266.1:0-1839 GCA_031408755.1 Gemmatimonadaceae bacterium | reverse complement strand
ATGAGTTGCGCGCACGGCTTGCGGCGGCAGTTCGGCGCTCACGACGCGATGTGCAGGTCAACCCGTCCACGCGCCTTCCCGGTGCGGACTCAATCGCCTCCGCGATCGATGCTCGCCTGGCCCGAAGTGAGACGTTCGCCGCCTGCTACGCCGATCTGGACCACTTCAAGGAGTTCAATGATCGGTATGGCTATGCGATGGGAGACGATATTATTCGGTTCGTTGCCGCATTGCTGGTCGAGATTGTGACGGCGGAGAGTGGGGACGATGGTTTCGTTGGGCATATCGGCGGCGATGATTTCCTCTTTTTGGTCCCGCGGTCGGACGTCGCGGTGGTCTGTGAGCGTATCATCAGGCGTGCCGATGAAGATTTGCCGAAGCGCTACTCTGCACATGACCGTCAAGCTGGCTACTTTTTCGGCAAGGATCGTCGAGGTCGACTTGATCGGGTGCCATTGATGACGCTATCAATCGGTGCGGTGTCCAATGAGAAGCGACGGTTTCTGAGTGCGGCGCAGGTGAGTGAATTGGCGACTGAAATGAAGACATATGCCAAAACATTGCCAGGGTCGGTTTGGGCAATGGATCGGCGTACGGATGACGATGGTGAAAACCCACCCGAGGAGATGCTCCAGTGAACGTGACGTGTCAGGACTGTCGTTCAGTCTTTCGTGTTGACCCGGCGAAGGTGCCGCCGAATGGTGTGCGCGCACGCTGTAGCGTGTGTGGAGCGATCATTCGTATCACTGTCGGTTCGTCGACACCTCTGACGAGTCCTGCGATCGTTGCACGTGCCGCTACACCATCGCGTGTTATGCCGATGATTCCAGCTACGCCGGCCAGTATTCCGAGCATTCGTCGATCGACGCCGCTGTCGACGGAGATGCCGGAAACTGGAACGCCGTATCCGTCGCGCCCGACGCCGTCCGTCTCGACACCGCCGTTTGCAACGCCGGCGTCTGTCACGCCTGCGATTGAATTACCGAAGTTGGCAACGCCAATCGCTGCACTTCCGACCATTGCGACGCCGGAAACTTCCTTGCCGGCGATTGATGCGATACCGATGCACACACCGGCGGCGGCATTCGCGCGCCCTCTCGTGCCACCGCCGCCACCATCGCCGGGACAGATGGTTGGTGGCGAGATGGTCACACCGTTGGCGTCAGCTGCAGTCGGACCGAGCACAGCATCAGCGACGCCTGATTCGAAGCGTGTAATCAATCCGTTCCTGCGCAGCGATCCAATGACGCGCGCGCGGCGACTGGCTCGCGCGCTGGTGTCTGACATGGTGGCGTATCAGCCAGCGAAACGCGCGGATGGCTTAGCAAATGGTACGCTCAAGCAGTTGTTCCGCGATGAAATTCGAAAGAGCTACGATGAGTATGTTGAGCAGGTTGGGCGTGAAGTCGCTGAGTCGACCGCGTTCTTCCAAGACGCCTTGAATGATGTGTTGGCCGAGGGCCGTCGCGTCTTCTAGCATCTGGCAGGGATAGAGAACGCGCGCGATTGCGGCTAACTTTCGAGTGCGCGCAGGTGCGCGCCGAGCCGTCCTCCCGACCTCGGGGGGACGGCTTTCGTTTTGCACCACTCAGAATCTCATCAATCTCGTGGCACAAATGGCAGATCTCGCACAGCTTACCACGCAACTCACGAACGACGCTGAGCGACTCAACGAGTTGCGGAGGTATCTTTGACATCGAGGGCCAGCGGGAGCGTCTGATTGCCATGGAGTCGCAGATGGCCGAAGCCAAGTTCTGGGACAACCAAGAACGGGCTCAGGTCGTCGTGCAACAAGTCAAGACATTAAAGCAGTGGGTTGAGCCGTTTGACAAGTTGTCG
>JANNWU010000265.1:0-7215 GCA_031408755.1 Gemmatimonadaceae bacterium | reverse complement strand
GGTACTGCGTGGCGTGACTGGGCGGGCGTGGGGGCATTAGAGAAGGATAACCCTGCTAAGCTCCCGATCGAACGCTGATACAGATTGCAGCATGGAACAGACTCTCGCACTGCCACATGGCCTGCTCGCGTGGAACGATGTGCACGCGCATCACAGCGACACCGTGGTGGTCTTACTTCACGGCTTTCCGCACGACCGCGCGTTGTGGGTTGAGCAAGAGTCCGCACACAGCGTTGCATTTCCACATGTGCGGTTTCTCATCCCTGATCTCCCGGGCTTCGGCCGCTCGACGCCGCTGCCTGATCCGAGCATGGACGCCTACGCCGACGCAATCGCCGCCATGCTTGATGAGGTTGGCGTGCAACAGGCTGTGATCGCTGGCTTGTCGATGGGCGGATACGTCGCGTTCTCGTTCTGGCGCCGCCACTCTGCCCGCGTCCGTGCGCTTGTGCTGTTAGACACCAAGGCTGGCGCGGATGCCGAGCCCGCTAAGGTGAAACGTCAGGAGCTTATTGCGACGGTCACGCGCGACGGTACCGGCGCAATTGTGGACGGTCTTATCCCCGGACAATTGGGGACCACCACGCGCGCTAGTAATCCGGCGCTCGTCGAACGAGTTGCGGTGATGTTGCGTCGCGCACCGGCGAGTGGTGTGGTCGGTGCGGCGGGTGCGATGATCACGCGTGTCGATTCCACGGCAACGCTCGATACGATCACGGTGCCGACATTGGTAATCGTTGGCGACGAAGACGCGCTTACACCGCCCAGCGATGCAATTGCGATGTCGTCAGCAATCGCTGGCTCGCGTCTCGTCACCATTCCCGCTGCCGGCCATCTCTCGCCACTTGAGCAACCAACAATCGTGAACGCTGCGATTGCCGAGTTTCTGGATGTTGCGGTGATATAAAAACAAACACCGATCGCCGCGATTCAAATTCGCAACGATCGGTGACACTGTCTAAAACAATTGATTGTGCTGTCCGCACAAACGTATCGCGCGCGAGCTGACCATCGCGCAGCCGATTAGCGCGTCGGTCGACCCGGTGGCGTGGCGCTTTTGAACACGTCGCGATTGATCTGCACATACTTGATCATCGTCTGCGGCACATCTTCTTCAGGAAAGATCGCCGTGACGGGGCATTCCGGTTCACATGCGCCGCAATCGATACACTCGTCGGGCTGAATGAAGAGCTGGTCTGGGCCTTCATAAATACAATCGACGGGGCAGACGTCAACGCACGCCTTGTCCTTGGTATTGATGCACGCTTCAGTGATCACGTACGGCATGTAAACAGTCCGACAAATGAGGTTCAGAATACCGGTGGGAGCAGGCTCCCAACCGAGGTCACCGGCGCATGCCGGAACCGATGGATTTACGCATTTTTTTCGCCGACGCAACCGCTGCGACGATTACTGAAAGAATCGACGATCACGCGGTCATCCGCGCCACGGCGGAACGTCACTCTTTCGCTTCAGATCTGGGTTCCACCGATACAGCGTGCAAGTCCGGCCGATCACCTGTACCACCTCGGCTTTGGTCGCATCTGCGAGGTGTCCCGCCGCGACCTTGGGCGTCTCATCGGTGGTTTTCGCAAGTTGAACTTTCACTAACTCTTTCGTGCGCAGCGCATCATCCAGCGTCTCAATAACCGCTGGCGTGAGTCCTTGGTGCCCAATGTGGACTAAGGCGCTCAGGTGGTGCGCTTCGCCGCGCAGCGCGGCGCGGTCTTTACTCGTCATGCTCATCGTACCACTCCGGGGAGTTGCAGAAATGGCTTGGGATCGATGGGGATGCCGTCCCACAGGCGATTTCGATCGATGAGCCGCGTAATCTGGAAGTGCAGGTGCGGGGTGTTCGGTGGGGCATTCCCCGTTGTCCCAACGTAACCCAGCAGGTCACCTCGACGCACGCGCTGACCCACACGAAGGTTGTCGGCGTACCGCTCCAGGTGCGCGTAGTAGTACACAAAACGCGTTTCGGGATCGGTGGAGTAGATGGTAATACCGCCCAGGCTGTTGGTGCTCAGTCGCTCGATAACGGCGTCGTCAGCGCTCAGAACCGGAGTGCCTCGGGCGGCGAGAATATCGGCAGCATTGTGCCGCCTGCCGCCGCTGCGCCCAGAGAGAAAACTGTTCGGCACGTTGTTCGGCGCCTTACCGGCGACCGGAACCGCCAAACGACGCGCGTGCAGTCGGTCCAGATCGTCGAGGGTGACTGAGCCCTTGGCGGGGTCGAAATAGATGGGATCGGCTGCGGGTCCAGTTTGCGGCGGAATGATCCGGCTAGATGCGGGAGTTGCATCCGAATTCGTCAACGGTGGAACGATGACGGTATTCGCATTGCTACTGGCGCATGAAGCAAGCAGTAACAAAACAGCATTGCGCCATATCAGCCGAAAACTACGCAATCGTATCGGCGCGCTTTGCACTCGCCTCAGACGAGAAGCCGTCAGGATACCGCTTCCGAAGCTTGTCGACATTTCGCTGTGCCACGTCATCCAGCGACGCCCCGACGGCCGTCGCCATACCAGCCACGTACCACATTACATCGCCCAGCTCTTTGATCAGTTCGTCGGTGTCGAGAGGCTTGCCGTGGAAGAGATGTTTCTTCAGCATGTCGGCAGTCTCGCCGGCCTCACCAGCCAGACCCAACGCCATGTTCGAGAGCTGGTCGGCGGGAGTGCGGGTGCCGATCGTGCGGGCGGCGAAAAGCTGATACTCGTCGAGTGTCATAGGAGCTGGGGCGCGTCTGCGGTCAGGGAGGCGGTGAATACGGTAGAATTTATCCGCAGCGCTCGTCTCAGAAACCTGCCTTCTGAACGGCGCGATACACACGATCTCTTGGAGTCATGCATGGCTATCGTCACCCTCGTGGTCGGGGGCCTTCTCTCGCTGCTGGGAATTCTCGGCTACGTGCTCAGCGATTCACGCAGCCTCACGGCGCTCATCCCACTCGGGTTTGGTGTGCTGCTTGAGGTGTGTGGAGCGCTGGCACTCCGGCCTGAATTCAAGAAACACGCCATGCACGGTGCGTCGGTGTTAGCGCTGCTGGGGATTGGAGGCAGCGCGACAGGATTCATGAAGTTCGTCCAGATGCTCGGTGGTGCAGACGTGGCACGACCATTCGCGGTACGAATTCAGGGCGCCATGTTTCTGATCATGCTGGTGTTTCTCGGACTCTGCATCCGCAGTTTCATTCAGGCGCGCATTCGTCGCGAGGCAGAGCGCGCGGCGTGACAAAGCGGACGAAGTGAAGAGCGGACGACGTGACGAGCGGACGACGTGACGAGCGTGTGATGCCGCAGAGATTTCTCACGACCGTGCGATTGATGATCGCCGGCGCCATCAGCGTGGTCGCTGCCTGCACCGCCCCACCCGTCGCAGACGCGGTGCCGGCATCGAAGACGGTTGCGAGTAAGCCTGCAGAACCACCAACAACCGATTCCGTCGCATCGATCGCGCGGTTCGTGCAACTGGTGACGGCGATTGACCGTGATACCGCTGGCATGCAACGCGTCGTGAAACCGTTGCGCGTTGGAGCGGGGGCTGGCGGAACGGTCACCGGTTGGCGCTTTGGTCCGGTGTGGCAACGCGTCCGCGCCGAGACAGTCGGCGATCGCTTTCGCACGCGCGACGAATACTGGTTCAGCAACGGTGTGCTGCTTGGCGCGCGACTCACAGTCACTCGCAGCGGGCGGCGCGACGAGAGCGATCACGTGTGGTTTGTCGATAATAAGCTGTATCGCTGGACCGACGCCGAGGGTCGACACTTAAACCGCGAAGCGCGCAGCACACAGTATCAACTATTGACACTTCGCACTGCGCTTGATTCTCTGATGCGTACACTCTCGATTGTGGAGCCAGCGCGGCGCTAGTCGTCGCGCACTCGTCGCGCACGCCCCGCAACTCGGTGTGACGTCGTGAGATCGCGCAACTGCGCCAATGTGCAATCGTGCAGTACTGCAGTCGTGCGTCATGCAGTCGTGCGTCATGCAATCGTGAACGCTCTGCCTGTGTGTTGTGCCGACTTCGTCAGCGCAGAATTGCGCCCCAGATCAGCGGCTGCGTTCCCATACTTTGCCCGCGGTATTGGGGACGAAACCCAAACAGCACCACATGCCCGCGACCGACGCTTACATCCACCAACGCCGCCTTTCCATTCAGTCGGCTCGCACCAAGCAGCCATCCAGAGAGCAACGGATTACCGCTCGCAGCGTAACTCGCCACAGCGACGGCGCGTGACGAATCAGTGATCTCAAATGCTGGGCTATCTTCGAACCACGCCGCTGGCACGGTCGCCCTCATACGCGAGGCAATCGCATGCGTGCGATTGAGCTCAATACCGAGCAACGAACCAGGCGCATAAAATTCCACGTTCCGCACGCCTTCGAGCACATTCTTTACCGGAAGCTCCAAGGCGGCAATTGCAAAATCACTTGCGTCGTTGAAGGTGATCAGTGTGCCGCCATTTTGCACGAATGCTGCAAGACTTGCGATACCAGCGTCGCCAATACCTCCGCGCAACGAGTCGGGATACGGCGCGCCAAGTCCGCGACGAAGCTGCGACGCCGACTGATCGGGCAAAATGATCACGTCGAATCGTGCGCGTAAATTTCCGACGCGCAGCTCTGCATCAAGAACAGTGCGGTACGAAATTCGATTGACGTCAAACATCCATCGCGTCCAGCCTTCGTCCATGGATGCGCTGTAGCTACGATAAATCGCGATGCGTTTCGTTGACTTGCCGCTCAATCCAGCCACCGTGAAGCGCGGCTCTGCAATCGGCGCCAACTTTGCACCGAGTGCAGGTTCAGCGCCTGCAACCGTACTCACGTCAACACCAAAGAGCAGCGGCAGCGTATGTGCGGTGACATCGTACGGACGCTTGGGTGGCCCGCCTGGATACTCGCTTAAATTCGGATAGTTCTGCCGTTCCAGCAGCGCTTTGGCATACGATCCAAACGGTTGCGCGGTAGGAACGACGTAGCTTCCCGCTGGCGAAGACTCGTGAATCTCCACCTGTCCGCGCTGCAAGGTCCAGAGGAGTCGCTGCAATGCTTGTGTGTCACGTTGCACGCGCGGAATCACAAACGCCGCCGGTACGTCAGTTGTGGTCCACGGATGATCACGCGCCAGCGCACGATCCGCGACTGCCATGTAACTCTCAAGCCACTGTCGACGATCACGCGCGACTTGTGACAACATGGCCAGTGACGCACTGGACTGATACGCGACGATGTCGCCAATGCCCCATCGACCGCCGGGCCAGCGCGCAGGAAAATTCCACGATGTCACGCGCGCGTCGTAACCGCGTGCGGTCCCCAATCGTTCGAATGGAATTGTGACTGGCGATGCGAGACGCGCGCTCGCCGTTTCGGTAAGGATACGAACGCCGTGATGATTGAGCGAATACTGTCGCGCCGGTGACCACTGATCGTATGACGCGTTCGTTGCCACGCCGGTCTTTCCTTCTGCGATCATGCGCCATCCCATCGCCATGCCCAGTGCGTTGGTACTGGCAGTGAGAATCGGATCAATGTTTGGTTCCACCGGATCCATGTATGGTGGAATAAAAATACGACCGCCATTCGCGCCTTGTTGATGAATGTCGTTCACGATCTGCGGCACCCACGGCGTATAAAGCGAGTCGACCGTCATGCGCTGCTCAACCTGCGTAAACGCATACCAATCGCGGTTGTTATCGTGACCGGTATAGTGATGATACAATTGCGGCGGCTGTTCTCCTTCGGCTGGTGTGTCGAGCGTACTGCGGTACCAGTCGCCCACAATATCAACGCCGTCAGGATTCTGACTTGGCACCAGCATAACGATCGTCTGCTTGAGCACTTCGCGGGCGTCGGGTGAATCGGAGCGCAGCAACCGATCCGCAATCACCATCGGCGACATAAAGCCACCCACTTCGTTGGAGTGGATGCTCGACGTGATCAGTACGACGTTTTTCCCCTCTGCCAACAATCGCGCGCGATCAGCATCTGTGCGGCGGCGCGGATCCACCAGTTGCATCTGGATTTGGCGGTACACTTCAAGATTCGCAAGATTTGCCGAATCGCTGATGAACGCGACAATGAACGGTCGGCCAAGCGTCGTTTTGCCGAGTGTGCGCACTAGAACGTGCGGGCTCGCCGCGTCGATCGCAGCAAAGTATTCCGTGACTTGCTTCCACGTTGGCAAGCGACGATCCGTACCAGGCTCCCATCCGAGAATGCTGGCGGGTGTTGGAACGGCGCTCAGCTGCGCGTGCGCGGGAAAGACAGCGACCGTCATCGCCAACATGGCAACGAAAATACGACGCATCACAGCACGCTCCAGTTGTCAGGACTTCACGAACTTCTGATTGTGCGATGGTACGCTGACCGGTGCACAATCGCTGAACACGCTAACGCTTCTCAATGGTGAAGCCGCTCGCAAAGCGCGTGAACGTGATCGAATCGGTCATCCGCAGCGCAGCCCACGTCTCCATGGCGGGACGGAAACTGCGGACCACGATCTCATTGGTGCCATCGCCGTTCACATCAAGCACATGCTGCAACTCGTGCAATGGATATGACAGATCGCGAAGCTTGCCGGATCGTGTCGTGCCGTTCTGGCGGACGAGCACCACGCGTTCGGTGGTCTCTGGCGTAATCTCGCGCGGCCGAATGACGACAAGTGCGCGAAAGTCGCCGAAGCAGCCGCGCAACACCGTGAGCACGTTGTCTGAGCCGGCGGCGTAGTTCGCAATCGCACGTTCCACCGCGTCAACGTCGGTAGTCGAGCACCGTGGTGATGTCGAAGTGCGAACTTGCGTTGCAGCGGATGACGCACCGCGCCACTCCACTGGAAACGCGCGTAGCGCAGAATCTGTCGCCGTCATTTGTAGTTCCGCAACGATGCGACGACCAACCAATCGGAAACCGGTAATGCGCGCTTCAGACGCTGCATCGCCAGCATGTGCAGTCAGCGTGGCGCCAAGTTGCAGCGGGCTGCGAGATTCAACCATCTCTGCAAATGCCGCTTGCGACGATTCACTGCCGCCCACGCCTCCATCAATGCGACCAATATCCAAGAGCAGCGCGCTATCGATCATTCGCGCGACAAACCAACGTTGCGAACGCGGCGTAAACACCGCACGATCAGCCAGCGCGGCGGCCTCACCTTCAAGCTTTGAACGCTTGGGCGCGGGCAGCAGCGCAAGCAGCATCGTCATGCTGTCGG
>JANNWU010000264.1:0-12431 GCA_031408755.1 Gemmatimonadaceae bacterium | reverse complement strand
CGCACGGCTTCGCGTTTGGAAGCGGCATGGGCTGTCTGACCAGCATCATGATGCTCTTCAAATCCGGCGATCACATCATCGTCGGCGAGAATGTCTACGGTGGCACGTACCGACTGTTCGATAAGCTGCTCCAACAGTTCGGACTCACCTTTAGTTACGTCGACACGACCGAGCTGCAGAAGATTGCCGACGCTATCACGCCGAACACCCGCGCGCTGATGTTGGAATCGCCGACCAATCCGCTCATGCGTCTCACCGATCTGGCAGGGGCCGCTGAGATCGCGAAACGTGCTGGCGCTTTGACAATTGTCGACAACACCTTCACTACGCCGATCTTCCAGCGTCCGCTTGAGACGGGCGCGGACATCGTCTGGCATTCCAGCACGAAGTACCTGAATGGCCATAGCGACATGATCGGTGGCATTGCGCTCACGTCGAACGAGGAGTTGGCGACGCGCCTGCAATTCATCCTCAATGCCGCTGGTGCTGTGCCCGGTCCCTTCGATGCATGGCTCTGTCTCCGTGGCACCAAGACGCTGGCAATTCGAATGCGCGAGCACGACCGCAACGGTCGTCGCATCGGCACTTGGCTGGCGGAACGACTCGGCCATGAGAACGTGCTCTACGTCGGCCTGCCTACGCACCCCCAATACGAGCTCGCGTGCCGACAGATGACTGGCTTCGGCGGTATGATCTCGATCGAACTTGGCACGCGTGAGCGCGTCAAAACCATGCTCGATCGGATGCGCCTGTTCAGTCTCGCCGAGTCGCTTGGCGGGGTCGAAAGTCTGATCAGTCATCCGGCCAGCATGACGCATGCGTCAGTCGAACCGAGTCGGCGGGCGGTACTAGGAATCACGGAAGGGTTGGTCCGGTTGTCCGTAGGCGTCGAGGATGCTGACGACTTACTTGGCGATCTGGAGCAGGCACTGCAGGGGCTGTAACCGACGGGGAGACTGGCGACTGACACTCCGCGTCACGTCGCGCCGTAGTCTTCGGCACGCGCCGTGTCCCATCGGCATTCGCACGACGAAGTCTCGGAGCCACGCTCGCCCATCTTCACCGGTGTAGACGAGCTGGCTTGAGTGCTGTTACACATTTAGAACATTAGAGGATGCCAATGCTTGTTACGCCGCTCCCCCTGATTGCCTCGACGTCGTGGGAGCATCCGGCTGATCGGGCCGCGCTGAACACGCTCCGCGCGCTGCCTGGATTTGACGAAATTGTGCGCAAGGTGGCGGGATTCTTCGGTGAGCGTGGCCTGCGCCACCTCTTTCTTGCCAACGCAGTCCGGTGCGGTCCAACGCAGCATCCGCGTTTGCATGCGATGCTGCAAGAGATTTGTGCGACGTTGGATGTGACGGCGATTCCCGATCTGTACGTGACGCAAACGCCATTCGTGAATGCTGGCGCCATCGGTTTTGAGCGACCGTTCATTGTGATGAACACGGGTACGATTGCCGCGCTCTCCGACGAGGAACAGCGGTTCGTGCTGGCGCATGAAGTGGGGCACATCGCCAGCGGGCACATGACGTACCGCACCATCGCCGTGATTGTGAGCACGATTGGATTTAGCGCGCTGCCGTTCTTGGCGGGGCTCGCGCTGATGCCGTTTCAGCTCGCGCTGATGGAATGGAGTCGGAAGGCAGAGCTGAGCTGCGATCGCGCAGGCTTACTCGCCGTGCAAGACACCACGCTTGCAATGCGATCCTTCTTCAAGCTTGCCGGTGGCTCCACCAAGCCGGGCGAGGGTGATCTGGATGCGTTCCTGAAGCAGGCGGCGGAGTACGAAAGCGAGGGGAGTGCCTGGGACACCGTTTTGAAGGCGATCAATACGGCGATGCGCGAACATCCGTTCAACACCGTGCGCGCTGCCGAACTGCAGCGGTGGGTCGCAACGGGCGCGTATGCACGAATCATCGGCGGCGAATACGCCCGACGTGACGGAACTGGTGCGCAAACCAGCTACGAAGAGGATGTGCGCGGGGCGGCTGATTACTACGGCCAGCAGGCCAAGGACGCATTCGGGAAGGTGGGTGATTCGTTCGCGCGCGCCGCAGACGCGTTCCGTCGGAAAGCAGGAAGTTGATAGATAGAAGCTGATGGCTAGAAGTTGATGTTTGGCTGATCGAGGCTTCATGGCGCATACATTTCGTGCCATGAAGCTTTTGATTGTCGGTGGCGGCGGCCGCGAACACGCGCTGGCGTGGCGCATTTGTCACGAGCAGCCCAGTGTGACACTCATCGCGGCGCCAGGAAATCCTGGGATTGCGACATTCGCGACCTGTGTGCCAATTGCCGCCAGCGATGTGCATGCACTGCTGCAACTCGCGCGTGACGAGCATGTCGACGCGGTGATTATCGGTCCAGAAGCACCGTTAGCAGCGGGACTCGCCGACGCGTGCATAGCGAACGGAATTGCAGTCTTCGGGCCAACGGCAGCGGCAGCGCAAATAGAAACGTCGAAAGCATTTGCGAAGGCTTTGATGCACAATGCCGGCGTGCCGACCGCGCGTGCATCGATGCACACCACCGTCGAATCCGCGCGCACTGCCGCACGTGAATTTGGTGCACCTGTGGTGATTAAAGCTTCTGGGCTGGCGGCAGGAAAAGGGGTGGTCGTCGCCATGACGCTTGCCGAAGCCGACGCTGCAATCGCCGCTATGCTCACCGACAACATCTTTGGTGACGCGGGCGCGGAAGTGCTTGTCGAAGAGTTCATGACTGGTGAAGAACTGTCGCTTTTTGTGCTTACCGATAGCGAGACTGCAGTGCCGCTGCCCGCCGCACAGGATCATAAGCGCGTTGGTGAGGGCGACACCGGCCCCAACACCGGCGGTATGGGCGCGTATTGCCCTGCCGACGCTGGCGATCCGGCGTACGCGTGGCGAGATACTAGCATTCCGATAGGAATTCAACATGTCATGAATACGCTCGTCGCTCCCACGCTCGCCGCGATGCGCGAACGCGGTGTTCCGTTTCGTGGATTGCTGTACTGCGGCGTGATGCTCACACCCACTGGACCGCGTGTAGTGGAGTTCAACTGCCGCTTCGGCGATCCTGAAACGCAGGCGGTGCTCCCTGCCCTCGCCGATGATGCACCGCTGTTGCGCGTGATGCTGCAAATCGCGCGCGGCGAACGAATTGATCCGGTTCCATTGTTCGCACCCGCACGCGCGGTTGTGGCAACGGTGATTGCTGCTCAAGGTTATCCTGCCACGCCACGTTCTGGCGATGAAATCACCGTGCCAACGCCGCCGATTGGCAGTTGGTTCTTTCACGCTGGGACGGCGCGAACAGCTGGTGCACTCGTGTCGAATGGCGGGCGGGTGATGGCTGCAACCGCTTACGCCGATACGCTCGCGCTCGCGCAGCAACAGAGCTTGGCGCTGGCTGCGTCAGTTGATTTTACTGGCGCATTTTTTCGGCGCGACATTGGTTGGCGCGCACTGCAGCGCGGTGCCTGAGCTTCCTGAAACGGAGACCATCGCACGCGATCTCGATGCGCTGATATCTGGTGCGAACATCGCTAAGGCAGTCGTGCTGCGCAGCGATGTGTTGCGCGGTGTATCTGCCACGGATTTCGTGTTGCGACTGCGCGCCGTCCGAATTCTGCGGGCGTTCCGACGTGCAAAACTCATCGTGCTCGAACTCAGCTCGGCTGACCACATCGTGATCCAGCCACGCTTCACCGGTGCCATGCTCATCGAGTCCGTTCCCGATGACATTTCCGTGCGTGATCGCGCCTACATCACGCTCACGCTTGAGCTCAGCGATGGGCGTCAGGTGCACTACCGCGACATCCGGCGCCTCGGCACCGTCGCACTCTACACCAGCGAGGAGTTTGCCGACCACATCGCACCGTTAGGACCTGAGCCGCTTGACCAAGGGCTGACCGCCGAGCGATTTTCGGTGTCTCTTCGGAATTCGCGGCAAGCGATTAAAAAGGTGCTCATGGATCAGCGGGTCTTGGCGGGGGTCGGCAACATTTACGCGAACGAGGCGTGCTGGATGGCACAGCTCGATCCGTCGCGACCCGCCGATTCGCTGTCGTCGCACGAGGCGAGCGCGTTGCTGGCAGCGTTGCGTGAGGTACTTACTGCGTCGATTGCGGTGCGTGGGACAAGCTTTCGAGACTATGTCGACGTAACCGGGGAGCGCGGCGGCTTTGTGCCGTTCCTGCAGGCGTACGGCCGCGGCGGCGTGCCCTGTTCGCGGTGCGGCACGACACTGGTAGATAGCAGTGCGATTGATGGCCGAACAACCGTGTTCTGTTGGCGGTGCCAGCAGTGACGCCACGCACCGCGACTGCGCAGCAGCGCGATCTTTTCGCACTCTTCGGCGTGGTACCGCCAAAGGGCCGTAGCGATGAGCGACTGAGCGTTGAACGTGCGGTCACGCTGGCCGAGCTTGAGGCGGCGAAAGCGCAACTCGTATCCACGCTGCCAGTTGCCGATGCAAGTGTTGAAGTAGACATCACACTCGATGACACGAGCGATGGCCCAGCCGCCGCCCGCAAACGTAAAGGCAAACGGAAACCCGTTACAGATTTGGACGCGCTACGCGAATTGGTGAAGGCCGGCACGCAGGATCGGCCCGGCACCTACCGATTCGTTGGCAACGAGGGTGAAGTGCTGTACGTGGGCAAGTCGAAGCAGTTACGCACTCGGCTCATGAGCTACTTCCGCGCCGAGTGGCCGCATGACAAGGGCGCGCGCATTTTGTGGCGCGCGGCACGGATTGAGTGGGAGTATCAGCCGAGTGAGTTTGCAGCGCTGATGCGTGAACTTCGTCTCATCAAGCAACTCCGGCCGCGGTACAACTGGATGATGAAGCGTGACACTCGGCATTATTGCTTTGTGAAGTTGACCAGTGGCTTAGCGCCGAAACTGAGCGTCACACGCGACGCATCGGGTGATGAGCGCGGTATTTATTTCGGGCCGTACCTGAGTGCGGGTCGCGTGACAGACGCGCTCCGTGAATTGAGTGATCTGTTGGGGTTGCGTGATTGTGGCAACGACGTGCGCATGCACTTTCGCGATCAAGAGGAGTTGCCAGTGATTGCTGGCCCGCGCACTCCCGGATGCATTCGCTACGAAATTGGGAAGTGCCTTGGACCGTGCGTGGCAGCCGTCACGGAACGCGCATACGTTGACCAGCTCAATTTGGCACGGGCGTTTCTGGATGGCACCAGTGATGGCCCAATGAATGTGCTTGAGTCGCGCATGCTTGCGCACAGTGAGGCGCTTGAGTTTGAGCGCGCAGCGTTGATGCGCAACAAACTTCAGCGTCTGGAATTGTTACGCGCGCAGTTTGAGAAGTTACGGTTCGCAGTAGAGACACTCACGTTCGCGTATCCGATCACGGGCCACAGCAATGAAACGCGCGTATACTTGGTAAAGCGTGGAACCGTCCGTGCCGATCTCAAACTGCCAGAAACGCGTCGTGAGCGTCTGGAATTTGCCGAGTGGTCGCGGCGCGTGTTCGACAGCACGGATCGACCGACGCGTGCTATCCCGACGCATGAGATTGACGAACTGTTGCTGCTCTCAAGCTGGTTCCAGCGCAATCCGGAAGAACTTGCGCGCACGTTGCCGCCGAATGCAGCGATGCGCGAGTACGGCGCATGACGTTCATTGCGCTACCCAACTGGCTCATCGCCTTTGAGGTAGTCTGGGTACTGGGGATGTCGGCGTACATTCTGCTTGAACGCCGTCCGCCGCTTGCGACGCTTGCGTGGATTATCAGCATGGCAACGCTGCCGTTTCTGGGGCTTCCTGTTTACTACTTTCTTGGCCCGCGTCGACTGGAGCGCAAACGCAGACGCCGCGTTGTGGTGCGCACGTCCAAGCGTTCGCAGGGACGCAGCGGCAGAGACAATCCACGCGCGACTGTCGAGCTACTTGGTCACACAGGGATGCGGCTCTCCGCGGTGGCGATTGGTACGGAGCAATCGGCTCCACTGCCGTGTCAGACGCTGCGGATTCTGGACAAGGGGAGCGAAGCGAATGATGCAATCGTCGCAGCCATTCAGGCGGCGAGGCACCACGTTCATCTCGAATATTACATCTTCACCGATGGCGTTGTTGGGCATCGCATTCGCGCAGCGTTGATCGAACGTGCGCGCGCTGGAGTGCAGGTGCGATTGCTCCTTGACGGCCTTGGCACATCGCGCTTACGCAAATTCTTGCAGCCGTTGGTTGACGCTGGTGTGTCTGTTGCGCGCTTTGGTCCACGAATGCGGCCCGGCTTCGTGAATTTTCGGACACACCGCAAAATTGTCGTGTGCGATGGAAATGTTGGCATCACCGGCGGGATGAACATCGATGATCATCACGATGAATCGGTTGTGGGTGCGGGAAAGGCGTGGCGCGATACGCAAGTATTGTTGAAGGGCGACGCGGTGGTACCGCTGGCGCTTGCATTCCTGGAAGATTGGCAATACGCAACTGACATAGTGTTAGATGGCGACGAGTACCTCCCGCCGCAGACTGGCGAAGGACAGCATCGCGTGCAGATCTGCGCCTCTGGTCCCGACGCGCACCCGCAGTCAATTCATGCCGTGTACTTCACGGCAATTACGAACGCGCGCTATCGGGTGTGGATCTCGACACCGTATTTCGTTCCTGATGAGCCGATGCAGGCTGCGTTGATCGCGGCAGCGTTGCGCGGTGTTGATGTGCGAGTGCTGTTGCCCGCCAGCGGTGATCATCCGATGGTTGACGCAGCCGCGCGCAGCTACTTCCCCGAGTTTCTGAAAGCGGGGGTGAAAATCTTCGCATACGGACCGCCCGCATTGCACGCAAAAACCATAGTTGTGGATCGCGATGCGGCGTTAATTGGCACGGCGAATCTGGACAATCGCAGTTTGCGCCTCAACTTCGAAGTACTTGCGATCTGTTATGGCCATGGGCCAGCAGACATCTTAGCGGCGCTGTTTGAGGCTGACTTGCAGCACTCGAGAGAGATTACGAGCGACGCAGTACGGCATCGCTCTATGGGTGCGCGCTTGTTTGAAGGCGCTGCGCGGTTGCTGTCGCCGATGCTCTGAATCCTTTGTTCGCTACACTGACGATCTCGTCAAAGGCGCCGCCAACTTGTGTGCACAACCGTAGCTGCGTACCGATGCAGGCTGTGATACGCGTCACCTGACCAGCACCGCGTTGCATTACGGCACTAGTGGAATCAACTCGGCGCTGACAATCCCGTTGTCGATGACCAGCCGTGCCACGCTTGGCTGCAACTCGAAACGTCGCGCGCCGGCTGCTCCAGGATTAATGATCAACTGCGAACCAATTGTTTGAATCCACTGCTGATGCGTGTGACCGTACACGAGCACACGCTGGCTGTACGCAGCCACCAACTTCGCTGGCGTTGGGCTGCCCAGTTCATGCCCGTGACTGACGTGAATGCTGATGCCGCCGATGTCGATGATCAACTCGTTCGCAAGCCGCGGATTTCCGGGGCGATCGGTGTTGCCAAATACGGCACGAACCGGCGCGATAGTTTCGAGTTCGATGAGTACGCCATCGGGACCCACGTCGCCGGCGTGCAGAATGACATCCACACCGGCGAGCGCCGCGAATACTTCTGGTCGTACCATTCCGTGCGTATCCGATATCAGCCCAACAACGTGCCGCGTCCCGCTCACTCTGGCGCGTCGCCCCAGCGCGGCGCGATGGAAACGTCGACGCTGAGCTGATCGAGAATTCGCTGCACGATAAAATCCACCAGCTGCGCAATGCGATCGGGCTGATGATAAAAGCCGGGCGCGGCTGGTAAAACCACCGCACCGGCGTCTGTCACGCGCAGCATATTTTCCAGGTGAATGCGCGACAGCGGCGTCTCGCGTGGGACAAGCACCAGACGGCGACGTTCTTTCAACGCGACATCCGCGGCGCGTTCCACGAGCGAGCGACTGGTACCAGCCGCAATCGCTGCCAATGTTCCCATACTGCATGGCACGATAACCATGCCTTTCACGCGCACGGACCCACTGGCGGGCGTTGCACCGCGATCGGCGTCATCAAACACGGTGACGCTGGCATCGAATGCTGTCGCACCCACATGAGTGCGCAATGCGGCGAGATCACCAATGCCACTCTCCGTCTGTAGCAACCGCCAACCGTGCTGTGAAACTATCAGCCACACCGGCTGCGCAGCCGTCGCGAGTACTTGCAGTAAGCGCACGGCGTACGGCGCACCTGACGCACCGGTAATCGCCATCACAATTGGCAATGAAGTACTCATGCAATGCCGCGCAGCAACGCCGCCAGCGAGGGCAGTCGAAACACGCGCTCAAGCAGCACGCAAATGAAAAACGAAATACTGATGATGCCATTCATCGTGAAGAACGCCGCATCGAGTTTCGATAGATCATCCGGCTTCACCAATGAGTGTTCGTACGCCAGCAGAATCGCGACCACCGCAACACCGAGCGCGAACAGCGCACCGCCGGCGGTCGCCAGTCCAACCAGCGCCAGCAGCAGCACCGTCCCAACGTGCAGCACTCGCGCGATGGTCAACGCGCGTGGCGCACCAAGCGCCGCAGGGAGCGAGTGCAATTTGTTGGCGCGATCAAACTCAACGTCCTGTAGCGCGTACAGAATATCAAAACCTGCCGACCAGGTCATGACCGCGGTCGCGAGCACCGGCAGGAGCCACCACGGTGAACTCCACGCGCCGGTCACCGCGAGAAATCCCCCCACCGGAGCTATGCCCAGTCCAAGGCCAAGCACCATGTGACTGAAGCGTGTGAACCGTTTGCAATAGCTGTAGAAAAGGACCCAACCGAGCGCGATCGGTGAGAGTTTTCCGCACAGGGGATTAAGCATCCAGCTCGCGAGTACGAAAACGGCCGCCGCCAGTGCAACGCTCAACTTCGCCTGGCCAAGCAACAACGCGCCGCTCGGAATCTCGCGCAGCTTCGTTCTCGGATTTTTTGCGTCAATATCTCGATCGACAATGCGATTGAATGCCATTGCCGAAAATCGCGCGGCAGTGAACGCGAGCACAACCCAACCAACCTGCGCGAGCGTGGGCATCACAATCCGACTGGCGAGCACCACGCCGGTGAGCGCGAAAGGCAGCGCAAATACCGTGTGCGGAAGCTTGACGAAACTTGCCCACTTCGCCGCCGCCGATGGTCCTGCAAATGTCTGCCCCTCCCTACCAGACGATGCGCTCATGGCTTCCACGCTGCGGCAATACCAAGGGAATCAAAGAATCCGTCGACAGTGGTTCGCGTCACGGCATCCATTTCAATCACGCGCGGCCACGTACGTGTGAACCCTTCTTCAGGAAGTTTGCGCGTCGCATCAATGCCCATCTTGCTACCGTAGCTGAACGCGCGACTGGAATGATCGAGCACGTCCACTGGACCCATTGTGAAGCGAACGTCGCGCTCAGGGTCGATGTTATTGAGCGTCGCCCACCACGTCTCCGACACGTTGCGCACGTTGATCTCTTTATCTACCACGACCAACACCTTCGCCAGCGACATCAATCCGGCGCCCCACAGCGCATTCATCACCTTATATGCATGCCCTGGATACTTCTTGTCGATACTGACGAAAACCAGATTATGAAACACGCCCTCCGCTGGCATGTGATAATCGACAATCTCTGGTGTTGTCAGCTTCAACAGCGGCAAGAAAATACGTTCCGTCGCATGGCCAAGATAGAAATCTTCCATCGGTGGACGCCCAACAATTGTTGTGCCGTACACCATGTTCTTTCGCATTGTTACCGCCGTAACGTGCACTTTCGGATACAAATCTGCTTCCGAATAAAACCCAGTGTGATCTCCGAACGGCCCTTCTACTACAAGCGCTTCACGCGGATCGATGTACCCCTCGATTACTAGCTCAGCATTCGCCGGCACTTCCAGATCGCACGTCACCGCTTTCGTGAGCGTGACTGGTTCTCGACGGAGAAACCCAGCGAAAATGAACTCGTCCACTGCAGGCGGCAGTGGTGCACTCGCACTGTACACGCTGGCAGGATCAGCGCCAACAACGATGCACACCGGCATGGTTTCGCCGCGCTCTGCCATTTCGCGAAAGTGTTCCGCACCAGTCTTGTGCCGCTGCCAGTGCATCGCCACGCTGCGCTTGTCGAGTTTTTGCACCCGATACATGCCAACGTTGCGAATGCCACGCGCCGGATCCTTGCTCACCACCGCTGTCAACGTGATAAACGGTCCACCGTCCTCGGGCCAGCACGTCAGCACCGGAATCTGATCGAGGTCGATTTCATCGCCCTTCCACACCACTTCCTGACACACTGGCGCTCCGCTCTTGACACGCGGCGGAAACTTCGACACTTCGAGCAATCGCGGGAGCAATCCCAACTTCGCGATAAAGCCGTCTGGAACTTTGAGATTCATCAGCTCCGTAATTCGCGCGCCATGGTCATCCAGATCTTTCACACCCAGCGCGAGTGCCATCCGCTTCATCGAACCAAACAAATTGATGCCGACCGGGAATGCTGATCGTGCTCCATTGTCGAGTATCACATGTTCGAAGAGCAGCGCCGGCCCACCGCCCGGCAACTTGCTCGTGCGATTCGCGATCTCGCACAGTTCGAGATGCGCGCGCACTGGATGAGCCACACGAACTAATTCACCAATACCGTCAATTGCGGTGATGAACGCCTGCAGTGAATCGAGAGACACGTTAGTGGACGAAAGAGTGCGAAGGTGCGCACAGCGGCGCCGCCACCTCGCGAAGTAATGATCGACCGCGCAACCAATGCGGCGTCACGCAACGCCTACGTGCAGCGCTGCAATGCCAAACGAGAGCGGCGTCCACGACACATCACAAAATCCTGCCGCCGTCATGCGCTGCGCCAGTTCCTCTTCTACCGGAAAGTGCGCGACGCTCTTTGGCAAATACGAGTACGCCGTCTTGTGACCGCTCACGATGCGACCAACAGTTGGTAGCACAGTGTGAAAGTAGAACTGGTAGCCGGTGCGCACCACGACATTGCGCGGCGTCGAGAATTCCAGAATCACAAACCGCGCACCGGGTCTAAGCACGCGTCGCACCTCGCGGAGGCCCGCATCCAGCGCCGCCACATTTCGAATACCAAATGCGACAATGGCACCATCGAACGACCGGTCCGCTACGGGTAACTGCAACGCATCCGCCGCCACCGCACCCAACGACGCCTCGGGTGCTTTCCCCTCGCCCATCCGCAGCATCGGTTCGGCAAAATCGGCCGCCATCACGTAGCCGCTAAAACCCGCCTGCTTCACCAGCTGCGCGCCCACGTCCAGCGTGCCCGCGCATAGGTCTAGGTAACGCCCCGATGGCGCGGCGGTCCAGCCGAGCGCCTGCAACGCGCGCCGCCGCCACCCTTTGTCGATATTCATCGACAGCACGTGGTTCAGCAGGTCGTAGCGCGGCGCGATCTCAGAGAAAATGCGCTGCACATACGCGCGCTTCTCCGCACCACCTGCCGCAGCCGCATCAGCGCGCCGGAGCTCGGCATCAAGAGTGCTAGTCATTCTGGTCACAAAGGTCGCGAAACAGCGCCTTGTGCCACAAGCCGCCAGCGCAATTGATCGCTCGGCACTCGTCACAGTGCCATCAGGCGCCTAGCTTCGCCAACGCGCCAGACGCACCGCACATCCGCGGAGCCGGTGGACGCCTACCCATCGCATGACCAGGCTTCTCGACGCTTCCAATCTGCCCGACGGTGATCTGGTTGTGCTGGCGCAGCAGGGCCGCGACGAGGCATACCGGGAGCTGATCCGCCGCTACGAGCGCCCGGTGTTCTCACTGGTCTATCGCATGGTTCGCGACCGCGAGCAGGCTGAGGATCTCGCGCAGGAAACGTTCATCAAAGTGATGAACAACATCGAGAAGTACTCGCCGGAGTTCAAATTTTCGAGCTGGTTGTTCAAGATCGCAAACAATCTCGCGATCGATTCGCTGCGACGACGACGACTCAATACGGTGAGTATTGACGGGGCGTCAGGCGCAGCAACGCAGGCAGAAATCGAGGCCACCAGCTTCGAAATCGGCGATCGTAGCGAGAACGCGCTCGATGAAATGGCCAATAAGGAACTCGGCGCAGCCATCGAAGTCGCGATCGCAACACTCCGTCCACTGTACCGCAGCTGCATTCTGTTACGGCACGTTGATGGTCGATCGTACGAAGAGATCGCGCAGTTGCTCGATCTGCCCCTCGGCACCGTAAAGACGTACATCCACCGCGCGCGATTTGAGTTGCGCGAGGCATTGGAGGACACTCGATGATTCAGCGATTCGTCCCAAATGCCCCGCCTGCCCAAACTCGTACGCCATCCTGTGAAACCACCTGCGCCGGTCGCCCGTAGGCGCTGGAGGGAATCCAAATGACACTCTCACGACACCTCCTACCAGACGAACTCGACCTGCTCCTTGATGGGGAGACAGGATTCGGAG
>JANNWU010000263.1:0-3022 GCA_031408755.1 Gemmatimonadaceae bacterium | reverse complement strand
AGCGCGAGGGCAGGTCGAAAGACTTGCTGCTGTCTGAGCAGGGGCAGCAGCTTGCTGCCATGCCTTTGCGTTCAGGAGATACGTGTCGAACGTAGGCAACTACCGCATTGCGGACCGTGGGGTCGGCTCACTAAGGGTCCGCGATTTGCGCTGAGGGGCCGATCAGGTGGCAGACTTGCACAATGAATGCGGAGCGAGGCGCTTCATACCCTGTGTCGCAATAGGCTGAGCGCCCTGATTGCCGGTCAGCCTGTGCAGAATCAACAGCCATGACAGCACCTGATCTATTGGCCATCGTCGAAGTCGACGCCACCGAGCGTGTCGTCTGCCAAGCTGAAGGTTGCGGGCACGGCGTCTATCGTCGGATTCACGTCGTCCGCTGCGAGGACGACCGGGTGCGCGTGTACGGTTCGGATTGCTTCGGCCGCTTGTTCCATGGTCTGATGCCCGAAGCGCGACCTCGCTACGGTGGTGACGGCAGAACGCTTACGCCCGAGGAGCGGGCGATGCTGGCCGCAAACACCGAGCGCCTCATCGCCCATTTCGAGACGGCGCACCAAGCCGAGCTGGAGCGTG
The DNA here is from genome assembly GCA_031408755.1 of Gemmatimonadaceae bacterium. GTDB lineage: Bacteria > Gemmatimonadota > Gemmatimonadetes > Gemmatimonadales > Gemmatimonadaceae > JACMLX01. The sequence goes on along the minus strand of JANNWU010000263.1, from coordinate 2,446 downwards.
TTCGCCTGAGCGTCGAAGAGCAACGACGCGTAGAGCGAGCATCAGTGGAACGGACTGCTGCGGCACGCCGCGAAGCCGAGCGTCGCCGGCCGCCGACCCCGGCCGAACTGGCGACCGTTGAGGCCCACGCCAAAGTAATCGTCCGACAGAAGTACGGCGTGGAGAACCCAGACGCTCCGGGTTGGCGTGGGCTGGTGCTCATGCACGCGCGGGAGCTGCTGGGCAAGGCTTAAAGGAGATCACGTTACGTCATGCAGTAACGTAGCGCTCGCTCGTCCAGAATCATCAAACTCCCATCAAGAAACTTCACTCCATGGACAAAGACGATCTTCAAGAACTACATGAGCGAGTCGTCGACCGCCTGGACACAGCCAAGATCAAGTACGTCGACGCATCCGCGTTCAACGATGAGGCATCTGTCGATCTGACTGTTCAGTTCCCATGTGGTCGCACCACTCGGAACATTTATGTCTGGGACGAAGATGACCTCGAGGAATTTGACGGATTGAAGTTTGAAGACTTTACGTTGCTTGGATCGTTTGCCGCAGTCGCAAATCGGAAGTCCGGGCAAATTGAGGCAGTGCTGACCGCGCCAGGACAATCCAAACCGGTATTGCGCAAGGGCGCACTGTTGAAGGCAATTGGGCTGTCAGAGTCTGGTGGAAGACTCAGTTCTCGCGTGCTTCCTAGCGAGGATCTCGACCTACCTTCAGTTTCGTTCGGCCCCACAACCAAGGCCGCAAAGTTACTTTCGCAGTCAACCGACAACCTCGGTGCGAGCCTGTTCATCAAGACATCAGGACAGGTCACGCACGACTCGGCAATCGAGCTACTTGAGCGAATATCGAACTCCGTTTTCTTCGGAGTCGACGTCGGGACAAGCGCGCACTTCGCTCTTCTTCGCCACGCTCCATCGCGAAGGCGAACTCGATCCAATCAGGTCGACGCACCCGTCGAATACCCGAAGCACGAGTACGACAAGGCGCCGATGGCTCTGTACTGGTATGCCCGCTCCGCAGAAGGAATGCCTCTGCTTCAGTTCCTTGCGTACTACCAGGTTGTCGAGTACTACTACCCCATGTACTACAACGCCGACATGAGCAGGAGAATCCGTGCAGTCCTCAAGCATCCATCATTTCGCGTGGACCGCGATGTTGATGTGTCGAAGATCATCGCGGCGCTTCGCGGCTCGCGACAAGGGGCTGCGTCTGAGCGTGATCAGCTCCGCGCGACCCTCAAGGAGTGTCTATCGCAGGAGGACATCAAGGCTTTCTTGAGTGAAGACACAGACCGAGCGACGCACTTCCTGGCGAAATCGAAAGGCGTCACTGGCTGCCTTATCAATCCAGACAATCGGCAGAACGATCTGGCGTACCAAGTGGCGGAGCGCATATACGACATACGCTGCAAGATCGTCCACACGAAGGGCGACTCGGATGACGGCGAGGTTGAGTTGCTACTTCCGTATTCCCCTGAGGCGGAACGCATGCACTTCGAGATCGACTTGGCGCGATTTGTTGCTCGCCACGTACTTATCGCGTCCTCGCGACGCCTCGAGGTCTCAGCCGCTCAAGTCGCTCCCTCCAAGTAGTTGGTGTGCGAGGGGATCTTCAGAGTGACTTTCGGGCGATTTGCGGCCGCGGCAGAATACTTCGCTAACCCGTCGGTCAAGCCGAGCGCCAACGGCATGCCACTGGGCCACGGTCGGCGGTACGCGAAGTGTTCTCGCCAGGTCCCGGCCTGGCGGCCTACCATCGTCGCTCGCGACGCTCAATCGTTGGGCATCTGCATCACCAGCGACCAACCGTCCGCTCAGGGTCGCTATGGGCAGCTCTCCATAGGGGTCGATCTCGGGCACCCAGCGCGACGGCTCGAAGGATCGCGAGGCGAATGCAGTGACCCTTCGCGAGCCGATTCTCAGTGCTTACTTTGTCGCCGATGCAGACGTTTCGACCCTGCAGTCCCACCGTTCCCAACCGGCCGCCAAGGCACCTTCAGTCCGCCGATATCGAGCACGACCGGAGTTCACCCGCGCATCCAGCCATCGAGCTCGGCCCGCGTCGGCGCCCCTGCGCTGCCCATGCCATGCGCGCATTTGTACGCTGCTGCGGCGCAGGCCCAGCGCACGGCGTCGTGCGTCGCCTGGCGCTCGGCCAGGGCGATGGCGAGGGCGGCGTGGAAAACATCGCCGGCGCCGGTGGTGTCAATGGCGGTGACCTGCGGCGCGGCCACTTGCTGCGGTGAGTGGCCGTGCTGGGTGATGAATCGCGCACCCGCGGCGCCCTGCGTCACGAGTGCCATCTGCGGCCCGAGCTTCAGCACGGCGGCCAGCGCGGCGTCGGTGTCGCGCCCGCGCGCCCAGAGGTGCAGGCCCGGCTGCGAGAAGGCCACGCATTGCGCCAGCGGCACCAGGCGGTCCAGGTCGGCCAGCGGCGCGAGTTCGCCG
>JANNWU010000262.1:0-2976 GCA_031408755.1 Gemmatimonadaceae bacterium | reverse complement strand
GATGGAGATGGTGATGCCGGGGGACAACGTGCAGATGACGATCGAGTTGATTACGCCGATCGCGATGGACGAAGGGCTGCGCTTCGCGATCCGCGAAGGCGGTCGCACGGTCGGCGCCGGCGTCGTCGCCAAGATCCTCGCGTAAGTCGCACGTTTCGGGCATAGCCGAGCTCCTTCACGGGAGCTCGGCTTTCGTGCCCAGCAAAGTTGGTTTCACTGTTCAGACCCGAAGGAGCAGTCCGTGAGTACCGGTACCGTTGTTGAGACCCCGCGCGAAAGCTTGCCTACTCGTGTAGTGACGTTCTACAACGATGTCATGACCGAGATGCGTAAGGTGACGTGGCCCGACGTGCCCCAGGTGCGTCAGGCAACCATCGGCATCATTGCGGTGGTGTTGTTCATTGGGGCGGTCATTGGACTGATCGATTTGATCTGTCAGGCGGTGCTCGTGTCTGGGCTGCCGCGCCTCTTCGCTCGCTAATCGGACACATGCTCACCACCACCACGCATCGTTGGTACGCTGTGCAGACCACCGCAGGGCATGAAAATAAGGTGCGCACCTTGCTGCAGCGCCGGATCGATACCGATCCGACCGCCGCCGAGGAGCGCCCGATCCGTCAGGTGATGGTGCCCACGCAGACGGTTGTTGAAGTGAAGAACGGCAAGAAGATCGAAGTCGAGAAGAAAACGTTCCCTGGCTACGTGTTGGTGGAAATGGTGGTCAATCAAGACACCCAGCACACCGTCAACGGCATTCAGGGTGTGATCAAGTTTGTTGGCAAAGACAAAGAACCAGCACCGCTGCGCGACGAAGAAGTAAAGCGGTTGTTGGGTATCGTTGACGAGAAGTCGGCCAACGCACCGGTCGAAGAGATTCCATTCTTGGTTGGTCAGGCAGTGCAAATCACCGAAGGTCCGTTCACCGATTTCAATGGCACCGTTGAAGAAGTGATGCCAGAGAAGGGTAAGGTGCGCGTGTCGGTGAGTTTGTTCGGCCGCCCGACGAGCGTGGAACTCGATTACTTGCAGTTGAAGGGGTACTAGCAGGCCACTCAGCGCGACGACGCGCGGCGAGTGCTCGACACTGAAGTGTTTTGAGCGTCGCCAGAGTACCGCAGTGCGATTTTGGGATGTGTGTAACACCGTAGTGCAGGACGTCGGCGACCACGACGACGCAAAACTCCGTGGGAGTTTCCGATGCCATCACCGTGCGCATGTCGCACACGCGTGGGCCGGCATCGCAACGTTAGCGAGGTACAGATGGCCAAGAAGGTCACCGGGTTCGTCAAACTGCAGATCCCTGCAGGCAAGGCGACTCCGGCCCCTCCAGTAGGTACGGCGCTCGGCCCCCAGGGTATCAATATCATGGGCTTCTGCAAAGAGTTTAACGCTCGGACGCAGGGCCAGGATACGATTCTCCCGGTCGAAGTGACGATCTACGGTGACAAGTCCTTCACCTTCATTCTCAAGACGCCGCCTGCGGCAATTTTGATCAAGAAGGAGTTGGGATTGGCAAGCGGGTCGGGTGCGCCAAACAAGACCAAGGTGGGTTCAATCAGCACGGCACAACTGCGCAAAATTGCGGAGATCAAAATGCCGGACCTGAACTGCGACAGCATTGAGTCTGCGATCCGCATGATGGCTGGTGCGGCCCGCTCAATGGGTGTGGAGGTCAAGGGCTGATGCGTTCCCATGGCAAGAAGTTCGTGGCTGCGGCCGCGAAGATCAGTGCCACGACGCCTTTCGCGGCGCGTGCTGCGTTGGAAGCAGTGAAGACTGCGGCCTACGCAAAGTTCGATGAGACGGTTGAAGTCGTGGTGCGCCTTGGCGTTGATCCGCGACACGCCGATCAGTTGGTTCGCGGTACCGTTGTCTTGCCGGCTGGAACGGGCAAGATGGTGCGCGTGCTGGTGATCGCCGGTGGTGAAAAGGCGAAGGAAGCCGAAGCCGCTGGTGCAGATCTCGTCGGTCTGGAATACATCCAGAAGGTCAAGGACGGTTTCCTCGACTTCGACGTGATGATTGCGACACCAGACCAGATGGGTCAGGTCGGTCAGCTTGGACGTGTGCTCGGCCCACGTGGCTTGATGCCAAATCCAAAGACCGGCACCGTCACGTTTGATGTCACGCGCGCGGTGAAGGAGACGAAGGCCGGTCGTATTGAGTTCCGCGTGGACAAGGGCGGCAACCTGCATGTTCCCATCGGCAAGGTGTCGTTTGCAATTGAAGCGTTGGAGCAGAACTTCACGGCATTTATTGAGCAGGTCATGCGTTCCAAGCCGAGTGCAGCCAAGGGTGTGTATGTGCGCGCCTTGACTGTGAGCAGCACCATGGGACCTGGCGTGCCTGTCGATCCCAATCCCTACCGGTAACACGACATGAAGCGATCCGAAAAGGAAAAGCTCGTCGTCGAGCTGCGGGATAAGATCAGCAGCGCTTCGGCGTTGTATTACACCGACTTCACGGGCTTGAACGTGAAGCGGATGACCGATCTCCGTCGCAAGCTGCGTGCAGCGGGCGTGGAATATGTGGTCATCAAGAACACGCTCGCATTGCGAGCCGTGGCGGAGAGCGGTCTCGTGTCGACCAAGTTGAAGGGTCCGACCGGGATTGTGGTGAGCAAGGACGCGCTGTTGGCGGCCAAGGTGCTCATCGACTTCGCGAAGGTGAACGACCAGAAGCCCGAAGTGAAGGGCGGGGTGTACGAGGGCAAGGAAGTCGATGCGAAGATGGTCGCCAAGCTGGCTGCAATTCCGCCACGCGACGTGCTCCTCTCGATGTTGGCCGGTGCCCTGCAGGCTCCGCTCGGAGCCATGCTCGGTGCCCTCGAAGCCTTGAAGGCGGAGCGCGAAGGCGCCACCGCAACTGCCTGATCCCAGGCGTACCGATTTTCACGCACCCGGCGCGCAGTCAGCGTCGCCTGGGAACCACGACGGAGATTTGAGAAATGGCAAATAGCACCCTGAGCAAGGACGA
>JANNWU010000261.1:0-2500 GCA_031408755.1 Gemmatimonadaceae bacterium | reverse complement strand
GCGATGCGCGCCGAACGGTTCGGGTCATACTCGATCTCGCGTACCGTCGCGATCATGCCGAACTTGTTGCGCTTGAAGTCGATGATACGGTACTTGCGCTTGTGACCACCACCGATGCGGCGCATCGAGATGTGACCATGGTTGTCGCGTCCGCCGCTCTTCTTGAGCGGCTCGGTCAGCGACTTCTCTGGCGTCGAGCGCGTGATGTTCGCAAAGTCTGACACGCTACGGAAGCGCGACGACTTCGTGACTGGCTTGAATTGACGAATGCCCATCGCTTAACCCTCGAAGACCGGGATCGTGTCGCCGGCCTTCAGCCGCACAATCGCCTTCTTGTAGTTGTTACGCTGCCCCTTGGACTTACCAACCGTGCGCTGCTTACCGCGACAGTTGAGCGTCCACACGTCGGTCACCGTCACACCAAACAGAATCTGAATGGCGTTCGCGATGCCGTGCTTCGTCGCCTTCACATGCACCTCAAACGTGTACTCGCCGAGGTTCTGGTAGGCTGTGCTGCTGCGCTCACTGATGATTGGGCGCACGATGGTCTCATGAATCGTAGGCATGATTACTTCGCCTCCGCGGCGGACAACGCCGACGCTTCGATGATGACCACGTCCGACCACATCACATGGTACGTGCCGACATCCTGATACGGCATCACGTGCGTGGAAGGAATGTTGCGCGCGCTGAGGAACGTCATCGGCTTCACGCCATCGGTCAGGAACAAGACCTTGCGATCCACGACACCCATTTTCGTCAGCAATGCAAGCATCGCCTTGGTGTTGGGCGTCTTCATCTCAAACGTATCCACAATCAATAGATCGTTTTCGCGTGCACGCACGTTCAGTGCACTCTTCTTGCCCAGCGCGCGCACCTTCTTCTGCACGCGCTGTGTGTAGTCACGCGGCGTCGGACCAAAGACGATACCACCGCCTGGCCAGTGCGGCGCGCGGGTTGAACCCTGACGTGCGCGGCCTGTGCCCTTCTGCTTCCATGGCTTCTGGTTACCACCAACAACCTTACCGCGCGTCTTGGTTGACGCGGTGCCTTGGCGTTGGTTGGCCAACGTCGCCTTCACTACCTGATGGATCACCGGCACGTTCACCGTTCCGTCGAACAGCACGCTCGGCAGCGCAACCGCTGCTTTCGCCTTGCCATCCGCACCAAACGCGCGCGCCTGCATCGTTGTGTTTTCGCTCATGATTTAACCCTGCTTGCGGACAAGGACGATCCCGTTGGTCGGACCAGCCACTGCACCGCGGATGTAAATCAGATTGCGCTCGACATCAACTTTCTCGATACGCAGACCGATCTGGGTGTGACGATGATCGCCGTAGTGACCAGGCATTTTCTTGCCCTTGATCACGCGCGACGGATCGGTGCCCGGTCCGATAGAACCCGGACGGCGATGCTTCGTGTTGCCGTGCGTGTTTGGACCACCACCAAAGCCGTACCGCTTCACGACGCCCTGAAAGCCACGACCCTTGCTGGTGCCAGTGACTTTCACGATTTCGCCCGGCGCAAACAGCTCGACGGTCAACTTCTGTCCCAATTCGTACGTCTGAATCTCGGGATTCTTCCCTGGCGAGTCATCGATGCGGAAGCTCCGGATCACTTCGGGCGGGTTGGTCATACCGGCCTTCGCCGCGTGCCCAACTTCTGCCTTCGATGCACGCGCGCCACGCGGCGTCCGCTCACCCGGCTTCGACTCACGACGCAAACGCTGCGCGCCATACCCCAGCTCCACCGACGCAAAACCTGCCGTCGCCTTCTCCATAATCTTCGTGACGGTATTGGGAGTTGCCTCCACCACCGTCACCGGGATTTGCTGCCCGATCTCGTTAAAGATCTGGGTCATCCCGACCTTGCGTCCAATGATGCCGATCATTTCACTCTCAGCTCAGTCACTGCCCGTGGCGGCGTGCGGCCCGCAACGAAAATGGCAGTTGGACTCTGGTTCCCTCCGGCGAATTCCGGCGGCGAACCCGCACCGCGCTGCCCGAAGGCAACGCAGACCTACACCAACAACTACTCGACCTTGATTTCGACGTCGACACCAGCCGGCAGATCCAGCTTCGTCAATGCATCAACCGTCTGCGCCTTCGAATCCAGAATGTCGACCACACGCTTGTGCGTCTTCAACTGGAACTGTTCGCGCGACTTCTTGTCCACGTGCGGCGAGCGCAACACCGTCCAGCGCTGCGTCTTCGTTGGCAACGGGATTGGGCCTGACACCTGTGCGCCGGTCTTTTCAGCCGTGCGCACGATGTCTGCCGCTGCCTGATCGATCACCGCGTGATCGAACGCCTTCAGTCGAATCCGAATCTTACCAGCCATTGCAGCTCCAGAGTGTTAAGCGAGGATCTTGGCGACGACGCCGGCGCCGACCGTGCGACCGCCTTCGCGGATCGCGAAGCGCAGCCCTTCGTCCATCGCGATCGGCGTAATCAACTCGATCGTCATCTGCACGTTGTCCCCCGGCATCACCATCTCCATC
>JANNWU010000260.1:0-4025 GCA_031408755.1 Gemmatimonadaceae bacterium | reverse complement strand
GAGCAAGTCGTCGAGGCGCTGGACGGGAATTCTGACAGTTCGCGCGATGCCAGGCTCAGCGGAGCTCTCTACCGCAGACGCGACTTCGCGCGCCACATGACACTCAGCGATATCCCCCGCACCGCGTACGGCTCGCTCGATAATTTCGGCGTCGCTGCCGCTGCCTAACCAGACGGTGAATGCACCATCCCATGTTTGATCGGCCTGCGCGTCACTGTCCGGCACGACACGCAACACGGTGGTCACCGCAGAGAGTCGTTTGACAACAACCGTCGCGCGCGCTGACGGTAAGAGCGCATCCGGGCCAATCTGCACATCAACGCGCCACTGCGCGCCAACCGCACTGGTCGCGCGCAACACTTCGCGTGCCGATGCAACGCGATCGCGCACCGGTGAGCCACGCAGCTGTTGCTCGGGCACCAATGCTTCCAAACGCAACGTGATCGACGCCAGTGCAGCCGGCGGTGCTTCGGCGCGCTCGGCCGCGTCGAGCGATGGGCGCAGGATGTCGCACAGATCGAGCAGCACTTCAAGATGCGCGAGCGGAATCTCGAATGCATCGCGTGCGTTCGATAGCAAAGATTCACTCACGTGCAGCGCGGCGACCATCTCGTTCAAGCCAACGGTTGCACTCATTCCTTTCAATGAATGCACAGCGCGGAACGCCGCATCAATTGATGTGCGCGCATCCGGAGTGCGCTCGAGCACCAGCAGCTCAGCGTCAACGCGACTCAGTAACTCACGCCCTTCCGAGAGAAAGAGCGCGAGCATTCGTTGTTGGTCCATAGATCAGCGAAGCAGTGTCGCCGCTATCTACTGTGACTTAGCCGAGAACGCGTTGCGCGGCCTCAACAACACGATTCGGCTGGAACGGCTTAATGACAAAGTCAGAGGCGCCGGCTTGCAACGCTTCGTTTACCAACGCCTGTTGACCCATGGCGCTGCACATCAGGACTTTTGCGCTCGGATCGAATGCGGTGATCAGCTTCACTGCGTCGATACCGCCCATATCGGGCATGACGATGTCCATGGTCACGAGATCGGGCTTGAGCGCCTTGTACTGCGCGACAGCCTGCGCGCCTGTTTCGGCCTGCCCGCACACGTCGAAGCCTGCCTGCTGAAGAATGTCACCCACCAAGGTGCGCATGAACAACGCGTCGTCGCAGACCAGAACCCGATGACTCATGAAATAATGACCTTCCCGCTTAGGCGGGTGGTTGCCACGCGTCGTCGCGTGGACCTACTGAAGCAACACATCGTCGGCCAGCGCATCCACATCGAGCAGCGGTAGCGTCACCCCCGCAACACAAATCTCCGTACCGAGAAATGCGCGTGCGTCCGAACATGCACCGGCCGGTGCATCGGCAACTCGCAGAACAGGCAGTGAATCCACTGCAATCGCGCATCGCCGGGTTCCCAGATCAAGGACCACGATCCATCCTGCTGGATTCGCTGGCTCACGTTCTAGGAGTCGTCCGAGATCGACGAGCGGGACGAGAGTGCCCCGCACATTGACTACTCCACAGACGAACGGCGGCGCACCTGGCAACCGGATGGCGCGCGGTCGATGGGTGACTTCTCGCGCCACGGCGGCATTCAACGCGACGGTGCTCGTACCCGATCGCAACAGCATCACCCGCGGTCCACTCGCAACGGCAATCGTTCCCGCCTCAGGCGGTGTCGGTTGGCTCTGCGGAGTGGGCGCGCTGATCATCGGTGTCGCTCGGATCGGGGAAAAACTGATACAGTTCAAGCAGGTCAGCACCAACTGGCGGCTGATGCGCACCTGCAATCGCACGGAGCGCCGTCTCGAGATCGTCCGGCAAAGGCGCACGAAATGTCATCTGCTCCGACGTAATCGGATGACGCAAACTGAGCATCGCGGCGTGCAACGCATGACGCCCCGCGGCGAGTCCGGTCACGCGTCGTCCACCGCCACCGCCGTACGTATCATCGCCAATCACAGGGTGGCCGATGGACGACAGATGCACGCGAATCTGGTGCGTGCGCCCTGTGTGCAGCTTGCACCGGAGCAGATCGCCGCCGTCAAATCGTGCCAAGCGGTCAATGTCTGTTTGCGCTGGCTTGCCGGTCGCGACGATCGCCATGCGGTGCCTGTTATTCGGATCGCGCCCGATGTTTCCCTCAACGGTCTGCCGATCTTCGCGCAAGTGTCCCCATGTGAGCGCGGCGTAGCGCCGATCAACACGTCGCGCCGCTAAAGCCGCCGACAGCAACCGATGCGTGCGGTCGGTTTTTGCGACGAGCATTAACCCAGACGTTTCTTTGTCGAGACGGTGCACGATTCCTGCGCGCTCGTCGCCGGCTTCTGCGCTCAGTTCGCCGCCGCGACCTACCAGAGCATGCACCAACGTGCCAGTCCAATTGCCGGGCGCTGGGTGCACCACCATGCCCGCCGCCTTATTAATCACGAGCAGGTGTTCGTCTTCAAAGACAATCGTAAGTGGCAGCAATTCACCGATGACGAGCGTACCGCGCGGCGCCGGAATCGTAATGGCAATCGATTCGCCGGCCGCTGGGCGATACCCCGCTTTTTGCGCAGCACCATTTACCAGCACCATGCCGGTGGCGATCAAAGTCGCCGCCTGCGTGCGCGAGAAATCGGCAGCCGCCGCGACCAGCAGATCGAGTCGCTGTCCGTCACCAGTCGCGGTGGTCGCCAGCGATCGCGCAATCGTTTCGTTTGCAGACATACGGGCGCTCAGCGCGCCGCGGACGAATCGCCGATAGTCTCTGAGCGCGCGGCGGCACGATCTTCTTTCCAGAGTACCCACGCCAAGAGCAGCGCACCACAACTGACGCCGATGTCGGCGATGTTGAACGTGGGCCAGCGTGAATCACGGATACCAACATCAATGAAATCCACCACACCCTGCGCTGAACGGAGCCGATCAACAAGATTCCCGAGCGCACCGCCAAGGATCATGCCGAGTGACACCAGCTTGATGCGATCGCCTTCCGCGGTCGCTTGATACATTCGCGTCAGAATTACGACGGCACCGATGGTCAGCGCTGTAAAGATCCAGCGCGACCACTGCCCGAGGTGCAATCCGAATGCAGCACCCGGATTGTACAACAACGTGAAGGTGAGCCACTCACCAAATACTTCATGACGAGTGTGGGCCGGTGCAAGCGAGCGCACGGCCCACACTTTCGTGATGAAGTCGGAGACGAGAAATCCGGCCGCAACGGGCCAGAAAATTCGAGCATTACTGCTGCTTCTTGCCATCTTCCTCTTTCGTTTTGCAGTCAATGCAATAGCGCGCATGCGGCAATGCATCGAGTCGTTCAAAGGCGATTGCGTTTCCACATTCGTGACAGAGGCCGAACTTGTCGGGCTTCTGATACAGGCGTCGAAGCGCCTGATCAAGATGCCAGAGGAAGCGCCCCTCCTGACTTGCAAACAAGAAAGCCTTTTCGCGCTCCATAGCGTCGGTGCCCTGATCTGCCATGTGGAACGAATAGGCGCTCAGATCACCGTCGCCTTCAGCGCCGAAGCGATTCGTATGGTGTCCAAGCTCTTTCAGAACGCGCTTCCGCTCTTCCATTAAGCGCTTCTCAAAGTGCGCAACATCCTTCTTGCTGAAAGCCTTGGTGCTGGGCTTTGGGGCGCTGGCTGAGGAACTCATGTCGTCCTGTCCCGTTCGAGGGTGATCCACGCAGCGGTACCATCCAGATCAGCGATCGTGCTCCCAAGCGGAGCGAGTTCGTTGTCTGACACATTGAACGCCGATGCCAACACTTCGCCAGCGATCCAGGCGTTGTATTCACGTGCGGCTTCCCGCACCTGCTCTACCCCGCCCACGACCAAACGAATCCGATCGCTGACGGCAAGTCCCATCTCCTTACGCAACCGTTGCACCCGGCTGACCAACTCACGAGCCAAGCCCTCCGAACGCAACTCAGATGTAAGCGTTGGATCGACCGCGGCAACATACACGCCATCGCCCGCGACGACGAGGTCGCCGGCTGCCGAACGTGTCAGGACCACGTCGTCGGCTTGC
>JANNWU010000259.1:0-6774 GCA_031408755.1 Gemmatimonadaceae bacterium | reverse complement strand
CGGCTGGTGACTCGTCAACTTCCGGCTCCGAACCTTCTGGCTTCGGCTCCGGCTTCGGCGGCTGCTCGGCGGGAATGTTGTGCACCGACAGCACGATCCGGCGATGGATTGGATCCACCTCGTTCACGGTCATATCGAGCGTCATGCCTTCCCAGATCACTTCGTCCAACTCTGTATACACGAGCGGCACGTTGATCTGGTTCGCAGGGATGAAGCCTTCAATGTCATTTCCGACATCTACAACCACACCCTTATCGGCCAAGCGAACGACCTTTCCTGACAGGCCGAGGTTCACCGGGTACGTCTCACCAATGCGGAGCCACGGATCTTCCTCGGCCTGCTTCAGGCCAAGACTGATACGCTTGTTCTCTGCATCGATGTTGAGGATCACGACGTCCACCGAATCGCCCTTCTTGACCACTTCCGACGGGTGCTGGACGCGCTTGGTCCACGACATGTCAGAGATGTGAATCAGGCCGTCGATACCCGGCTCGATTTCCACGAAAGCGCCAAAGCTCGTCAGGTTGCGCACCTTTCCTGAGATGCGCGTGCCAACTGGGTACTTGAGCGGCAAGATTGCCCAAGGATCCTGCTCCGTCTGCTTCATGCCCAGCGAAATCTTCTCCTCGTCGGGGTCGACCTTGAGCACCACTGCTTCGATCGCTTCGCCAATGGAGACGAGCTTTGACGGGTGACGCACGTTGCGAGTCCAGCTCATCTCGCTGATGTGCACCAACCCTTCAATGCCTGGCTCAAGCTCAATGAATGCGCCGTAGTTGGTGATCGAAACCACCTTACCGTTGACGCGCGTACCAACTGGGTACTTGGCGGCAACATCTTTCCACGGATACGCCTGCAGCTGCTTGAGGCCGAGCGAGATACGCTCACGCTGCCAATCGATGTCGAGCACTTTGACATCGAGTTCGAGTCCGATCTGCACCATTTCGGTCGGGTGCGAAATACGGCCCCATGACATGTCCGTGATGTGGAGCAAGCCGTCAACGCCACCGAGGTCGATGAATGCACCGAAGTCCGTGATGTTCTTGACGACGCCTTTGCGCACCTGATCCTTCTCAAGCTCCTTCATCAACTTCTCGCGCTTACCTGCGCGTTCGTTCTCAAGAATCACGCGGCGCGACACAACGATGTTGCGGCGACGCTTATTGAGCTTGATAATCTTGAAGTCGTACGTCTGTCCGAGCAGTTCGTCGATGTTAGGCACGCGACGGAGTGCGATCTGCGAACCTGGCAGGAAGGCATCTACGCCCATGAGATCAACAACGACACCACCCTTGATCTTCTTGACCAAGGTACCGGTGACAGGCTGATCGCTTTCGTAGGCAACGCGAATGCGCTCCCACACGCGCATGAAGTCGGCCTTCTTCTTGGACAGGACGACGGAGCCTTCCTGATCCTCGAGATGCTCGAGCAACACTTCGACGATATCGCCGGCCTTCAGGTCCGGCAGATCCTTGAACTCTTCGAGCGGAATGGAGCCTTCCGACTTGAAGCCGATATCCAGGATGACGAGGTTCTCGCGAATCTCCATGACCTTGGCCTTGACGATCTCACCTTCTTCGATCGAGGCCATCGTGCCTTGGTACATCGCGATCATCCGCTCGTAATCTTCCGAGGTGTATTCGTCTTCCTCGTAGAGCTCAGGGCGGCGGTTGGCAAGCGGCCGAAGCTGCGAGCGCTGGATATCGCGCTTCTCGCGAGCGGTTAGGGCCGTGCCGGTTGCAGTGTCGTCGAGATTGATCTCGACTTCAGACTCGGACATTAAGTGTGTTGCTCCAGACTGCGCGGTATGGTGAGCTCGCCGCGCCGAGGCTAGGGGATCCTGCGACCGATTTGTGGCCGGAGGAAAGCGAACCGTCAAAGCTAGATACAGCCGTGGTTCACGTCAACGAGCGTCGTTGCATTCTCGCTTCCCGACTTACCGCGACCACGTTAGCTGGGTGCCGTCCCATTCGGCACGCTGCGAGTGCAACGCAACCGTGACATTCTCAAGCGCAACGGGCCGAAACGCCACTACACACAACCCGCGCGCGGCGTCTCGCACGCTTGGCCAAATGATTCCAGCCGAGTCTTGTCGAGCGCGCCTGTCACCGTACGGCTGTGAGTCGATGTAGGTGCGCGGTGAGAGACGCAGATCGGCTGCTTCGCATGTGCGCAAATCGTCCAGCGGCCATGCGGTCAACGCAGCGTCGATCTGCATTCGCGCGAACGGCGTGTGGACAGGCAGTTGCTCAATGAGACACCGCGCGGCCAAGTGAAACCCAACTTCACACTGCGCAGTCGCGAGGGTTTCTGCACCGTACCAGCACCCTCTCCCGCCGGAGGACCATCTGCTGCTTCCGGTGTTGCCGAACGGCGCGAGAATCCACGGACGATCATTGGCTGCGATCTGGCCCAAATCACCCCGCCGCAACGTCCGGAGCCCGAGCAGACTACGCTCAAGTAACGGATCGGCGGCCGCCGCGAGTTCAAGCGCGACAATCAGGCTTTGAGGATCGGGACCGTACGCGTTCGCCAGCATGCGCGCCAGCTGATCGCCGCCTAGCGACTGCAGACGGACGACAGGCTTTCCCGGCTGGCTCACTACTGCGATCGCGCTCACTCCGTTGGCAACAAACTCGGCAACATCGTTGACGCCACGCTTCCGCCCGCACGATGCTCAAAGGCTCGTCGCACTTCGGTCAACGCGAAGGTGCTCTGCAGGCAGAGCGGTAGCGCCGGATCACGATCATTCGGAGCCGTGCCCTGGCGACGAACCGCATCAGCGGCGACCGCCGTACCCGGTCCGTAAAACGCCTGCGCCGCCAAATCAATCGCGACCACATGGCCGATTCGCTCGCGAACGTGCGCTGGCAGCGCGCTCGGCGTACCGTCATTCAGCCAACGATAAAGCGTACCCTGTGGCACGCCGATGAGGTGCGCGCGCTCAGCAATCCCTAACTGCCAGCGGTCGGCAACAGCCATGGCGACACCGAGCTCAAGAACAGCCCTCGGCACCGGAACTGGCTTGGACTGGGTCGGTGTGATTGCACGCCGGGCCATACTTCCTCCCAAATGAGCGGTAGAATCGTCTCAAATGAGAATAGTCGGTTTTCGCTGCGAGGCAATGGTGTTATCGCTCCGCAGCCTTGGCCAGCGCGACAATCCTCGCCACCTGCTCCGCTTGCGTCAGATAAGTCGTGTCAAGCAGAACGGCGTCGCGCGCTTGAAAGGTATGGGTTTGATCGGCCGCGTCACGGCGAACTAAAAGCTCTGTTTCATCGGCAATTTCGCTCTCAGCTGGCGATCGACCGAGCCGCTGTTGCAACCGCCGTCGCGCACGCTCCCACGAGTCAGCGACGAGGAAAATCTTCAAAGTGGCATCGGGGAAAACCACCGTGCCAATATCACGGCCATCGACAACAACCGCGTGCTCGACTGCCGCGGCGCGCACCTGCGCATTTACCCACGCACGCGCGGGCTGCATCTGCGCCACCACCGAAACACCCGCCGTCACATCGCTGCCGCGGAGCCGTTCGTCCTGGCGCGCACCATCAATGAGCGGAATAAATGTGCGCTCACCAGGGATCATTGTGATACGCGACGTCTCCGCCAGGACTGTGTCAGCAGTCCACTGCGTTGCATCAACATTTCGCTCAATTGCGACTGCGGTCAGCGCGCGATAGATCGCACCGCTATCCACATGTTTGATGCCAAGCTGAGATGCCACCCATTGCGCCGTGCTCGATTTGCCCGATGCTGCCGGACCGTCAATCGCGATCACCAGATGTGTCTGCGTCATGTGCGCGCATCCAACGTTGCCAACGTTTCCCAGAAACCGGGGAACGATACGTTCACACAGTCGCGATCATCAATCTGTACATGGTTGTCGCGCAGATGACCGAGAACTCCAAACGCCATCGCGATGCGGTGATCGCCATGCGTTTGCACAGATCCCTCCAACCGCCTCTCGCTGCCGCGAACAATCAAACCATCCGGGAGCTCTTCAGCGTCAGCGCCAATTGCGCGAAGATTCGCAACCACAACTGCGATTCGATCACTTTCCTTGACACGCAGCTCAGTCGCATCTGTGATGCGCGTTTCGCCTTCGGCATGGGCAGCCATACATGCGAGCATTGGGATCTCGTCAATCAGGGCAGGAATTTCGTCGCCTCCAATGGTGACGCCACGCACACCCGCACACACGTCAACGTGCACATTCGCAACGGGCTCACCGCTCACCACTCGCTCATTTTCTAATGTCAGCGTCACACCCATCCGACGCAGCACACTAAATGCACCGGTGCGCGTGTCATTCACGCCAACGTTGCGCACAACTAACTCGTGACCGCGCAACACGGCGCTCGCGAGCAGGAAGAGTGCTGATGACGGGTCACCCGGCACATCGAATTGGAGCGGGGCGATGCTGTCGACAGGATGCAGCGTGACCGCGTCATCAGAAACGATGATTGGTGCACCGAGTGAAGCCAGCATGCGTTCGGTATGATCGCGGGAGCGACTGGGTTCTTGCACGCGAGCCGTGGTTCCGGAGACGAGAGCCGCGAGCAGAATTGCACTCTTGACCTGTGCACTGGAGGTTGCGCTAATCCAATCGATGTCGCGCAGTTCGCCACCCTGCACTGTCATCGGCAGGCCATCGTCGTTGGTCAACGAGAATGTTGCACCCATCTGCGTTAACGGTCGCGCGATCCGTCGCATTGGTCGGCGACTGAGGCTTGAATCGCCCACAAATGTCGCGCGCATTTGATTTCCGGCTACGATACCTGACATAAGACGTGCGGTGGTGCCGCTGTTGCCACAATCGAGATCACGACTTGCCGCTCGCAGTCCACGGCGCCCGCGTCCAGTCACAAGAATTGTGGACGCTGCGTCCCAAGCATTCGGCAGATCGACACCGAGTGTGCGCAGCACCGCTGCAGTACTCATGACATCGGCGGAGGGGAGCACGCCACGCAGTACGCTCTCACCGGTCGCCAGTGCAGCGAACATCAGCGTTCGGTGCGACAACGATTTGTCACCCGGTACAGTGACGCTGCGCACACCGCTCATCGTAGCCATGCTTCCAGCGTTGTAGCGAGATCGGTTTTGTCGTCACGATACTTGACGATGACTGGCGTTTGTACACTCAGCCCTTCACCTTCGGCCCATGCGCCGCGCACCTTGCGCGCTCCTGGAACCACAACGGCATCTTGTGGAATGATCAACGGTTGATTCGTACTGCCGCGATAGACACAGTTGTTGACGAGATCGAACACTGGTGTGCCGCGCGTAAGCACAACGCCGGCGCCGAGCACCGCGCCATGGCGCACGACGGTCCCTTCATAGACGCCGCAATTACCGCCAACGATCACGTCATCTTCGATGACTACCGGCGAGGCGTTGATGGGTTCGAGTACACCGCCAATCTGTGCCGCTGCGCTGAGGTGAACGCGCGCGCCAATCTGTGCACAGCTACCCACGAGCGCGTGTGAATCGATCATCGTGCCTGAACCAACCCATGCACCGACGTTGACGTACATCGGCGGCATGCAGACAACACCACTCGCCAGATAGGCACCGCGACGCACGGTACTTCCACCGGGAACCACGCGCACGCCGTCAGTTACCGAAAACCGGCGTGGTGGCATTGTGTCTTTGTCCAAAAAGCTGAATGCTTGTGGCGTACATCCGGGTGACAGATCGACAATCTGCCCAAGGCGAAACGAGAGTAAAATTCCCTGCTTGACCCACGGTACCGCGTGCCACGAGCCATCCGAATCACGCTCAGCCGCGCGTAATTCACCACGCTCGAGCGCATCAAGGAGCGCTGTCACAACATCGCGCGCTTCGTCCGGCAGTGGGTTACCTGACGGTGTCGCAGCGAGTGTGCGCACAGCAACGCCCAAGACATGCTCACTCATTCGGCAATCGCTCCGGCCATCACTAATGCGCTTCGCACTGCCGAATTGTGTTCAACAGCGAGAGGAACAAGCGGAAGGCGTACGATATTTTCTGCGCGGCCGAGCATGTGCATGGCGGCTTTAATCGGAATAGGATTGGACTCAACACCAGAGGCACGATACAGCGCCTTCAGGGAGTCATCGAGACGGTGGCCGCTCTGAACATCGCGATTCAACATCGCGCGCGTCATGGAGCTCATCGCGTGTGGGACAACGTTGGACACCACGGAGATAACGCCGTTCGCACCGCGCGCGATGAGCTGTAGCGTGACAGTGTCATCGCCGGACAGAACGGAGAATCCGTCGGGACGGTTGCGCAAGATTTCTTCGATCTGCGGCAGGTTGCCACTGGCCTCTTTCATGGCGACGATGTTCGGATGCGCTGCCAGTGTGAGCGTGGTAGCCGCATCCATATTGCTCGCCGTACGAGACGGCACATTGTACAGCACCACTGGCTGACTGACAGCGTCTGCAATCGCAATGAAGTGATCGTGGATGCCGCGTTGCGGTGGGCGGTTGTAATGTGGCGATGCGTGCAGCAGATGCGTCGCACCCGCTTCAATGACCTGCTTTGAGAGCGCAATCGCTTTCCGCGTGTCATTCGATGCCGCGCCCCCGATTACCGGCACGCGACCTGCCGCCGTTTCGACAGTAATCGCAACCACGCGCAGGTGTTCTTGCACGTCAAGCGTAGCCGCTTCGCCTGTCGATCCACATGGCACGAGGAAGTCGATGCCCTCGCTGATCTGCTACTCGACCAGCGCACGCAGCGCACTTTCATCCACGCTGCCGTCACTGGCAAACGGTGTGATCAGCG
>JANNWU010000258.1:0-5166 GCA_031408755.1 Gemmatimonadaceae bacterium | reverse complement strand
GTTGGCCTGCGACAACCCGCGCACAGTTCGACATGCTGCGCGGACCACACGGCGCATTAATCGTGGGTGACGCGGCAAGCGCAGCAACAAAGGTGCTGTCGATTAGCGCCGCGCTTGGAGGAATTTCACGCATCACCTTTCAGATGGGCGTAGCGACGCTGCCACACTCAGCAATGCTTCGTGCAATCGAGTTACTCGGTACGGAAGTCGCGCCGATTGTGCGGAAGGAAATGTTACTTCGCGGGTAGTGTCCCGCGGCGTCCGCCGACAACGTGCATTTGATACTTATTCGGAATCAGAGAATGTTTCATCGCTGCAGTGTGTGGACTCTTTCGGCAGTCGCCGCCTTCTCAACGGCCGCCGCACAAGGACCAGGTCAAGGCAACCGCGGCACGCCGATCAAGCCCGGCGAGCAGTGTCCCGCAGGTACGACGCTGGTTCGCCCGGGAAACTGTCAGGCGCCCACGTTGCCCGCGCCGAGCATCGTCGACTATCGGCCGCGATCAACACTCGTCGCACCATCGCATCCAGTGCCACGCGCAAAGTTTCCTGCCATCGACTTTCACGGGCACCCGTACACACAGCTCAACTCAGCAGCGGGCATCGAGCAACTTGGCCGCGAGCTTGATGCGCTGAACGTGCGCGTCATTGTGGCCGCGAACAATGCGAGCGGTGACGCGTTGGCGCAGCAGACTGCACTGATCAAGGCGTCGCCAACGATGCGTGATCGCATCCGCATCTTGTCCGGCGTAAGTTTTCAGAACGCGGGTGCACCAGGCTGGGCGGAACGCGTTGTTGCGCAGCTCGATGCGGATGTCGTCGCTGGCGCAGTAGGCATCGGTGAGATTGGAAAGGGACTCGGGCTGTCCACGAAAAAGGCTGACGGAACACGGCTTCATATTGATGATCCGGTGCTGACTCCTGTCTGGGAAGCCGCAGCACGACTGCGCTTACCCGTTTTTATCCACACCGCTGATCCTCAAGAGTTCTGGCAGCCCATCGATTACAGCAACGAGCGCTGGTTGGAGTTGTCGCTTTTTCCTGGCCGACGCTACCCTGCCGACGACAATCCGAGCTTCGAAACGCTGATGACCGAGCGTGACAACATGCTGCGTCGCAATCCTCGCACAACATTTGTGATTGCCCATCTCGGATGGCATGCGAACGACTTGGGGCGTTTAGCAAAGATGATGGACGAGATGCCGAATGTGCTCGCAGAAGTTGGAGCAGTGCTATACGACATTGGACGTCAGCCACGCGTTGCGCATGATTTTTTCGTCAAGTATCAGGATCGGATTCTCTTTGGGAAAGACTCGTACCAACCCGAGGAGTACCCGTACTACTGGCGTGTTTTCGAAACGCGCGACGATTATTTCCCCTATTACCGCGACTATCACGCCACGTGGAAACTGTACGGCATCGATTTGCCTGACGCTGTGCTGAAGAAGGTCTATTTTGCGAATGCACTTCGCATTACGAACCGCTTACCGCAGACAGGGTGGCCTCGGTGATGAATCTCGCGTTCGGCTGCGATCGCTGACGCTTCGCTTCAATGCTGCGAGACGTTGAGCTATGACTGGCTTTGCTTTCCTGCCTTTTAGTGCTGCCACGTTACAACCGACTGGCGCACGAAAGCGCGTGATTGTTCTTGGCGCTGGGATGTCCGGACTTGCGTGCGCTTACATGCTGGTTCGCGCGGGGCATTCCGTGACGGTATTGGAAGCGAAGTCGCATCCCGGTGGACGTGTTCTTACACTGCGCGATGGTTTTTCCGCAGGGTTACATGCAGACGCCGGCGCTTCATTCATTCCGGGATGTCACACGTTATCGATTGGGTTCGCAGAACTGTTTGGCCTGCCGCTTGATCCGATTCCGACTAACGTGGGAACGGCAGTTGATTATCTCCGTGGCACTCGCGTTGCCGAAGCGACGGCGACTGCAAGTTCGTGGCCGGTACAACTGAGCGAAGCGGAATCCGGTAAAGCTCCGATAGCGTGGTTGTTAACGTACGTGAAAGCGGCGATGCTGGAAATTCTGGCGGTCGATTCGCGCGCCGGGAATTGGCCGCCGCCTGCCCTCCAGCGTTACGACAACATCAGCTTTCGACAGTTCTTACACGAGCAGGGCGCGTCTGACGGTGCAATTGAAATTCTCCGCCTTGGATATCCGGATCTCTGGGGCAACGGAATAGACACCTGCTCCGCGCTACTGATATTGCGTGACACCGCGTACGCATTTGCGACACTGCTTCAAGGTCAGAGCAGCGTCGCGAGCATCGATTCGAATGGCGCCGCGCATCCAGCTTCGCGTCAGTATCGCGCATTCGTTGCGTTGGGCGGCGCGGCAACTGACGGATGGTTGGCGGCGGACCAGTCGAGTGTCACATCGGCAGCCATTAACCCAAATATGTTGTACCGGTTTCGGCATGGTACCGACGTACTACCTCTCGCCTTTGCGTCGCACCTTGGAGCAAGCATTCGTTACGAGTCAGTGGTGTCAGATATTGCGCAGTCGTCTTCAGGCGTGAGTGTAGGTTGCGTGGGCGATACGGCGAGATACGATGCGGACTATCTGATTTGCACGCTGCCGTTCAGCGTGTTACGCAGTATCGCTGTGGTACCTGCATTTTCGGCAGCGAAGACTGCGGCGGTTCAATCGCTTCAGTACACCTCGGTGACGCGAGTTTTTTTAGAGTTCACTGAACGGTTTTGGCAACGCGATGGGTATAGCGGCACCGCGGCGACAGATCTTCCTGCCCACGCTGGCGAATCACGAGCAGGTGTGTGGATTGAGGATGCAACAGCGGCGCAGCCGTCGACACGCGGAATTCTTGATTGCTACTTCACTGGGCCAACGGCGCGTGAACTCGAACAGCTTGATCTGCCAGACCAGATCGAGCTTGTTCTGAGCTGCGTTGAGCAGGTGTATCCCGGCGCGCGAACATTTTTTTCTGGCCACGCAAGGACCAAGAGTTGGGACGCCGATGCTTTCGCAAAGGGCGATTACTGCTGGTACTCCCCAGGGCAGATGACGACCCTTACCCCAGTTATTGGAGCACATGAAGGGCGTATTCATTTTGCTGGCGATCACACCAGCGCCCTGCCCGGATGGATTCAGGGTGCGCTCGAATCTGCGGTGCGTGTGGCGAATGAGGTGAACGATGCCGCGTAATGCCAGCTCACGCACCACTGCCGAGCACGAATTCACCAACGGGTGACTCAACGAGTGGATCCGTTCCAATAAGCGTTGAGAATGTTGGCCCAACTCCCGTTCCGGCGGCGCACGCTGCAAGGCCTTCGGCGGACGCAGCGAGATACAGGGATTCGTAGAGCACACCGACATCCTTCAGAATTGTGGAGTACGCAATGCCTTGGTACTTCCACGAAGTACGAAGGAAGCGTGCCGTGATAATACAGACCACTTGTGGCGATGAGCCATCGGCCATCATCCACGCGTATCGCTCGCTCAAATTGCGCACTTCGTCATCTGCCACTGTGAGTAACTCTAGAAGGTGCTCGCTGGGCCGGTAGTGATAGAGGCCCGGTGCTGCGCCAGCGCAATCACGAAGCACCAAGTACAGCTCAAGTGGATAGCACGCGCCACCACTTGGTTGCACTCGATGCGTGACCGCATATCCGCCATCGCGGAGGTCAGGTAGCGGATCGGTGCGACGGGCTCCGCGCCAGAGAAATCGCCCGATTGACGCGATGGTAATCGGAGACGCAGCGTGCACTCGTGTTGATTTTCGCGACGCGACGACACGATCAAATGCGATGTCCTGCGTCGTATCTGGGACGTCCAGAACGAAGCGGTGTTCAGACATCGTCGGTTTTTCGACTGGCGCCGGCTCTAGCACTCCGCGCCACGGATAGGTGCCGCCCGTGATGACATCGTGGCGTGTGGGCCTGCTGCGCATGTGGAGTAACAGATCCGAAAACTCCCACGCGCGCGCATGCGGGTTACGGTCCTCGTCCGTGGTGCCGTCAGCGTGAACCGTGAGTGACAGCCCAGCGGTATGCAGTAGCGCCAAGACCGCACTCAGCGTCGAGTCGCTTTCACTCTCGCGTGCACTCTCGCTCTTTTCCCAATCGTCAGCGGAGAAGAGCGGTCCCAGGAGGCTAAGATCGTGTATCGTAACGGGACCGCGCGCCTGCGGTGAATCAAGAATTATTGCCGGACCGACGCGTCGTAAAAATGCGAATCTGGACAAACGTGAACGAGTGCGCATGCGAGCAAAATTGTGTGGCTTTCCCGGCGCACTCGGCGCAAACGTTACACGCGTATGCGAAGATGTCACAACCGCATACGTCACCGCTGCGCTGCAATCGAGCGCGTGGCGAAGCGAAAGCCATTGCGCGAGTACACCGACTCCACCGCTCATCAGTGCCCCGTCGTCGAGGCTATCCAACAACACGCCATTCGCCAGTTGGTGCAGGTGCACCCGAAACGCCTCTGGAAGCGCCCGCAGGTCAACCGCTCGATCGTCGATCCGAATCGCCGTCACACTGTCGCCCAACACAGTGAGTACCGCGCTGGGCGCGAGCTTGATATGTATGTTCCAGCCACTCGCCGGCTGCTGCGTCACTGCACGCGTGCCAGCGACGCAGCACCAACGTTCATCGTCTGGCTACAAGCACGCGGTGCAGCACAAATCTGCATGTGGCTCTGCCTTCCGTAGATCATCATCCTTGATGTGCGCAGGGCGAAGTGGAATGACAAAATGACTACGGGCCTCGGTGTCTTCGTGCAGCGCGACTGTCTCACCGGTTTCCAGCCCGTGCGCTCGCAGTACAGCTTTGGGGTCTGCGTGAAGCTGCTTACGAAACTCCGGGTCAACCCACGCTTTGGACAACACACGTGCAATCGCCTTTGAATGCTCATCCATGCAGCACCTCCGTGTAAAGTGTGAACCGCGCTGCGATCTCGATCGATCACAGGAAAAACGCAATTGGGTTTAACGCCCGCTCCGTCCGCGCCAGCGGCACCCATCCGAGGGCGACCGGTGTCTCGTACAGTCGACCGCGAGCAAAACGTTCACGGAAGTGTCGAAGCCCCGGCACAATCACCTTCACCACCGGCAACTCAAGATCCGCACGGGTTTGATCGAGCGTCAACAGCTCGAAGCCCAGTGCCTCGACTCGCTTTTGACACCAATCGACATCATTG
>JANNWU010000257.1:0-7084 GCA_031408755.1 Gemmatimonadaceae bacterium | reverse complement strand
CGGCAGACATTTCGGCCTTCGATATACACCGTCGGCGACCACGTCAGCCACCGTGATTCGCCGCGCACGGTACCCGATTTCACACCCTTCCCAACGCCCGGTTCATCGCCAGTGCAGGTGAGAAAAATCGACCCCTTGATTGCAATGCTGTTTCCACCATCGGCGAACACCGTGCGACTCCCCTTCGCGAGATCGCTGGAGTACGACACGATGATGTGCGGTACCGGCACCGATGGCGTTTTGCACAGATCGGGGATTGTGTTTCGCACTTTACCGCCACTGCCTTGGTGACAGATCGAGTTCCCGGTTGCGCGCACCGTGACCGTCATAGCGACACCATCGGCGCGCGCTGACGGAGTGCTCGACTGAGCGTTGGCAGCGCGATCCGTGGCATCGTCATCGTTCGCATCATGATCGTTGGCATGATCATCCTTCCAGCGTTGACGTCAGCACCGCCGTCCCATGTTCAAGCAGCCACGTTGCCGGCGGCAGTGCGTTGCAGTCCAGCATGTACATCCACGGTATCTGCGCCAAGGTGGTGAACGCTTCAATGGTGCCGGGCCCCGCCACGATGTGATCGCGCAGCGTATCGGGCGACAGGCCGAGCGCAGTTGCAACACGGTGCAGTGAATCTTCACGGGCCGTTTCTGTGAACGGATCGGGTTCCTCGAGCGCCGCGTCGAGCAGCGCCGGTTCCACTCCAACCCGTTCCCACAGCGCCAGCGACCACTCCATCGCACCTTCACTTGCGGTCAGTTGCAGCAGCGGCGCAACCGCAGCGCACAATTCTGCGACAATGTCACGGCGATACATGTCCGGTATGTCAACAGTCACCAGTGGCGCGAGTGACGGCATAACCTCAGCACGCGATGCTCGGCCAGCCGGTGGCGCAACGTTGGTGGTGCTCGCCGCGAGCACTGGCCACCAATATTGCGCGGCTTCTGACGTTGCGGCATGCGCATCATCAGCAACGAGGCATGGAATGTGAGCCTGTGCAAGCCGATCACGCAGTGCGTTGGCGTTGCTTGCACGCGCAAGGAAGTAGTCGGTGTATTCTGACATCAGGCGGCGCTCCGAATTTGCGGAGTGTGATCAAATTCCGAGACTTCTGCGAGATCAGTAGCGAGTACTCCATCAACGATCGCACAGGCGCGTGCACCAGATTCGGCCATCGTCGTGATCATCGCACGCGTCGAGTACAATGGACGACGATTGAGCAAGTCGGTGCAGAGCGCAAGCACCGCTGCCGCTGTCGCAGCACCAAGATCCCCCCAGCGATCGGCAGGCGTCCAGAGCGGGATATCGTTGGCCATGGCACCGCGCAGACCCATCGACGCGAGGGCCCACTCTTCCGCGCGCCACGGTGCCGCACCGCTGTCGGTGATGATCGCTGACACGGGCACGTCATCACCAACATCGTGCAGAGTCGCGCGTATCGCAGCGAATAAATTCTTACCAGTGATAACTGCGTCTGTCTGCGGACGCGCTGGTTCAGTGGCTACGCCAATTCCGCGCACAGCAAGACGGCCATATGTGATTGATGCATTCTGCCGCACAACCCAAAGTGCTGCGGCTGCTTCACCCGGAACGATACCCCAAAGTGTTGGTTGACGATGGCCACCACCGTGCAAGCGACCGCCACTATCGAGCCATTCAAGCGCGTCGGGATCGAGCCACGAATCGACACCAAGCACAAGACACATTTCGTCCGGTGACAGATGATTGGCCGCCAACTGCAACGCCGCAATTCCAGCACACGCGTCGTCGCGCACGCACTCAACACGAGTTACGCGTACCACGGTGCGCAACGCATGCGAAATCGTATCCGACAGATCCTGCTCCAGCGTAACCGGCCGACCGGGTCGAGCGGATGGCACCGCGATCAACACCGAAACGGCTCGCTCTCTCGCTGACTGTGGAAGCTGCGCAAGGGAATCTTGCAGTGCTGCCAAGGCGAGATCGCTCCATCGTTTACGATCAGGCCACGCGCGAAACGGCAGCGCCGCACCCACCACTGGTGGCGACCCGCGCAGCGTGATCGCCGATGGATGTTCGTGCAATCCACTAACGCCACCACGCCACGCCGCAGACACGCAGCGCACACCAACACCAAGCGGCGAGGCGATTCCGGCTCCGACGATAACCAGGCTCATGCCGCGGCCGGCGAACGATTTACGGACCGTCCGCCAAGCGCATGTAACCGCACAACGGGTTTCCATCGCACGATGGTCTTTTCAAGCTCCTGAACTTTCGCATGGCAGCGCAACCGAGCGTAGTGCGTAAGTTCCACTCGCGACGCTCGCGCATCGATTGAAACTTGCACGAGCGCAAAAACCATCAGCAGCGATTCACGTGCAAAACGCGTCTGCGCGCGCAGTTCGACGCGTGGCAACGCGAAGCGGAGCGATCCACTGCGCGACAGATTTGTCAGCTCCACCAATTCACCGCCGCGCAAAAATCCGTCAACCTGCTGGTCTGTTGGCGCCGACTGAAAGAATCGTTCATCGAGATCGTCGGGCAGCAGCGGTGCGCGTTCTTCTTCCCACCGCGCATCGTACGTGCCTGCATAGCGAACGCGCGATGCCCACGCTGGCGCAATAGGCCCAAACCCCGCCGGTGCGCCCTCTGCCGCAGCCATTCCGGACGCATGCGGGAACTCGCAGTTTGGATATCGGCGCTCAGCAAGCGTGACTCTGTTCCACGCGAAGCCAACACCGGCTGGATTGGCCGACGATGAGGAATGATTCACACGATCAGGCGATGCGGGATCGACTCCGCCAAGTGCCCGTGAATATGTGATTGGCATCGTGAGGAACGGCGCTGGCTGGTGCGGGCTTCCATCATGTCGACCGTACCGATCACCGATAACGCGAACACATTTATCAATAGGCCCGAGTCGAAGCGTTGCATCGACGACCGTTGTTGGACGACCTCGCGGGGCGTGTGCATCACCTGCAAGCAGCACATCGGTGGCGCGTCGAATCAGTGGCAGATCAGTATCGTGCAACAGCAGTGCGCCGTGTGGCTCCGGTGCATACTGTGGCGCCAGACGCACCGGTGTCTGATTCGTGGAGATCTCGCACCGACCGTCGGAATGCACATCAAATGACGCGCGCACCGCGACTTGCCACACTTCGGCACCGTCGCGATCGCGAATCCATGCGCGATCGGCTGAGAACGGAGTGAGATTCATGAGCTGCCACATGAGTGAGTATTGTGTCAGTGCGCTCAGTTGATCTGGACAGTGGCACCGCGAATAGCGTGCACGCCAGCAGAGTGACTCGAGATGTGTTCTCCACGCAGAACAACGCGGCCCGACTCATTCAATGTGAGACTCGCGTTGCCACATCGCAGCACAATTTCAGTGGCGGCGGAGATGACCACACGATCTGGTTGTGCGCCAGCGTGTGTTGTGGTGGCTGCTTGCTGTTGGGCCAACAGCCCTAGTATCAGCGGCGATCTAACGTCGCCTCCGATGAACGACACCGCCGCCATACGTCCCACATCGGTAGCGACCAGCGGTGCACCAACAACTGGTGCCAACAGCGTGCGATGCAAGCCATGACTGTCGCCATCTATTACACCGCACGCGTCAACCAACGCCACCAGCGGTAGCAACACGATACCATCGATGCGCAGTGGCACTGGTGCGAGCATATCGACCACGGCACCAAGCAGAGAGTGCATCTCCTCGTCGGCAACGGTGCTGGCGTTGCTCTCTACCGGCGCGTAAGCGGGAGCGTGTTGCACACGCATCAGCCGTTCTGCGTGATCTTTTCTGCCTTCAAACTTGTTACACCGGTGGACTTACTCGCGATTTTCCCCGAGGCATTGGTGATAATATCTTTGCCAGTGATCGTGATTGTACCATCGCTCTTCATGTGAATACTTGATGCGCCGGTCTTGATCAACACTTCATCGCCAGCGGTGAGCGTCATGGACTTGCCAACGTCAACCGTCTGACTCATTCCGACGACTGTTTTCATCCAGCCACCAATGACTTCGGTAAAAAACAGACCGATAGCCGTACTGCGGAATCCACCGATATTCACTTCCTGCGCACCACCGACAGTGATCATCTCGTTGATGCCGACCGTGTGAAAGCGGAGCAGGTTGACAGTAACATTCTCGTTGCCATCAACTTGACGTTTCCGATCGTTGTTGACCGTGAGCGTCTCGTCATGCTTCACAGTCTCGGTGCGATCATTGCCGATTGTAATCGTCTCATCGTGCCCGACATCTTCCTTCTTGTCGTTCTCGACCATGATCTCTTCATCTTTCTCTGCATGCACATAAAGCTGTTCAGCACCGCGCTTATCTTCAAAGCGAATCTCATTGAAGTTGGCTGCACCGGCGCCTTTCGTACTGCGCGTTTTCATGCCACTCTGCGTAGCGTTGGCGGGTAACGTGTACGGCACCGGATTCTCGGCATTGTACACACGTCCAGAGATGATCGGCATATCCGGATCGCCTTCCAGAAACTCGACCACAACTTCTTGTCCCATGCGCGGAATGCTGATGCCGCCCCATCCCTTGCCGGCCCACGGGCTACTCACGCGCACCCAGCAACTGCTGTCTTCGTTCTTGGTGCAGCGGTGATTCCAATGAAACGAGAGTTTCACACGCCCAAACTCATCGGTCCAGATTTCTTCACCTGCTTTGCCAACAACCAGCGCGGTTTGCGAACCGTGCACAGTTGGTTTGCGAGCAAGTCGCGGCGCGCGGTACGGTGTCGCTGCTGGAATAACGGTGAATGCGTTTGAATAGTCGAAACCACCGTCGTCCGGCCTGAGATTTCCGGCCTGTCCCATGTGCGATGCAGAGGTGACGAGATACTCACCGTTGGCTTCAGCACGCTGGTGTCCGATAATGTTGATGCGTTGTCCGACGGAGAGCGTACGCACGTTTCCCTGCCCCATTAGTACAACACGTCGCGCCGCCTGCTCTTCAAGCCGAACACGTGCGAAGTGTTGGCCGTGATCGACAGTCACAAAGTGTGCGGGGCCTTGATAGTCGTAGACTTCTTCCGGACCTTCACCTGACACTTGCGAGTTGAGCGCGAACGACGGCTGCTTGAAGTCGTAGCTGGCCAAGCGAAACTTGCCTGGGTGCACATCAGCCTGACGATACAAACTTGTGATGACATCGTCGTCCAGAAATTTGCCGTCTTGTGTGACGACACGCAGCGGAGTCGCGAGCGATGGTGCTGTTGTGTTTGCATCAGCGAGCACAAGTTTTTCGCGATCGCCATCGTGTTCGAACCAGTAGAAGATGCCTTCTTCTTCCATCAGCCGAGAGACGAAGTTGAAGTGCGTCTCACGATACATGACGCAGAAACGGCGTTTTTCGTAGCTCGATTTGCAACGATCTTCGAAATCAGTGCCGGCAGCCCAGCCCAGATCGGTAAACGTTTTTGCAATGATGGCGCGTGCATCTTCGCGTTGAAAGATGCGACAGTCCATAGAGAGATTGAGAAAATCGAGCCACGGAACGAGCACGACTTTATATGCTGTGTTGCCGTCTGCTTGCCCCAGTTGTTGGAACGCTGCAACACGACCGTGGAACTGTCGCGTCTGTCCGATACCGGACTCAAGTTGCACAGTCATTCGCGAACGTAACATTTGCTCGGCATCGATGGTACTGTCGCGCGAGAGCACCTCCACCGTCATCGCATACGGTTTCGATACTTCGTCGGTGCACGTGAAGGTGCGCGGGAGCAATGCATCACCGGCGAGCTCGCTTGTAATGCGCAGCGGGCGCATCGCGACATCGAGATCGGGGAGCAGTCCTTCGAGTGAACCGAGCAGCGTCGAGCTCATGCGAAACCTCGTGATGAGTCGTTCGGTGTGGGGCGTGTGATCGGGCGTTGATTGATGTGTGGCAAGCAGCGCAACAATCGCACCGCGCGAGTGGCTTGGACGGGCGGTGCAGTGTTGTATGCGGTTGAGGCGGTGTTGCTGTGATGGTACGACCGCGATTCGATGCGCTTCTGCTCTGACGCACGAGACCGGTCTCACTGGACCTCGCTGTCTCCAGCAACACCGCCATCGACCAGGCCGGAACTCCGTCTGCGCTTTGACTGCACTGTTGCGTTCGCGCCAAACCGCCGACCGAGCCATGTTTGCGCGCGGCTCTCGTGAATCTGATCGAGATGCGCGTAGTGAAACGTGTGCCCCGCACTCAGTTCGTGTTGACGGAGGAGCGACAACACGCGATGAGTGCGGACTTCTTTCGGTACCATCGACAGGAGCATTACGACAATCACCGGTGCGAGGACCAGCGTCACGCCCATTCGGACGTCCTGCACATCGCGATTCAGCCACGCAGCGGCGACGGGAAGCATTCCCATCACGAGGTATGCCACCCACATGTATCGTCTGGAGTCTTTTGGAGACGCTCCCACGATGTCCAATTCAGGCTCTTCCCAGCCGCGGTCCTTAGGAGCAACCATCTCGGCTGCGATCAGTGCCAGCGCTGGTTCTTCACGCGGGAGCAGCCGCGCGAAGGCGTACGAAACCACCAACACTAAGGAGATCAGGAATGCAACCGATCC
Organism: Gemmatimonadaceae bacterium; assembly: GCA_031408755.1. GTDB lineage: Bacteria > Gemmatimonadota > Gemmatimonadetes > Gemmatimonadales > Gemmatimonadaceae > JACMLX01. The sequence continues at coordinate 531 of JANNWU010000257.1, read as the reverse complement.
CAGAAATGCAGTATGTCGTGCCTCTGGTATCGGCACTCCATCACCGTTTGCCAGCAGAATGAGAATCGGCACGCCCGAAAACGTCAGACCTAACGAACCAAAGAGGCTCACACGCGTCAGCCATAGGTTCACTTGCATGTCAGTCAGTGTGAAGCGCGCGCGCGTGGCGACATGTATGCTGTATGGAACCGTGATCAGTGCTAACACGGTCGCAAACGCAATGCCAAGTCGCGTATCGAAGGTGCAAAGCAGCAGCGCTGCGAGCGGCTGTAAAAGACCGATGCGCAGAATTGGTTTATTTACTATGAACGATGGTGACGGAAAGCGGACGTCCATGACTACCCGGCTACCAAACGTCGCACCGCTGCTCCCGACGCGCAGCGCGCGCTACTGATGCACACCGAAGCCTGCGCCCGGCACGAGTGTGACAATCGAAGCGCTGTGATCACTCGGTGCGCTCGCCATCCGTACGCGCAGCTGCGATTTGGTTCCGCCGCGGCCGACGCGCTGTAACATCAGCTGTGACGGGCG
>JANNWU010000256.1:0-4384 GCA_031408755.1 Gemmatimonadaceae bacterium | reverse complement strand
GTTGCGATGCCTGCGCGGCACGCATCAAACGCAGCGCACTGTGCGCAATCCGTTCGGTGAGAGCATTAACGCCATCCTTTGACGCGCTCACGGCGACGCCGAGTTTCTCGCTCGGGAGCGCAGATAGCTGCGTCGCGAAACCGTAAATCGCACCGTTGTGCGCCACCATGCGCACGCCGTCAAGCTCGCTCACCTGAAATCCCAGCCCAGCACCTGTCTTACTCGATACCGGCGCAAACTGCGGCTGCCACATTGCGTCGAGCGATTCGGAACGGAGCACGCGATCGCGCGCGCCTTTACCGCCATTAAATAGCATGCTGATGAATCGACCTAGATCGGGCATCGTGCTGTACATGCTGCCCGCTGGTGCCATACCGAGCGAGAATGTGGGCGCGTCAAAGGTGCGACCAAACGTGGTCCACATCTGCGCCTGCGGCACTCGACTCACCAAGTCGGCACGCGCAGTGAAGCTGCTTGATGACATTCCAAGTCGGTCGAGCACATTGCGCTGTAGGTACTCAGCGAATGCCGCCTTTGACTGCTGCTCCAACACCGCACCAACCACCGCGACACCGGCGTTGGAGTATTTGAACCGTGTACCCGGCGCGTGTACCAGAGTTGTCTGATTCAGACTTGCGACCGTCGCGGCGAGTGGTGGACTGGTATCGTCGAAGTAGTGACCAACTGGCGGCTCACGCACGAGGCCGGAGTAGTGCGACATCAGTTGTCGCAGCGTGATCGGCCGCCGAAAGCGATTGATTGGTTGAAAGCTGCGCAGATATCGTTGCACCGGCGCGTCCAGATTTATCGTGCCCTGTTCAACCAATTGCATCACGCCGACATCAGTGAACAGTTTTGAGACCGAACCGACGCGATACACGGTATTCGCTGTGGCGGGCCGTTGTGTGGCGCGGTTCTCAACGCCAAACCCACGAGCCCAGATGACTCCCGTACTGTCGACGAGTGCAATCGAGAGTGCCGGTATTCCGTGTACGCGCATTTCGTGCTCAATGAACGCGGTCAGCGCACTGGCGGTCGTGGTGAATCGACGCGGCGCTGCGAATTGATCGGGCGACTGCGCGCGGACGCTCAGTGCAGTGGCAACGGAGAGCGCTCCACTAATCAGAATTAATTGAACGTCACAACGTCTTACCACTGCCCACGATCACCGACGGTCGCGATCACTTTGCTAAGCCTATCCGCGGCGTTACGCCAGTTCATTTGCACGGCGCGCTGCGCCACATCCGGATCGCCACCTTTGATGGCTCGCGCAATCGCTGCGTGTTCGATAAACGAAGTTGTCAGGCTGCGTGACAAAAGGCTCACGTACAGTCGCTCATATCGTTCTGCTTGCGGCTTCACCACATCATGCAACGCGCGCAAACGCACTCCAGCGGCAGCATCGACGTAGGTTCGATGAAAGCGTTCGTCGAGTTCGTACAGGAGATCGTGAATTTGCTTTTTCGCTGCCGCCGCCCGTTCAAAACGGGTGTTGATCGCGATTAAGTTCGCCACCAACGTCGCGCGAGATGCAATAGGAAGCATTGCCGCCTGCCGCGCAGCAAGTCCCTCGATTTCTGCGACGATCAGAAACAGCTCACGCGCATCGTCGCTGGTTAACGGTGCCACAGTCGGGCGCGATTGCAGTGGGGTCCGCGAATCCAGAATGTACCCTTCCTGCTGCAGTCGCTGCAGCGCGCCGCGGACCGGTGTTCGACTCACTTGCAGCCGCGTTGCAATTTCAGTTTCGACAATTCGCGTACCAGGGGCAAGCTGACCGCGAACAATCAGAGCGCGCAGTGCCTGATACACGTGCGCCGGTCGATCACCGCGCAACGGCGTCGACGGCCGTGCCACCATTACGGCGCGCCTGCAACTGGCCGCGACCACCCCGGCCCGCGCACAACGCGTCCTGGTTTTGCACCAGTGTGTGCACCATCCGCCCACACGCGCACACCATTCACGAGCACGTGACGAATGCCAACCGAGAGTTGATGCGGTGCGGGAAACGTGGCTTTGTCTGCGACGGTAGCGGGATCGAACACTACGACATCGGCGAACAGCCCTTCTCGCAATAATCCACGGTCTCGAATCGAGAGTCGATCAGCCACGGCTGATGTCATCTTGCGTACCGCTTCCTCAAGCGGCATCACGCGACGATCGCGCACATAATGCCCCAGAATTCGCGGATACGTGCCGTATGCACGTGGATGCGTCAGCCCTTTTGCCGCAGAGTCTGGATCCCATCCGTCAGCGTCTGTACCGAACTTCATCCACGGCTGCCGCATCTGCATCTCGACATTCGGTTCTGACATCAAAAACACCAGCATGCCGACGCGCGCATCTGTCGCTAACAACAGTTCAACGATGGTGTTCGCCCAATCTTTGCCCATCGCTCTCGAGATATCCGCAATGCTCTTCCCTTCCCACTTCTTCAATTCTGGCTTTTCGTAGCCCGCCGTGACAATGCCAGTGGGTGTGGCTAACGAGCACAAATTCTCCCACGTATTTCGGGGCGCTTTCATCTCATTGACAATGCGCGTTCGTGTCGCGGGGTCGCGCAAACGCTCAAGCAACTTGTCACCTTCGGTCGCCCATGGCGGCGTACACGCGGCGAGTGACGTGCCGCCTGCCACGTACGGATACATGTCGGCGCTCACATCCTGTCCCGCAGCACGCGCCGAATCAATCTTCGCGACTGCCATCGCCGCTTTTGACCAGTTGCGAACACCACCGGCCTTGAGATGATAGATCTCGACCGGAACGCCACCCTCGCGCCCGATGCGCATCGCCTCATCTATCGCCTCCAAGAATTGATCACCCTCGGAGCGCATGTGCGTGATGTACACGCCACCGAACGGCGACATGGCCTTCGCGATCTCGACCAGTTCTTCGGTCGATGCATACCGGCCCGGCGGATAGATCAGCGCGCTCGCGACACCAAACGCACCATCTTGCATGGCATTACGAGTGATCACGCGCATCGTATCAAGCTCTGCCTGACTGGATGCGCCTTCAGTGAATCCTTTCGCGTACATGCGAATCGTTGCGGCACCAAGAAACGAGCCGACGTTGAGCGAGATGCCATGCCGTTGCATCGCATTGAGCCATGCACCAAAACCTCGCGCGCCCGCGTACGAGCTTACAGCGGTTGCCATTGCCGAATCGTCGCGAGAACGCAGCGCCGCGTTGTTCGCAGCCATGATCCCAGCGTTGACAGGAGCTGGGGTGCTCCCTTCACCAAGGATCTCGGTGGTAATGCCTTGCGAGACTTTGGAGATAACGCGTCCGTCGCCAATGGTCAGTGACCACGCTGACTGCCCTTGGATATCGATAAAGCCCGGCGCGACCACCAGATTGGTCGCATCGATACGCGTAGTTGCCTGCGCCTTGGCGAGTATCCCCGGACTCGCAATGCGCGCGATCCGATCACCACGGATTGCGATATCCGCGCGATACCAAGCATTGCCGGATCCATCAATGATGCGACCATTGCTGATAATGACGTCGTAGGCAGCGTCCGACGCTTTCGCGGCATCGCTAGCTGCACCAGGATTGGCGGTGCCGTCTGGAGCCGAGTTGCACGACGCGAGCACGAGTGGCATCATGGCGCTCAGAACAACGCGCAGGCTGACACGGCAGGCGTTCGGGGCGTTGACAGCAGACTTGCGCGCGCTGCGGAGCTCAGACATGCTTGGGCGAGTTAAATTGTATACAGTTTTGTGCGCACCAATCGATATCTCGCGTTCCAAGCAGACGCAAGAGTCATCATCATTTCCCGATCCCTGCTCATGCCTGACGACCACGGCAGTATCGTTATTCGCGATCTCGTGTCACTTGCTGATTACGACGCTTGCGTCGAATTGCAGGATGAAACGTGGGGCCGCGGATTCAGCGAGCGAGTGCCGGGAGCGATTCTTCAGGTCGCTCAACACATTGGTGGCGTCGCGGCCGGAGCGTTTGATCAGTCTGGGCTGCTGATTGGATTTGTGTTCGGCATGACGGGTGTCAAAGCTGGCGCGATTGTCCATTGGTCTGACATGCTCGCGGTCCGCGCGGAAGCACGGGGTCTGCGTATCGGCGAACGATTAAAGCTCTACCAACGTGATAAGATCGCCGCACTCGGCGTTTCGAAAATGTACTGGACAGCTGATCCGTTGGTTGCCAGAAACGCGCACTTCAACATGAATCTCCTCGGCGCCGCGCCAGCTGAGTATCAGCAGAATCTGTACGGCGCAAACACTGGCAGCGTGCTCCACGGCGCCATGCCGACGGATCGCTTCGTGTACCATTGGATAGTGAATACAGCAAACGCGCTACCCAACCTCACCGGGACACCTGCACCGGGCGACGAGTCGCTTCCGTCCGTTGTAACGATCGATCA
>JANNWU010000255.1:0-15624 GCA_031408755.1 Gemmatimonadaceae bacterium | reverse complement strand
AATCGCGCCAATGGAACCGGTCGAGAAGAAACCGTCAGAGACGTTATCCCACGATTGGCCTGCATCGGTCGTCTTCCAGACGCCACCGCCTGTGGCGCCGAAGTAGAACTCGTGCTTGCGCTGCGCGACGCCGGCAACCGTCGTGGCGCGTCCACCGCGAAATGGTCCGATGTTTCGGAATCGCAGCGCTTGTGTGGCGCGCTGATCGATGCCGCCGAGCGCGTTGGACTGGGCGGTGAGCGGCGCGGTGAGTGGTGCGAAAATGCTTGCGCCAAGGATGGCTGCGGTGACAGCGAAGCGGACAGACGGCATGTGTCGACGGATGCTAGAGGGTCAGGACTCTGCTGGAGTTTACGCAGATGCGTGGCAGAGCGCTCTTTTGACCTTGGGTGCTCGCGCTGGGAGACGGTTGGGTAGATTACAACTTCATGGAGCAAAATCCAATGCAGCTTATTCGTGGTTCGATCACCCGCGCGGAGCTTGCTCTCATCGCCGCAAATCAGTTCGGCGACATGGTCAAGGCCGTTGTCGACATTGAACGAAGCGTCATGGCAATTGGTGCGGAGCTGCATTCCGACGAAGAGGCTGCGCTGATTGAAGACGGTGCTCGGCAGTCTGAGGTGTGGGGAGTCAACCTCTATCCAAGCGAGGCCGGCGACGCATTCATCGAGTTCGATTCGATGATAAACATCCGTCCGGCACAGGGGAATCGGTCGCGAGGCGTCGAAGACGACGGTGTGCGCGCACGAATCTTGGTGGTCGTCGCAGCACTGGTCTCCGACGCATGACCGCACCGTCCGGGCATAGCGCTGCTGGCCTTCAATGGGAACGATTTTCCCTGGTCGAGCAACTCGCTAACGTCGGAAGCGAGGTTGAGCGCGCAATTCGTGCGCACGCTACCGGTCACACCGTGCGTTTCGACAACGCACTTGGTCGCGCGCTCTCTCTCTTCGACATGACGGCTACCGATCCGCGCTGGGCAGGTCATCGGCGCCGCGAAGTGCTGCGCGCAAGAGAGGAGTTCTGCCGACTGTTTTTTGAGGCGGATCCTCCGTTCAATTCGGCGGAGGGCCTCCGCCGATACTTCCTCGCATTCGGCGTGCTGGCGCGGGGCAGAGCGGCGCGCTGACCGAGCCTGCACAGTCAAATGCTCACCGATGTTATGCCGTGCAGCGCTGCGACGCTGAGAAATCGTGCACATTCGAAGTGTGCCAACTCGCGCGGTGCCTACCTCTTCGCGAGCACCGCTACAATCGCATCAGCGAAGTTGGCCGCCGCGCGCGGGTGCGTGCGGAGGTAGAGCGACGGTTCGATCAGCTCCACTTCCATCACGACAAGCTCGCCGGAATCCAGCCGCACGAGGTCGATGCGCGCTTGTAACGGTGCAGGTGTGATCGCGCTCAGCACCTGATCGGCCACGCGCCGCACGTCATCTGGTGCATCGATCGGAATGATCTCACCACCATGCTCTTCCTGAACACGAAAATCACCAGCCTTGGGCACCTTCCGAATCGCGTGACTGAAGGTGCCGAGGAAGTAGAACACCGAGAACTCGCCTTCTGTGACTACGGCGCGCACGAACGCTTGTGCGAACCAGTCGCGACCAGCAAAGGTGTCGGTCAGATGTTGCACCGTGTCATCGCTGAGTGGTGCGTGCAATCGGAACGTGTCGCGTGCGGCGCCGCTGATGGTGGGCTTGATCACGATCTCGCTCTCGCGCAGTGATGTGAAGAGCCCACGAAACACAGCGGTGTCACCACCGTGCCCCCAGACACTTGGCACACTCGGCACGCCGCGCTCGTCAAGTTCTCGCAGATAGCGTTTGTCGAGATTCCACGCGATCAGTTGCAGCGGATTTTCGAGTCGTGTTCCGCTGCGATCAATCTCGCCCAACACGCGAAGAAAATTCTGGGGTTGCAGGTGATAGTCCCACGTTGTGCGGACAATGACGAGCGCGTACTGCGACCAGTCGGCGCCGGTCTGCGTCCAAGCGACTTCGGTCGTATCGATGCCGCGTGCGATGAGTTCAGCAACGGCTAGCTCGTCATCAATGACGTAGTCGGCGCGGTCTTCGAGTGTAAGAAATGCGACTTTATGCATAGTGCTACAAGCGTAGTTACGACGCGCGATTCCCTGTACCCCCTTCGATGTTGCGGAGCTCGCGCAGTTTTGCATCCGCCGCTGCGAGATCGATACGCGGTGCGACTTCTTCATCGGTGAGGCCAAGAATTTCCATGGCGCGTACGACCACCGGTTCACCGCCCGGCGCGCGTGCTCCGAACGCAATCTCAGCGCGACGGCAGAGACGTTCTTCGTCGGCGATGTTGGTGTAGCGCCGGTCCACGCCCATTGCTGTCACGCGGGCGTGCACGCCTTCATGCAGAATAGTGGCCGCTACCTGTGCGGGCACGAACGTGGGATTCACGACAAACGTGGTGTCGATCACCATGATGCGCGTATCGTGAAAAAAGATGCCGCGGTTGGGCCATCGTTTGACCCAAATGCACGACACGTCGGTACGCAGTCGCCGGAGGTTGTGCGGCATGTGCGCACCAATCAACGCCAGCGCTTCCGTGAATCGTGCGACGAGGTGTGCGTTGTTTATATCGTCGCGCTCATTGAGAAACCAGACCGGTACGCCGTCGATCACGTGCTTGTCAGACCGGTTGGCGTCGTAGCGATCGCGGAGGGCGGGGGGGAGTAAGTCGCGGAGCATGGTGTTTAAAAGTTACGCAGCGGTGCAAAGAGATTCACGGCGTGTCCCACGCGGTGTCCATCAAAATTTTTCCATGTGCCGTTGGACTGCCTACTTCACATCCCACGCCCTGTCCATCGAAATTTTCCATGTGCCGTTGGACTGCTTACTTCACGTCCCATGCGGTGTCCATGAGAATTTTCCATGTGCCGTTAGACTGCTTCCGCCAGAGCGTGAGATATCGACCGCGTGAAAGCGTGTCGGTACGCGCGTTGCGACGGACCCACGCCGATCGACCAACGGTGATGCCGGTGCGCTGATCGCCGTAACTGGCGGCATCGGTGGGCTCCCACACCAAGAGCTTCGACGGATCATCGAAAATCGCCTTGTCGTTGGCACCCACCGGAACAATGCCTCGTAGCAGCACCAAGCCACCGTTACCGGGCTTGATGATGTCGGGAGCAAAACGTGCGGTCCATGCGGCGATGCCACTGTCGGCGACCGCGCGTGCATAGGCACGATCCGCGGCGAACAGCTCCTCTTGCATCGGCGCGTCGTTGATTGGCTTGGCCGGCAGCGCAACTGATGGCGCGCAGCTGATGGCGGCGCCCGCTATTGCGGCGAGTAGTAGCGCGAAACGCATCGGCAATCTCCTGACGTGTGGGTCTGCGCGAAGATACCCGTGAGCGAGGAAATTGGCGCGTGTTTACCGAAAATCGTGGCTGCGCGCATGTTCCGCACCTAACTGCGCATCCAGTGGTATGAATGTTCGGCCGCGGAGCGTGACCACATTCGATTCCACTTGTAGTGTGCCACGCACCATCAGCAGTGGTGATGTTGAAATCTTCAATGCATCGCGCTCAAAACGTTGCGGTGTGACCACCACATTCAGAATCCCCGTTTCATCTTCCAGTGATAGAAAGACAAATCCTTTGGCGGTTGCCGGTCGCTGGCGACAAATGACGAGGCCCGCGATTGCCACCTGCTCTGTATCGCGGCCATTGGTTTGTATATCACGTGCTGAACGAATGCCGTTTGGTTGCAGCAGTGGTCGTAGGTGGCGCATGGGATGTCCATTCAACGATACACCGGTTACGCGATAGTCGGCTTCTGTGAGCTCCGCCATCGACATGCGTGGTAGTGCCGCGTCTGGCAATAAAACCGATGGTGCTAACGGCCCCGCTTCACCGCGCACCGACGCCAACACTTCCCACAGTGCACGACGTCGACGCGTTACCAACGGTTCATGCATAAACATTCCGTCAAACGCTCCTGCTTCGGCTAACAATCGCAGCGCCCGTCGATCGAGCCGCGTGCGACGTACAACATCGCTCACATCACTGAAGGCGCCTTCGGTAAGCGCCGCTTCCAGTTTACCACGCGCGGCGGCGCCTAAGCCACGCACACTGCGCACACCCAATCGCACGGCCGGTGCACTGGACTTCGCTCGACGCTCGAGCGTCGCGTTCCACGACGAAATGGTGAGGTCCACGGGTCGCATTTCAACGCCATGGTGCACCGCATCTTCAATCAGTGAACCTGGCGCATAAAACCCCATGGGTTGTGCATTCAACATCGCCGCCAAAAATTCAGCGTGATAGTAATGACGCAACCACGCAGAGGCATACACAAGCAGCGCAAAACTGGCCGCGTGGCTCTCTGGAAATCCGTAATCGGCAAACGCATTAATCTGTGCAAAGATGCGATTCGCAACATCGTCGTCGATCCCGTTCGCGCGCATACCGGCGAGCATCTTCTGTCGTAACGCTTCCATCTTTTCATGACTGCGTTTGTGCCCCATTGCTCGACGCAAATTGTCGGCTTCACCGGGTGTAAATCCGGCGCACGCAATTGCCACCTGCATCCCCTGTTCCTGAAACAGTGGAACGCCGAGCGTGCGTTTGAGAATTGGTTCTAATGATGGATGCGGATAGACCACCGCTTCTGTGCCCGCACGACGTCGCAAATACGGATGGACCATCGCCCCTTGAATCGGACCGGGACGAATGAGCGCGACTTCGACGACAATGTCGTAAAAGCAGCGCGGTTTGAGGCGCGGCAATGTGTTCATTTGCGCGCGACTCTCCACCTGAAACACGCCAATGGTATCGGCGGCGCAGAGATCGTCGTACACCGCCTGATCGCTGGTGTCGAGCAGCGCCAGATCGATGGTCACACCGCGCGTCTGTCGGACATACACCAGACAGTCTTGCAACACGGTGAGCATACCGAGCCCCAGTAAATCGATTTTCACGAGACTGGCGGCGTCGAGATCGTCGCGCTCCCATTGAATGACGGTGCGGCCTGGCATCGACGCCGGTTCAATTGGCACGACGGTTGACAGTGGTTCGCGCGTGAGCACAAATCCGCCCACGTGAATGGAGCGATGGCGCGGTAGTTGATGCAGGCCATCCACCACATCCGCCAGCGCGCGCACGCGTGGATCGGCGGGATCGAGATTGGCGCGGATGAGAATGTCGCTCAGTGGGTGCGACGTTGTCGTGACCGCAGCAACTGTGGCCGCATCAATTTTTGCCCGTTCATTCGGCATCACGCGACGGGTGCGTTCGGCGGGAATTCTCGCCAATCGCTCCGTCATGTCGGCGGCGGTGCTGGTGACACCGGGACCGTAGCTGCTGCTCACGCGCGCCGATGCAATATCGACAATCGCCGAGAGTCGCTCTTCGCGCTCAAGTCGTTTACGAAATTCGGGACGACCAGCGGCGTTGCCACCCTCATAATCATCAACATCCGCGGCCGCGGTGCGCACCGATGGGCGATGCACAGTCAGTGGCACAGTCAGTGGCACGGCCAGTGGTACCGTCAGTGGCATGGAGGCTTCCGCAGGCGTTGCGGCGAACGCCTGCTTTGCAATGTCACGTTTGATATGCGCCCGATCGGTATCGGCAACATCGGGGTGATGCACCGGCCCGTATCCGCCGAGTGTGGTGGGTGTGGCGTCGATGAACGGAATGCGGCGGAGATCGTCGGCGGTAGCGTTGCCGATTCCCGCACGCAATGCGGCCGCGGTGCTACGCGCGCTGTAGCGATCGCTCACCGCTGCCAACGCATCGCCCTGCTCCAGTGAGAATCCGAGAATGCGCGCGGCATCGCGTACGGCACTCCGGCCGCGATAGGTAATCTGTTCGCAGACCATCGCGGCATGTTCGCGTCCGTACCGTTCATACACGTACTGCAGCACGCGCTCACGCTCGCGATGCGCAAAGTCGATGTCGATATCTGGCGGCTCGCGTCGATCTTCGCTCAGGAATCGCTCAAAGAGCAACTCCATGCGAACCGGATCAACCGCCGTGATGCCAAGGCAGTAGCAGACCGCTGAATTTGCGGCAGAGCCTCGACCTTGACACAGAATGCCTTCGCGTCGAGCGAAGCGAACGATGTCCCACACAATCAAAAAGTATCCCGCCATGTCGACGCGACGAATGACGCCGAGTTCATGCGCGAGTTGTTGCTCTTGTTGCGGCGTGCGCGTGCTGCCCCAACGTTCCGTGGCGCCCGTCTCGACAAGTTGCGCGAGATAGTCGTCTTCGCTCACCGCCGGTGGCAATGGGAAACGTGGTAACGACGGCTTGAGTTGTGCAATACGAAACTGACATCGCTCGGCAATCATGCTCGTGGCGCGTAATCCTGTTTCGTGGCCCAGCCACCGCTTGTAGTGCAGCGCGGCGGGCTTGAGATACCACTCGCCGTTAGGGCGCAGGCGTGTACCCATGGCATCTAGTGGACGTCCATGTCGCAGCGCAGTTAATGCGTCGTGTGTTGAACGACTTTGGCGGGTGGCGTAATGCACATTGTTTGTTACAACCCATGGCACGCCAATGCGTCGCGCCAATGGAATGAGTTGTCGTACCAGTGCGCGCTCTTCTGGCAGGCGATGGTCCCAGACTTCAATCGCAAACGCATCGTCAAACAGATCGCGCATGACGCCCGCTACGCGCGTGGCTTCGGTGTGATCACCCATCGCGAGTGCGTGCGGAATAGCGCCGCGCGGGCAGCCGCTGAGTGCGAATAATCCCGCCGCGTGTTGTGCGAGTAACGAGAATGGGACCGATGGTGCGCCGCGTTCAGGCACATCGCTGCGTGCGCGGGTGAGCAGTGTGCAGAGATTGCCGTACCCCAATCGCGATGTGGCCAGCAACGTGAGATGCTGCAACGTGCCGTTGTGCTGCACGGTGAGTTCGGCACCAATAACGCCAGCAATTCCCGCCGCATCTGCCGCCTGTGCAAATCGAACAATGCCACCCAGTTCATCGTGATCGGTGAGTGCGATTGCGCGTTGACCGATAGTCACGGCGCGCGCCACCAATTCTTCTGGCGACGAGGCACCGTCCAACAGCGAGAAGGCGCTGTGGCAGTGTAGTTCCACGTACTCCGGCGGTGTCATACGTGCTGTTCCAACGCGTGGTAGATTTCTCGTGCGTACCACATTCTTGCCCACGAGTCTGTATGGATCTGCCGAACACGCCGCGCCCTGATACACTGCGACTCACGCCCGGGTCGCATGAAGCGCACAAAGCGGAAATTCTGCTGACGGCCGATGCCATGTCGCACGACGAGTTGGACACGTTGCCGTACGGCATGATTCAACTGGATGCCACCGGTCGCATTTTGAAATACAATGCGGTGGAGAGTCGGTTGGCTCAGTTGCCGCAGGAAAGTACGATCGGCAAAAAATTCTTCAGTGAAGTGGCGCCGTGCACCAAGGTGCAGCAATTCTACGGGCAGTTCAAAGAGGGTGTGTTGCGCGAATCGATGGATACCACCTTCTCGTTTCACTTCGCCTTCAAACAGAATCCGCGTGACGTGACCGTGCGCCTGTTTTACAGCAAGCGCACGCGCAGTGTGTGGGTGATGATTTCGGATCGGGAAGGGAATCCGATCGAATGAATGGGTGGGGGTGTGCTCAGTCATACCACCCCTGCAGCACCCACGTCTCCTGTTCGTTGTAGAGCAGCAGTGTGCCCACTTCTCGAGTGCGCACATGCCAGTAGTCGCGTGCGAAGGCGCTGCGCCACCACGCACCGGTAAGTCGTTCGGGGCCAATGCACTCGTGCACGGTGAAGGTGTGTGATTGCCACACTCCTGATACTGGGCGTGCGTCGCCATCGCAGGTCATCCGCACCGGTTGTGGCGTTTCCAGCAGGCGTAATGCGGCCGGTGTTGCGGCACGATCCGTAGAGAACAGCGGTAGCCATGCACCACTCTGCGTGATAGGTGCTGCGTCATCAGCGCGTGGTGCGACGGCTTTCTGCATCACCGTCGTCGCTGCTGCGAGCGCGGCGTCATCACCATCCACCAACTCTGCCCACGCACCGGCGTGTTCGGCGCGATGATCGTCACGCAACACGGGGCGCATTACGGCGTTGGGGCCCAGCGTGCTGCGCAATCGCTCTAAGGCGGCCAATGCAGCACCCGGATCGCGCCATCCGGCGTCCAGTAAATCGCCCTGTTCACCGGTAGCCGGCACGGTGTTGGTGAGCGTGACCGTGACGCCGCAGATCGGTGCAATGATGGGCCAATCAGAAAGCAGTGCGCGACAACGTTCAAACAACGGGGCGACGCGTGCGAGCGGATGCGCTGGACGCACTTCGCGCGTGATGGTGTCGTTGTCAGTCGCGAGTTCGCGCGGGATACCATCTAAATGCAATGTGATGGCGACGGCTGCGGCGGCGAGTCCATCGCGTACCAGATCGCGCACCAGTGTTTCGAGGGCCGCGCGCACCAGAAACAGCGCCGGTTCCATGGTGTCGCTGGCACCGCCCAATTCCGCCGTCACGCTGCGATCAGCATCAAGGCGCGCGAGCACCGGACGTCGAGGATCATCGCCGTGCGCCAGGCGCCATGCCGTGATGCCACTGTCGCCCCACCGTCGCTCGATATCGGCGATGGGCAGCGCCGCAAATGCACCTACGGTCCGAATGCCAAGGGCTGCCAGTGTGGCGACGAGTTCCGTATCGAACGGAAGAAATGTCAGCGGCAACGGCGACAGAAACGCTTCGTCACTGCCACTTGGTACGCAGAATGCGCCCGCTGCATCGCGTGCGGCAGCGGTGTGTGATTGCCATGTGGCGGCGCGTGCGGTGACGCATGAATCGGCGATGGCGACACGTGCGTGTGGATGCCAGCGTTGCGCGATGGTGAGCAGCGTGCGGGCAAGGGTGCGTTCACCGCCGATGACATCGAATCCGGTCGCGCCTACCCACCACGTGCCGTTGACCGCGCCGGCCGGCGAGACGTGCGGGCTGGCTTGGATGAATGCGGCGGTGGCGCGGGTGAGTGCGCCGGCGATGGCGATGTCGTCCCACGGCATGATGTCGAGCTTGGTGCAGCGGGCGCGGGCTTCGGTGACGGTCATTCCGGCGCGAACGCGTGCTCGACCGGCGGCAGCGGTCACGGCGCGGAGGGTATTGCCATCGGCGAGTGCGAGGAGGCGGTCGTCCCAGTGCGGGGCGGTGGTGGATGTGTCGGGTGGTTTTCCCTGGCTGGTCCGCGCTGCCGATTTCGGTATTGGTACCAGGGCGTCGGCGTCGGCGTCGGCGAGTGGACGATCTGGCGCAGGAAGGTCGAGGCCTAGGCCCAGCTGTCGCGGGAGTTGGCTGGCACGCCAGACGGCGCCGACGGGGAATCGGGGGACACGGACACAGGCGACGCGCCAGAGGGCAGACATGGATCGGGTGTCCGGCGGTGGATGTGTGGGGGTGGGTTGGGTGTGGGCGGCCGCAGTGGTGGGGAGAAGGACAATACCGAACAAATACCGAAAATCAAGCAAGGCGACAGTGGTGTCGTGGTGGTGTCGAGTACATCCGGCTCGTTGTGAGCGGGGAGACAATCCTTGTCACCGATCGAGACCGGGTTGTGGCGGAGCTGCGTCCGCCCACGGTGTCGCATCCGTTGCTGGCTGATGTCCGTCTCGCAGAGATGGTTCGAGACGGCGTGCTGTCGCTGCCAACGGTGGTACGAGAGGGTCCGCCGCCGCGGTTGCCCGTGGCGCCGCTGGATGAGATTCTTGCTGAGCTTGACGCGAGTCGACGCGACCGATGATCTACGTGGACACGTCGGTTGTACTCGCCTACCTACTGGCTGAAACGCGTGCGCCAAGTGATGAATTGTGGGATGCGGTGCTGGTGAGCAGTCGGTTGTTGGAGTACGAGGTTTGGAATCGGTTGCACGCGCGGAAGCTGGCGGTGTCGCATGGTGCAGCGGCGCGTGCGGTATTGCAGCGCATGGCGGTGCTAGAGCTCACCCCGACGGTTCTGCAGCGAGCGTTGGCGCCATTTCCTGTACCCGTTCGCACGCTGGATGCGCTACATCTGGCCTCGGCCATCTATTTGCGCGATCAGGGGCAAGCGATTTCGCTGGCCACCTATGACAGCCGGATGCATGAGGCGGCGCAGGCGCTGGGTATTCCGGTGCTGACGGCGTAGGTGCGTTGGGTATTCCGGTGCTGACGGCGTAGGTGTGCTGGGTCGGATGGTGCCGCTAGGCCCGCTCGAGCGAGAATGTTACCTCCCGCCAGCGGCTATTTCCGCCGCGCCGACGCCACAAATCCTGTCGCTGAGCACTTACAGTCCCGTTCGCTGACAATTCGCGTAAACATTTGAACCCGTTATCCAACAACGACTTACGCCAGTCTCACTCCCGGGCCACACCTTGCAATGGTTCAGCTCGTCAAACGACTTCGTTCCTCAAAGTTCTCGGGAGAGACTCACATGATCCGTTCTATCGCACGCGTCGCCAGCATCTTGGCCGTTGCCGTTATCGCCGCCGCACCAGCCCAGGCGCAATACACCTTTGTCCCAACCCGCGCCGGCATCGGCGGTACGAGCCTGATCGATTGGGCCACACTCGGCACAACCAACACGGTGGTGAGCAGTCCAACATCAGGCATCGCCATCACCAATTCCGCGCTGACCGCGACCGTCTCGTCATTTGAGCCGGCTCTCGAACGTCGCGATCAGGGCAATGGCTGGTCCGGCAATTTCACCAATGGCAGCGCATTGCTCTGGACGCGCGGCAACAATGGTCCAATGACGATCATGTTCACCGGCGCCGTGGGTGCTGCAGGCGCGAACTACTCGACCGACTACTTCGGTGATTTCACGGGGACCATCGAAGCGTTGGATGCCTCGCAGAATGTGCTTGCCACGTTTGTCTTCGCTGGCACCTCCAACAGTAACGGCGACGGCAGTGCACCATTTGCCGGCATCTCAAGCGCGTTGAACAACATCTGGGGAGTGCGCTTCACGGGCGTCACCGCCACCAATGATCCCAACGACTTCGCCATCGACAACCTCTCAGTCAACCTTGGTTCACAGGTTGTGCCGGAGCCGAGCACGTATGCGTTGATGGGTACGGGTCTGATTGGGTTGGTTGGCGTCGCACGCCGCAAGCGCGCGAACGTGTAACGGACGGCGCGGCTGTGCTACCGGTGCGCATTACTCCGCGCACCGGTAGCACGCCGTCGGTGCGCGACTGCAGAGGGCTTTGTTTCGTTATTTCGTGAGTTCCGCCGCCTTCACTGCATGTCGCTTTCGGTCAATTCTTGCTCGTCTATATCGAGATCTCGCGACAGCGCTGCTTCGATCTCCTCAATGCTCGGAAGGTTCGTGTCCAGTGGCTCAGGCAGCGATCGCATCAGCTGATACTCCGCCACACCAATCGGTTTGTCGATGCCAGAGAGCGCGTATTCAGCCACCAACCGGTTCTGTGATCGACAGAGCAGCAGGCCAATCGTGGGACGGTCGTCCGCAGCTTTCATCTGCGCATCAATGGCGCTGAGGTAGAAGTTGAGCTGCCCCGCATGTTCCGGCTTGAACGCGCTCGCCTTGAGCTCCACCACGACATGGCACTTGAGCCTCGTGTGGTAAAAGAGCAGGTCGATGAAGAACTCGTCGCCGCCCACCTCGAGCCGCACTTGGCGACCCAAAAACGCGAACCCGGCGCCCAATTCTAGAAGGAACCGCGTGATGTGGCGCATCAGCGCCAACTCGATGTCGCGCTCGTGGGCCTCCTCGCCCAGTCCGAGAAAATCGAAGTGATACGGATCCTTGAGAATCTGCGCCGCCATCCCCGCCTGCTCCGCCGGGAGTCGTTGCTCGAAGTTGGTGACCGCCGCCCCTTGGCGCAGGTGGAGTTGAGTGCGAATCTGCTGGGTGAGGGTCTCTCGGCCCCAAGATTGCGCCGTTGCCTCCCGCGCATACCATTCGCGCAACGCGGGCGTGTCAAGCTTGGTTATCAGCGTGACGATGTGGAACCACGGCAATTGTGCAGCAGTCTGCTGCACAATTGCCGTGGAGGGGTACGCGGCAGCAAAGTCTCTCATGTACATGAGATTGCGCGTCGAGAAACCCTTTGCGTCGGGAAACGCAGCCCGTAGATCGGACGAGAGGCGGCCGATGACCTTTGTACCCCACCCGTCGCGCGCCTGCCGTTCGAGAATGTCGCGGCCGATTTCGTGGTAGAGGCGGATTTGCTCTGCGTTGGCAGACAGCACAGCACGCTGTCGAGCCCCTTGAATCCGGCGCTTGATCGACGTCAGCCAAGCGGCGTACTCAGCGGGGATCGCCACAGGTACGCCCGTCAATGGACACGCTCCGCATCGTGTACCGCGCCATCGGACACTGGCCGATCCGGGTGTCGCGCCATCACCAGTTGCATCTCGAACCGACCCTCGCATCACAAAGTGAGACGGCAAGTCTAACCGTGGGTATCAGACACCGCGGCGCCACAAATCTCGCTCACCCACACAGGTGATACCGCGCTGTTGAGGCGGCTGTGAACATTCTCCGGAGCGCGAAGATGATCATCGCGCAACACCAACGGCGAGCACATGCTCCGGGGATGTTCATGGTATTTCGCACCGCAATGTTCTCAACGCTGCTGCTGATCTTGATGATGGGTTGCGCAGCACGATCGCGTCGCATCGCGGAGCGCGGACCGAAGCAGGAGGTACGAGTTGTGAACACCTGCGGAAGTGAGATGCGCGTCTACGTGGATGACGAGATCAAAATGCGCGGCCAGTTGCTCGACATCTCTGCCGTGCTGCCGCCGGGCAACTACACCAAGAAAAATCTGTACGCTGGCGAGCATCGCGTGGTGATGTTTCCAACCGCGAGCGGCGGAAGCGCACGTCAACTCAGCTTCCGCGTCACTGGTCCCGCGCGTATCCGGATCTGCTCATGAACACTCGCGCTATCACACGGCACACACTTTCGCTGCTGACGTTCGTGCTCGCCGCAACGGGATGCCAAAAGAACTACATCAACATGCACAACGGTGCGCCGCTACACATGGTGCGCGTGGTGCACAACTGCGGCAATACCGGCGTCGCGAAGGTGTACTTTGATCGCGAGTATCGGATGAAGGGACACATCACCGGCACGTCGCACAGCGTGATGACGGGATATCCGCTACGCATCAGACTTGCCGAGGGTAAGCATAGCATGACGGTAGAGTTCAACGGCAATGTGTACGGGCGCGATTTTCGCGTCACAGGGCCGCTGGAACTGATCACGAATTGCACCACGCGCTAGCAGCGCGACTACTTCGTCGCCACTGCTACTGGTACGACGACATCCAACACCGCCGTTTCAATCGTGCGACCAACACGCCGCACTTGCACAAACACGCGGTAGCTGCCGGCTGACGGAAACGCGACGGGGAATCTGACATCACCGCGCGCAGCGACTGCCGCTGATGCCGAATGCTGCATCCCTGCCATGTTCAGCTCAGACATTTCAATCACCGGCGGCTGTGCATCGCCGTGATTAATCGTATCACCCGCTTCACGTCGGAGCAGCCGCTCTTGCGCGGCCATTGATGCGGTACCCATGGGATGCAAATGCATGAACACGTTGCCATCGGTGCGCACAACCATTGCGTGCCCGGCCATACCAAGCCACGGTGCGAGTGCAGAGGGTGAACCACCTCGCTCCGTCACGCGCACGATAATCGTCACATCACCACCAACAGTTGGTGCGCGATCAATGCTGATGCGCATCTGCGCGCCATCCACCAGTGTTGCAGGTGCGGCGCCAACCACCGCCGGCGCTGCGGTCCACGCATCGTCGCCATCAGCGTTTGGCGCGGCATTGCCAGCTGGTACGGTGACGGTATCTGCGAGCGACAGTGCGAATCCACTTTCGTGCACCGCTTCAGCAAACAGCCAGTACTGACCGGCGGGAATACCGGTAACTGGTGTGGTGAACGTGATGTTGTTCTGGCGCACGGGATGAATGTGCGCGACGGCACCACGCGCGCCCGCTTCGATTAAAAAGAGGTGCATGATCTTGCCGTGATCTGGCATAAACGGTGTGCCACGAATCTTCGTGACGCCCGGTTCCTTCTCGTCGATGTACGTGAGATTCTTGTCGGTAATGCGCAACGTGAGCGCGCGCGCATCGCCAGCGGTGACGGCGCCTTCTACCGCTGCGGGTTTGTCGAGACGATTGCGATAATCGCTATCCACCGCATCCCACCACTTCCATCCGCCAAACAGCAGCGCCGTAATCAGACACGACGCGACGGCCATTGCACGTTGCGCACGACGACGATCGGCAGGAGCGGGCTGCGCATCGCCGCTGATTGTGCTCTCGCGTGACGCTGCACCGACGATCGACACAAAACCGAGCGCCAGAAACACGCCCAATCCGGCGAGCAACCACCCAAGCCACGGCGGCAGTGTGCTCGCCGTTGTCGCAACGCTGGTGACA
This sequence comes from Gemmatimonadaceae bacterium, assembly GCA_031408755.1. Taxonomy (GTDB): domain Bacteria; phylum Gemmatimonadota; class Gemmatimonadetes; order Gemmatimonadales; family Gemmatimonadaceae; genus JACMLX01. The sequence goes on along the minus strand of JANNWU010000255.1, from coordinate 1,197 downwards.
GGAACCACCAGCGTACCACTACCCGCTGCGCCGCTGGCGGCAACGTGAAACGCGTACGAGCCGCCCTGCATGATCCACACTTGTGTGCTGAACGTGCCCGGCTCACCTGGTACGGGTGTTGTCGGTTCTGCTGGTGGTGCGCCGCGCAATCCAACGCGCCACAACGCGGGTCGTACAGACACAGTTGTTGGTACGGCGTTTGGTGTTGTCGATCGCACAACGACTTCCACCAGGCCCGGAATGACGCCAGGTGGACGCACCACCACGCGCAGACCGTACGGCCCTGCGTTCCCTTCTTGCACGACCAACGTGCTGCCGACGTGTGCGCTGGACGTGAGCCATATCGCGGCAACTGCAAGCAGTGTTTGGAGCGGCTTGCAACGCATTAGCGTACCACGCGACGAAGGAAGTTTCCGCGCGCGAGCCCCAAGCGTGCAGACACCGTTGCAGCGAGTACGGCCCATGTCGCGATGCGGAACAACGTCGTGCTGATCCCACCATCTTCCTTCCACATGTCACGCGGACCCACCAACCACTCGGCATTGTTCTGATAGTCACCATGGCTGCCACCAAAGAAAGCGTTACGCCCAATCTCGGTGGCTTGCAGCGTACCAAACGGCCATTGTACTGCGACGAAAACTGCGACAAAGGTGACACCGAGTACCACGCTCAGCAGCCACGGATTGCGGTCGCCCATGCGTCGCAAAATCAGATCGATTGCGATGCCGGGAACAATCAGCAGCACCGGAAAACCGAGTGGGACCATCTGCGTGACGGTATGCCCAATGGGCCCAAGTTTTGGACTGCCAGCAATGAGCGGCAGGATCCACACCTGCGCCGCCATCACGATCATGTACACCAATGCGGCCGCGGTTGCAGGCCAGCGCAAGCGTGATGCGCGCGCTCCGGTAATCAGAATGGCCGGAAAAATTGCCGCGGTGACGATGTAAAATGTGCTTTCGTGATGTCGTTCAACAAAGGTGTATTCCGTGATCGCAATTGCAGCCATACACGCGATGACACCAGTGCTGATCAGGAACACATTCGCGAGCGCGGTTGATGCACCCTCACGATTCTGTGCAGCGGCGGCCATGGTCTGCGCGCCTGCCAGAATGCCCGCAATGCCGATCAGCAACACCACATGCGGCGGACTGAGAATCTCGACATCAAGCCCGTACGCGTTGTGCCACCAATCGT
>JANNWU010000254.1:0-12619 GCA_031408755.1 Gemmatimonadaceae bacterium | reverse complement strand
GCGCATCGCCTCGGGCAGCGTGACGGCGCCGCCATTGGTGGTGCTGAAATCCGCGTGCTGAATCCAGTATGCGAATAGCGTATCAGGCATGGCGACGGGGGCATGTGGGTAAAATTTTCGGCGTGTCCCGGCCTCATGGCGAACAGGATCATCGAATCTATGGGCGCTTAGCGGTACGAAGCGCACTTCGAATGCGCCTCGGCTTTGAACGCCGCTGCCAGTTTAGACGTACTCAGGCAATTGGCAGGCAGCGAGCACGGGTGTAAGTCTCTACACGCGACGATTACTGCGCGACCGCCGCACGGAAGCTCCGAACCGGTTCACACAGTCGAGGCATCGCTTGTCGATTGACGAAAGCCAAAATCCGGCCGTGACCATTCTACTCGCCGACCTCAGCGCCGGCGTGCCCGGAGCTGCGGATCGCTTGGCCGCGGTGGTGATGGATGAGCTGCACCGCATCGCCGAGCGCGCGATGCGACGCGAAGTGGCGGGTCACACGTTGCAGCCAACGGAATTGGTCGATGAGGCGCTGATGCGCATGCTCGGTCAGCGTCACGCAACCTGGGCGAATCGTGCGCAATTCTTCGCTGTCGCATCGCAAATGATTCGCCGTATTCTGGTGGATCATGCGCGGCAACGGCAACGGCAAAAGCGCGATCACGGCATTCGTGTGACGCTTGATGCGGGTCTCGCCGAAACCGCGGAAAGTTCGTTAGATCTGATTGCGCTCGATGATGCGCTGCAACAACTCGATACACTTGCACCACGTCAAGCACGCGTGGTTGAGTTGCGATTCTTTGGTGGGTTGGATGTCGACGAGACGGCGAAAGCCCTTGATATCTCGCCGGCAACGGTGAAGCGGGACTGGACGTTTGCTCGCGCGTTTCTTCTCAAAACTCTGGTCGCAGCGTGATGCATGACTGAAGTGCAAATGTCACCAACGCGTCTCGCGTTACTGGAGTCGCTGTTCGATGTCGCGCTCAATCAGACTGATGACACGTCGCGCGAGATGTTTATCCAGGAGAGTACATCGCACGATCCGTTGCTGGCGTCTGAATTGCGCGCGTTATTGTCAGCGCACGCGCTCAGTGATTCGATGTTTGCGAGTCCAGTTCGTGTCGAACGAGATCTGAGCGACCGGTGGATCGGCGCGCGGTTGGGCGCTTACGAAATTGGAAAGCGTATTGGGTCTGGCGGGATGGGCACGGTGCACGAAGCGGTGCGCGCCGACGATCAGTATCGGCAACGCGTGGCGGTAAAGTTTCTCAATCGTGGCGCAGAAGGAAGTATCGCCGTCCGGCGGTTCCGCGCAGAACGTCAGATGCTTGCCAGCTTGCAACATCCGAACATTGCGTCGCTGGTTGACGGTGGAGTAACGCCAGACGGACTGCCGTACTTCGTGATGGAATACATTGACGGTGAGCCAATCACTGTCTGGTGTGATCGCAAGAGTCTCAACGTTGACGCGCGTCTCGCGCTCTTCGTGCAAGTCTGCGCCGCCGTACGAGCCGCGCATCAAAAGTTGATCGTGCATCGCGACTTGAAGCCAGGCAACATCCTCGTCACAACTGATGGCGCGGTGAAACTGCTCGACTTTGGAATCGCCAAGCTGATGCCGAATGAGCAGCTCGGAGATTTTCCGACCGCGACGCAAGTTGGTCACCGCGCGTTCACGCCAGAATACGCCGCACCAGAACAGATGCGCGGCGTAGGCGTGGATACCAGCGCCGATGTCTATGCGCTGGGCGTAGTGTTGTTTGAGTTGCTGACTGGCAAGCGACCTTTTGATTTGCAAGGGAAGTCGCTGGCCGAGATGGAGCGCATTGTCTGTGAGCAACCGGCACCGCGTCCGAGTGTGGTGCTTGATGCGAATCGGTGGCGCGATCTGAGCGAGCGTTCCGCACCACGCGCTCGTCGGACAGTGGAAGGTGATCTTGATGCGATCGCACTGATGGCGTTGCGCAAGGAACCTGAGCGTCGCTACGTGTCGGCCGATGCGTTGTCGCGTGACATCACGGCATACTTGGCGCACGAACCGGTGCTGGCTCGTCCGGATAGCTTAGGCTATCGCGTGCGCAAATTTATTGCGCGGCGCAAACTTGAAACTGCGGCAGCGATCATCGCGGTGCTCTCGATGGTTGGCGGTACCGCAGCGGCTACGATGCAGGCTCGTCGTGCAGAAGCGCAACGCGTTGTCGCCACGGCACAGAGCACGCGTGCGACAGAGGTGACCAGCTTCTTGATGACGATGCTGAACTCGTCCAATCCGGAATCGTTCGGCAAAGATGTGACAATGCGCACGGTGCTTGACTCGGCTGTGCTGCGTGCTGATTCAATGAAGGTGGCTCCGGAGCTTGAAGCGGAGATTCGCGCCGTGATGGGTAATGCGTATCTGGCGCTTGGTGAGCTGGATATTGCAGAGAAGCAGTTCACACTTGATATGGCTGCGCGTCGGAAGCATGCGCCGTTGGGCGACTATCAGACCGCCGTGACGTTCTCGAAATTGGCATTGGTTGCCGAGACGCGCGGAAGCTTTCCTGCTGCCGATTCGCTGCTGCAGCAGGCGGAATTATTGTACACGCGTTTCCCGCATGTCGATCGTCGGGAAGAAGCGACGGCAATCGAGAATCGCGGCCGGCTGTTGTATCAGATGGGCAAAATACCGGAGTCGCTTGCGCAGTTTCGCAAATCACTCGCACTCTCGGCAGCATTTTACCCGACCGATGATTCGGCCAACGCACCAACGTACGTGAATGCTGCAGTCGTCTTCGCTGACGCTGGAGAAATGGCACCGGCAGATTCGTTTTCACTTCGCGCAATTCAGACGGCGAAGCGTGCGCACGGTGACGTGCATCCGATGGTTGCCAACGCGTTGTCGGTGCGCGCGGGGATACTGGAAACTGGCGGGCGGATGGACGAAGCGACGGCCGCCTACGTTGAGACTCTTGACATCAAGCGAAAGCTGCTTGGTCCGCAACACACCAGCTACGCGACTACCGGTGTGAATTACGCAGATCATTTGATCCGACGTGAGAAGTGGCGCGAGGCCGCCACCATGGCACGCGAAATTCTCGCACTGCGTGGGAAATCACTGGGTGAATCCAGCTATCCAGTGCAGGGCAGTCTGATCTATCTCGGCCGCGCGCTGGCGCACATGGATTCCGCCAGTGCCGGTGAGCTGCTGCTGCGCGAAGCGCGCGAGTTACGTGTGAAGAGTTTGCCTGCGGGCCACTGGCTGATTGCAGCCGTAGATGGCGCGCTGGGTGAAGTGATCACTCTTGGTGGGCGGTACGCTGAAGCCGAGCGCCTGTTGCTGTCAGCGGAGTCACGGGTGCGCGAAGTGCGCGGTGTGACAAGCGTGGCGTTGGCAGATCAGCGCAAGCGACTCGTGACGCTGTACACGCGTTGGGGGAAGCCTGTCGAGGCGAAGCAGTGGCAGGAGCGGCTGGACAAAAAATCGGCGTGACGTAACGATCAACCGATAGCGATGCGTCGCCGTTTGTGATGGCGTCGTGAGTGTTCAGATTCCGATTCCGGATTCCGGTGACACGCATTCCCACAGTATCTCGGTGACAGTGCACTAAATGCGTAGGTAAGCAAGCGCTTGAAGTGCACTGTCACCGATGTCCGCGCAAACAGCCCCGCCAGCGCGTACCTCGCTGACGGGACTGTTTGCGCGTGATGCCGAGTCTGTCACATCACGCGCGTCGTCGAGCCGCCTGCTTACGGCGCAATGCTAAAAGTGCGTACGCGGCGTGGTGAACCGTTCACATAGCCAAGCGCTAGCGTCTTACCGTCCGCCGAGAGCGCGAGACCTTCACTGCGCACTGACAGCCCCAATCCAGGCGACACTGTGATGGTCGCGCCTGTTTGCACCCAGGCCCCACTCACCAAGGTGTACACCTTGGCCTCGCTGTTGCTGGCGACCGTCGCTGCGAAACGTGTCCCATCGTCTGAGATCATCAACGTTTCACCGAGGTTTTCGCTGTTGCGGGTCAATAGTGTGTCAATACCACCGTTGACGTTCGCGCCGACCTGCGTCCAGGTGCTGCCGATGAGATCGAACACGCGCACTTGGCCATTGAAGCGAGGGTCGGTAGCCGGAACGCCTTCTCGAGAATACGTCGACGACACTGCAATCCGCGACCCATTCGCGGTGAGTGAAATCGCATCGCCAAAAAATGAACCGGGACCAGGCAGCTGGATGCCCGTCATGGTATTGCCGACCTGCACCCACGCTGCACCAACGAGGCGGTACACAGACACCGATCCACTCCCTCCGGCCGGAGAGGAGATTGCAATCGTGGTGCCGTCGGTTGATACGTCGACGGCGTCGCCAAGCTGGCCGCCGCCAAGAAACGTTGCACCAACTTGCGTCCAGGTCGTACCGACGAGATCAAAAACTCTCGCACTGCCAGTTCTCGCTCCCACAATCAGTCGACTACCGCTGCCTGACATCGCCACACTCCCTCCAGACTGGACGCCGACGGCTTGGCCGTCGATATCCGCGCCAACCTGCGTCCACACGCTGCCGATGAAGTCGTACACTCGTACGTGGCCCGTGAAGAAGACCCCATTTGAAGCAGCGAAAATCGCGCCGATAGCGATCCGTGTGCCGCCGGCGTTGATGGCTACGCTGTATCCTGCATACTCACCCGGCCCTTCGCCGATGATGTCGGCACCAAGCTGCGTCCACGCAGTACCGGCGCGCTGGTACACGCGCGTCGTCCCGTTGGCCGATTGGCTGGCACCAACGACCATGCGCGTACCATCGGTTGATAGTGCAATTGCGCCGGCGAATTGAATGTCGCCATTGGTGATATCAGTGCCAATCTGCGCGATCGGTGGCACCGGTATGGTGACTGTCAGTGCGACGGTTTGCGACAAGATGGTGACGCCGGTGCCAGTACCGGCAACAGTCAGCGTTGTGGTGCCTGCCATCGCTGCCGTGGTGGTCACGACATTCAATGTTGCCGTGGTTGCGCCAGCCGCGACAGTTTGCGCCGACACGGTCACACCGATCGGCGCGCCCGTCACCGCCAGTGCCACGTCACCGGCAAATCCGCCGCCGCGCGTGAGCGTCACGGCGATCGTGGTGCTGCTGCCGGCCAGCACGGTGCCGGTGGCGGCGCCAAGTGCGATGGTCGCGGTTGGAACGGGCGGCGGCGGCGGTGGTTGGGTGGGTGTGTCCTTGCCGCCGCCACAGGCCGACAGGAGTGATGCAAGCAGCACAGCAGCTGCGACTCGGGATGCGATGCGGGCCATGGGACGAACACTCCGGCAGATCGTTGGGCGTGGATGCGGTCCGGCGACAGTGCGTCACGGGGTGCCACGATCTAGAGCGCGTCAGAAGTGTCGAACGCGGCTCATGGGTCACTGGGGCCGATCAAGATCTCTGACCCCTTGATCGTATGGGTCAAGGAGGCCGATCAAGATCTCTGACCCCTTGATCGGATCGGAACGCGGCGCATGGGTCAAGGAGGCCGATCAAGATCTCTGACCCCTTGATCGCATGGGTCAAGGAGGTCGATCAAGATCTCCGATCAAGATCTCTGACCCCTTGATCTGACCCCTTGATCGGCGGATTGCGGTGACAGTGCACTCAATGCCACGGTAAGTAGGCGATTGAAGTGCACTGTCACCGCTTCGCTCACGTCCGCTTCTCCGGCACAATCGTCTCCCCCTTCGCCAACATTGCCACCAAGCTCTCAATTTTCTTCGCGCGCCCAGCCGCGGTCTTCATGTTGTTCGTCCGGAACGCCAATGCGAACAGATTCATTTTCCCGAGTGCGCGAAAGGTGTTGAGCGCTTTCGGGTTGGCTTCGATCGCGGAGAGCAGATCGGGAGGAATGGTGGCACCAGTCGTGGCGCTAATAGGTGCGTACGCGGCATCCCAACGACCGTCGGCCTTCGCCGCGTCAACCTGCTTTTGACCATGTGACGTCATGCGACCGGCGTCAATCAGGCGCGCAATGTTGTCGCGGTTGACTTGGCTCCAAATACTGCGCGCGCGACGCGGTGAGTAGCGTTGCAAAAATGACTCGGCATCGTGGGATTTTCTGATACCGTCGATCCAACCCCAGCACAGCGCAACGTCAAGCGCTTCCGGTGCGGTGATAGTGGTCTTGCCGGAATCTTTTTTGAAGATCTGCAGCCAGATTTCGGTTTCGTTTGTCACGTGTTTCGACAACCACCTTTCAAACAGCATGGCGTTTCGGAAACTCTTGATTTTCTGCGGATCTGGAACGACAGGCGGCATGAAAGTGGCGAGGCGTGATGTAAATCGGCTGCATCGTATTCGACACTAGGTGAAGCATACATTCGCGCGTTAGTCAGCGCCGTTCGCCAATACCGGTCGGCTTGTGAAGTATGTCAGCTCATAGGCGCATCATGACGGTACCGTACCGACTAGCGTCCACCTGCAACACGACTTGATTCATCCGCATGCATAGTCAGACCGTACGCTCCAATCCGTTGCTGTCCATCGTTGTGTCGCTGATCTGTAGCGTCACAAACCTCGCCGCGCAGCCGACCTTCAATCCGCCTCCGGGCGTCGCATCGCCAGCAGTGCGTGCGTGGTCAGCGATGCGCGAATCGGACTTGAAACGCGACCTCTTTGCGATGGCGGCACCTGCCATGCGTGGACGCGAGGGCGGAACTGTCGACGAACTCAAGGCGTCACTCTGGGTCGCCGAACAGTACGCGAAGATTGGACTGATTCCGATGGGTGACAACGGCACCTGGTTTCAGTGGTTCATGATCACGCGCACGCGCGTGTCGGCCGCCGCAAGCAGCGCCAGCGTTGGCGGCCGTGCATTAGTGCTGCATCGCGACATTGTGCCGCTCACTGGGTTTCCGGTCGAAGCTACTGGAGCGGTACTGTGGCTCCAAAGTCCGCTGGATACCACCATCGACATTCGCGGTCAAATTGTTGCGACGCCGGTGCAAGTTCCGCCCGCCGCTTCTGTGCGTAGCACGAGCTATCCAACACGCGTGCGCTACTCTGAGGCGGCGACTGCATACACATTGCGCACGCTCTCACGGCGCGGTGCGACAGCGGTGTTGATTGTCGCCAGCGATTCGGTGGACGCGTCGTTCGATGCGGTCGCGGTGCAGCGAGAACGCGGCGCGTACGACGTTGATCGCGCCACGCCGCGCGCGTATGGACAGTCTGACCGCATTGCCCCAGTCCCGGTTGCCGGAGCTGGCCCCACGCCTGCGTTTCTTGTCCGCGCCGCACTGAGTGCGACGCTGCGTGAACAGCCGACGGTCACGCTCTCCGTTCGCCTTGAGCGATTTGAGTTCCCAAGTGTGAATGTGATCGCCGGATTGCGGGGGAGTGATGCAACGCTGCGTCAGGAATGGCTGCTGTACAGCTCTCATCAAGACGCGAACGGTGTGCGACTGCTCGCGAATGGCGACTCTGTGCTTGCTGGTGCTGACGACAATGCAAGTGTAAGCGTTGCGCAATTCGCCGCGGCACGTGCATTCGTTGCGCAACGGCCAAAGCGAAGCATTCTCTTTGTGCATCATGGTAGTGAAGAGCGCGGCCTGCTTGGGTCGCGCTATCACTCCGCACAACCGGTTGTACCGCTGGCTCAAATCGTGGCCGTGCTCAACGGCGATATGATCGGCCGCAATCATCCTGATACTGCCGCATTACTTGGTGCGCAGCCACCGCATCGCGGTTCTGCAGACTTGGTACAGTGGGCATTAGCAGCGAATGCGCGGAGCGGAAAATTCGTGATCGACACACTCTGGGATCGACCCACGCATCCAGAAGGATGGTACTTCCGCAGCGACCATGCACCATACGCCCGACTGGGCATACCCGCGCTGATGTACACCACAAATTTGCACGATGATTATCACACAGCTGGTGATACGCCTGAGCGAATTGATTATGCCAAGTTGCTACGAATGACGCAGTGGATGTATCTCACTGGATGGTACGTTGCGAATGCGTCAGAGCGACCGGTGCGCGATGCGGGGTTCCGATTGGAACGGTAGGGGTGTCTGCACAACAAAATCGTTATGATGCGAAGTGGGCGTTCGCAATTCTAATCGGCGCTGTCACTCAGCGCCCCACAGTCGAAACTCGACGTGACGAGCCGCAAATCCAAAGTCTTGATCTGAGCTGAGCATCGTCAGATCATGGCGAATGCAGAGCTGGATAAGCACTGCGTCGATTGTACCGATTTGTACGCCATTTCTTCGGCAAACATTTCGATGCTCTGCTGCTGCGATGTGGTCGTGACGATCCGGATGAAGTAACGGAAGCGCCCGAAATCGTTCAAGTATTGCGACGGCAGCTCTCGGGCCGCTGAATCCTTGCAGCAGCTCCTGTAAAATCAGCCCCGTAGCCACAACCGAGTCCGCGCCCGCGAGCGCATCGCGCAGCTGCCGAACATACGGAGAGTCGGACTTGCCGTCGCGACGAAGCGCTAGCGACCACACGCTCGTGTCAACGAGCAAACTCATTCCCGCGAACGCTCCGCCTTGTAATCGAAACCATCATCCCAATCGAACTTTCCAAACAGCTCAGCGACGTGACGCTGCTCACGTCGAGCGATGAATTCTTGCAGCGCCAGCGTCACTGCAGCTTTCTTGCTCAACGCACCGCTCACCTTGACGGCGCGTTCGAGAAGCGCCGGATCAAGTGCAAGGTTAGTAGCCATAACCCCTCCAGTGTGTAGAACGTTACACACTGGTATGTGCACACGCAATGTACGTAGCTGGCTGAAAATGGACTCGATTTCGCTGAAAGCCGACGCTTGCATGGTCACGAAGCGCTCATCACCCCGCCGAGTCACCCGCCTGTACCACCGCCGCCAGCGGCAACGTCACAACAAACTGACTGCCTTGGCCCACCCCCGCGCTGCGAGCCACAATCGTGCCGTGATGCGCGATGACCAACTCTTGCACGACCGCCAAACCAATACCCAGCCCAACACCATTGAACCCTACCGCATGCCGATCTTGAACGAACAGCTCAAAAATTGCCGGCAGCGAGAGCGGTGCGATACCGATGCCAGAATCTGACACCGTAATCGCCAACGACGAACCATCCGAGACAACTGACAAGTCAATCGTACCTTCGTTCGGCGTGTACTTCGACGCGTTGTCGATCAGGTTGCACATCACTTGCCGCAAGCGATCCCGATCACCATCTACAAAAGCCGCGTTCAACGGAAAGTGCGTCGTGAATGTCTGCAAACGCAGATCCATCGAAGACCGACAGTTCTCGACTGACTCGGCGATGACACTCACGATGTCGATCTGATTGACATGCAGCGCGAGTTTTCCGCTTGTCGCGCGCGACACGTCGAGCAGATCGTCAACCAATCTCGACATGTAGTGCACTTGTCGTTCGATGATGGCCTGGAGTTTTGGCATTGATGGATCATCGCCATGCAATCCTTTCATCAGTGCAGCAACGTTCATCATTGGCGCGAGTGGGTTCCGCAGCTCATGCGCCAACTGACCCATAAATTCCGTTTGCCTTTTCCGCGCCTCTTGAGAATCTTCGTTCAGCGCGCGTGCGCTTAACACCGCCAGCACAAGATTTTCGTTCGCGACGCGCAACTCCGTTTCGCGGAACTCACGCTCTGCAACACTCTGATCCGTCCGCGTCACGAGGCGCTGCAAGCGCGCCGCCGTCTCCGTGCTGACGCTTGGCTCCACGGTCAATGCTTGTCCGTGAAACACAAAATCGCTGAATCCGCGTTGCTTCGCGCGATACATCGCCGCGTCAGCCCGAGCAATCAGGGTATAGGCATCATCGCCGTCGTCAGGGTAGATGCTGATACCGATACTACAGCCCAGCCGAATAACATGCTCGGCAATGCGGCGCGGTGCACCGAGAGTGGCAATCACCTTGCTGGCAGTCGCCGACGCATCCGACGCCTGCGCCAGATCGGTCAAAAGAATGACGAACTCATCGCCGCCATATCGACTCACCGTATCAGCGCTTCGGACAGATGAGACGAGCAAATCTGCGGTTTGTCGTAACGCATCGTCACCAATGGCATGGCCGAGCGTGTCGTTGATCTCTTTAAATCGATTGAGGTCGATGAAGAGCATGGCGAGACGGGTGCCGTGCCGCGTTGCCATCGCCGCCGCGCTGCTAAAACGATCCAATAGGAGCGTACGATTTGGGAGCGCGGTGAGCAAGTCACGCTCAGCGGCATGTGACATTGCTGCGAGGGTGTCTCGCATTACGTCGACTTCGGCTTGTGCGCGCAATGAGGACAGCACAAGTTGCTCGTTTACCTCACGCATCTGCGCGAGTGCTCCCGAAACTTGCTCGGAAGCAGCAATGTCTTCTGCTGAAGCGCTCACAGTTGCACAGCGAGAACGCGCAGCCTGCTGTTTAGACGCATATTGCACCGATCACGCAATCGACTCTATCACAATACATCTCAGACATCCGATACTCCGATTTCAGAATGCTTCCGCGTTGGGCGACCACCGAGCAACCCTTCTTGGTCGTCGAGGCGATCGCCGATCTGAATCCCCGCGTCATCAATCGTGAACTCGCGCAGCTCATCGGAATGTGCGCTGCCGCGAACCTTCACGACTGCGAGCATGCGGCGTAAGCGGCTTTCCACTTCGATGTAACGCTGAACGATGATCGCGTCGGTCATAAACGCGGTACCGTACGGGCTAAACCGCAGGTCGGTGTAGCGATCTTCCAATTCCGAGGTCAACACGACGCTGACGCCCTCTGCTGCCAATGCCGTAATCAAACGTGACAGCGACTCACGGAAGTCCTCACGAAATGTTGGCGCTATTGCCAGCTCAAAACCGGACAGCGAATCGATTACGACCCGTGACGCATTCAGGCGTTTGATCTCGCGTGACAGCAACCACAACATCTCATCAATCGACAGATCGGGTTCACGCGAATCGACGAAACCGATCAGGTTTGATTTGACCAGCTCAGCCAACACAGAATTGTGTGTTCGTGTTGGGTGCTGTTCAAACGACGCAAGGATGCCGCGCTCCCCATTTCGCGCGCCCTCGGCAAGAAAACTCGCAGCGAGGATGCTCTTGCCCGAGCCAGAGGGTCCGGCAACGAGAAGCGAATATCCCTGCGGCAGCCCGCCGCCGAGCATCGCGTCCAACCCGCGCACACCCATCGACAGTCGCGCCTTCGCAGAAATAGAAACCGTGTCGGCAACCGGCATCAGAGAAGGCGGTGCGAACACTGTGATCCCGCTTGTGTTAATGCGAAAAGAGTGCAGGCCAGGGACAGTTGGCTGGCCACGCATTTTCATAATCTCAAGCTTGCGCACCATGGAGTTGCGTTGCACGCTCTGGCGTAACCAGAAGATGCCATCGGCGATGGTGAAGACCGGATTCGCATCGGTCTCGATGAAATACTCACCAAGCAGAAACGTCGTCGCTTGCCAACTGGTCATCTGTACGCCGAGTTGCTGCACGAACTCTTGCAGCTTGTTGACTGGTGTACCGTCAGCAGCACTGGCCAGAATCACCGACCGAAACGAATCAACGAAGATCAGCCCGGGCCCTGTCGCCTGCACTTCTGCCACGATGCGGCGCAACACCTGATCGAGATCACCGCCAATTGCGTCGTCGGAAAGATTGACGAATTTGATCGACTTGTCGAGAAACTCAGTATTGAAAAATTCAAACTGCTGCTGATAGCGGAGCATCTTTAACGCGGGCTCACCGAGTACGGTGAAGTACAGCGCTGGTCGCTCTGGTGTCGCAAGCGCAAACATGATCTGATGCGCGAGCGTCGTCTTGCCCGAGCCCGGCGGACCGGCGATCAGGTTAAACGAATACTCCGGCAGTCCTCCACCGAGCACGGTATCGAGACCTGGAACGCCGGTCTCGAGACGATTAATTGACACTTTGGGCGTCATGGCGTGATGTCATCCTGTGCGGCATTGCCGCTCGAAGAAGAATCCAACACCGTGCGCAAAAGCCGCTCAGTGAGGGCTGATCCAATCATGCTGTCGAGCAAATCGTGAAACGTGTCGATTATTGCTCGCGAGCTCGCGACACTATCGGCAGGCGACCGCGCCGCGACTCGCGCGTGCAACAACTGCAAATCCATTGGGTCATTGACGCTTGGCGGCGTGATACTCAGCCACGAATACTCTTGACTGACGAGGAAGAGCGTGCGCGCATACAGCGCCGCAACACCGCGCACGCCAATAATTGGCGTTAACGCATCTTCGATTCCGCGAAGAACGGAAACAACAGAGTCCGCAACACGTGTCGCGTCGGCATCCGCTCCAGCTTTCGTGATGAGAGTTGCAGCGGCGCGTCGAACCGGCGGACTCGACATGATTCACGCTCCGAAAGGCGTGCGGCGGTTACTCAAGATGAGCTGGTTCCGTCGGACGCACCGTTCAACGTAACCTATGCGCCTGACAGAGCAGGGTAGGCGCTCTGGGCAACGGAGTTGGGGAATGCCGCGCCTTTCGCATTCGCCGGTTTACGGGCTGAGCGTCCTATCCGTTCAGATGTTTTGTGCTGCCTGCGAAATCCTAGGTACTCCGCCAGCCCAGACGACGCACTCAGCTGAACAGTTTGATGCGATAAGGATTCTCGTGAGCGGGCTCGGTGCTAAGCCCGTCGTTCGAGC
>JANNWU010000253.1:0-6359 GCA_031408755.1 Gemmatimonadaceae bacterium | reverse complement strand
GCATCGGTCGTCATCACGCGCTCACCTTCCGCCACAAGCTGGTTGACGAGTGCGTCTTGCTCGCGGATCAGTTTCGCCACCGATGCATTGTGCGCTTGATACATCGAGTCGTTCTCGTTGCCCACCGGCCCCGAGATGATCAGCGGTGTGCGCGCTTCATCGATCAGCACCGAGTCCACTTCGTCGACAATTGCATACCAATGCTTGCGCTGCACGCGCTGATCAAGCGCATGCACCATGTTGTCGCGCAAATAGTCGAAGCCGAACTCGTTGTTGGTGCCGTACGTGATATCAGAGTTGTACGCGGCGCGACGCTCCAGTGACCCAGGCTCCGTATCGTCGAGGCAGGCGACGTTTAAACCGAGCCATGTGAAGAGATGGCCCATCCACTGTGAGTCGCGTCGAGCCAAGTACGAGTTCACCGTCACCAGATGCGCGCCGCGGCCCGCCAGTGCGTTGAGGTACAGCGGCAACGTCGCAACCAGCGTCTTGCCCTCACCAGTGGCCATTTCCGCGATGCGGCCAAGATGCAACTGGATACCACCCGCGAGCTGCACATCATACGGCACCATATCCCACGCCTGCGGATGCCCAGTGATCTGCGCTGTCGTGCCCTTTAAGCGACGCGTTGCTTCACGAACCGTCGCAAACGCTTCTGGCAGCAGTTCATCCAACGTCTCGCTGATTGCGGTGCGCAATTCCCCATCGGCGCCACCACGACCGTCGGTTCCGCTTAGCTCTTCGTCGATGCGATCGCGCTCCGTCACATCAGCAGCAGATCGCTTCGCTTCTTTCAGTTCAGCGACGCGTGTCTCCAGCGCACCCGTGCGCTGCGCGAGCAGATCGCGAAACTTCGTTGTTTGCGCTTGTAACCCAGCATCATCAAGCGATCCCAGCGTCACTTCATGACGATGAATCTCTTCGATAATCGGCTTGACGCGTTTTGCTTCGCGCTGATGGCGCGTGCCAAATAATTTTCCAAACAAATCGTTGAGCATCGATCTCCCCTATTGGTACAACGCCATCGCGCGAATCTGCTCCGCGACGGCATCAAGTACGAACCCTTGCAATGACAAACCGTCGGACACCCGACGACGTACTTCGGTGGAACTCACGTCAACGCGACGCGTGGGCAACACGAGTGCATCCGCGGTCAAGCCCGTCGGCACAAAAGAGCCATCTCCGCGAGTCAAGACGACCAACTGCACCATCCGCAGCAGACGCTCCGGCTCCTTCCACCCGGCAAGGCCAGCCGCCGCATCTGCGCCAACAAGAAAAAACAACGAATCGTCGTCTCCCGATTCCCGGTAGGCAGCCGCCGTATCAACAGAATAAGATAATCCGCCGCGATCAATTTCGACCGAATTGACACCGAATCTTGGGTCAGCGCCAACCATCGCACGCACCAGCAAAAGACGCGCATTCGCCTCGGCTGTGTGCCCTGATGCCTTTAGCGGTTGCTGCGCCGCCGGAATGAAATCCAGCCGATCGAGACTAAGCTCCTCGAAAGCGCCGACCGCGGCCATCCAATGCCCGATATGCGGCGGATCGAAACTGCCACCGAAGAGCCCGATCCGCACCGCAGACTACGGCTTTTTGACGGGCGCCGGTGCTGCCACCGTTGGCACAGCGGCCGTGCTGTCCTTTGGCGCAGTCGTTGGACAAAGCTTCTGCACCTCCGCATCTGCCGCAAATCGCTGGCGCACCGCGGTGCACGTCTCGCTCGCCTCTTCGGCATACCGAATCGCGCGATACGACTCGATCATGCGCAGATATGCGTCGCGTGCTTTCGCAGACGTCGGATATGTGTTGACGACTGTTTTGAAGTACAGAACCGCAGGATCGTACGCTTTCCGACGGAAGTAGTAATAGCCCGCGAGGTACTCTTTTGTCGCAAACATCTCGTCTAACGCAAGCAGCTGTCGTTCCGCTTCCTTTCGCTGTGGCGAATCCGGGTAGACGGCAACCAGCGTGCGAAACGTAGCCTGCGACGTCACACCGTACTGCGAGTCGAGTTCAGCCGAACGCCACAACTTCTGATATGCGCGCGCGCTCTCAAACAACGCGTCATCGGCGAGCGAATCTTCAGGATACGTATCGGAAAACTTCGTATACGCTTGCGCCGCTAGCAGGTGCTCTTGGCTGCCCGTACGCGCCTTGCCTAAGTTGAATTGCGCCCGTGGCAACAGCGTATCTCGCGCCGGCAGATCCGTGGTCAGCTTCTCAAACGCACTGATCGCGTTGCCCCAGTGCTTCAGACCAAGTTCGCTGACACCCGCCGTGTAGAGGGCATCTGTGTCACTTCCAAACTTTTCGAGACGAAATCCCCCCGAACACGCAGAGATCGCTACGAGCGCCATCAGTCCGCTCGACCAACGTCGGGTGCTCAGACGCATCGAAACACGTCGTTCGATTTGAGTGGTGCTGCCGAAACGGTGCGGCGAAGAAACGAGCTGACAAAAAAGTCGGAGCATAGATTCAGGTAACGCGACAGTCGCCCAGAGCGGGCGGAAACGACGGAAAGTATCGTGCGAACGGCAGCAACCTTCGCGACGCGCGCAATACTGGTGCATCGACGATCTGATAGAAACCCCGCCAGCCGCGTCCAGTTCACCCGGGGCGTCCAACGGAGTCATATGTAAAGCCCAGCCCGCGCATTCGCGATGGCGAGTACAAGTTTCGCATATCTACCACAATTGGCGCCTTCAGTGCGGCGCGCACACGCTTCCAGTCGGGGGAACGATACTCATTCCAGTCCGTCATCAGAACCAGCGCATCGGCATCGGCGCAGGCGGCGTACGCGCTCGTCACTAGCTCGACGGTTGTGCCCAGTCGTCGAGTGGCTTCGCGGCGTGACTCTGGGTCATGGGCGACGACCGTGCCGCCGTCCGCATGCACTGCGTCGATCAACGACAACGACGGCGACTCGCGCATGTCATCAGTCTGCGCCTTGAACGCGAGGCCCCAGACCGCGATTCGCTTTCCCTGCAACGATCCACCAAGCAAGAAGCGCAGCTTCTCTGCCGCGCGGCCCTTCTGGTGCTCGTTCGACACGTGTACCGCGTCAAGAATACGAAGTGGCACTTGTCGGGTCTGCCCAGACAGCAGAAGCGCCTGCACATCCTTGGGAAAACACGAACCACCATACCCGGGACCCGGGAGCAGAAACGACGGCCCAATCCGCGGATCACTCCCAATACCGAGGCGCACCAAATCCACATTCGCGCCCGTCCGCTCACACATCAGCGCCATCTCGTTCATGAAGCTGATTCGCGTGGCGAGCATCGCATTCGCCGCGTACTTCGTGAGTTCCGCCGACGCGAGATCCATGAAAATCAACGGTTTTCCGGAGCGGACGTACGGCTCGTACAACTCTTCCATCAGTTCGCGTGCGCGCTGCGAATCAGTGCCAACAATGACGCGGTCCGGATGCGTAAAATCATCAACCGCAGCGCCCTCTTTCAGAAACTCAGGATTGCTGCACACATGAAACGGCACGCGCGCATGTTCCTGCAGCACGGCGCGAATCCGCTCCGCAGTTCCAACCGGTACGGTCGATTTCGTGACAACGACGACTTCGTCCTCGGCACTCTTCGCGATGGTTTCTGCGGCGGCTAGCACGTAGCGAAGATCGGCCGATCCATCTTCGTCTGCAGGAGTGCCAACCGCAATAAAAACGAACTGCGCATGCTGCACGGCGCTCGCCACATCGGTGGTGAACGAGAGACGCTCAGAGCGCTGGTTCCGCGCGACGATCACATCCAAACCGGGTTCGAAAATCGGCAGAATGTTGCGCTGCAACCCATCGATCTTCGCGGCATCAAGATCGGCGCAGACTACGTCGTTACCGGTATCGGCCAGACACGCACCAAGCACCAAGCCGACGTAACCCGTACCGATGACCGCAACCTTCATCCGTGCGCGCCGGCAGTTGCGGTGACCGCCGTGTCGGCCAGCGTGACGATCTTCGCGCGTGATGACGTGGTGCGTCCAGTCGCGTTGCGTGTATCAATCACCAAACCGGCGTGATCCACCACAAACTGGAAGTCATACGCCTTGTGATCGGTCACGATCACCACAGCGTCGGCGGCACTGAGCGCCGCGGCAGTCAGTTCAACGCCATGATACTCATGACCATCTTCGCGGAACGACTTCACATGCGGATCGTGGAACGTGACTGCGGCTCCGCGATGCTCAAGCAGGCGCATGATATCCAGCGCCGGGCTCTCACGCATATCGTCGATGTCGCGCTTGTACGCCACGCCGAGGATCAGCACGTTGCTTCCGTTGACTGCCTTCCGATCATCGTTCAAACCACGCGCCACTTTCTCGACGACATAGTCTGGCATGCCCGAGTTGATCTCACTCGCGAGATCGATGAAACGCGTCTTGTAATTCAGTGTTCGCATTTTCCACGCGAGATAGTGTGGATCCAACGGAATGCAGTGTCCACCGATGCCGGGGCCAGGCGTGAATTTCATGTAGCCAAACGGCTTGGTCGCAGCTGCATCAATCACTTCCCACACATTCACACCGAGCTTGTCACAGACAATCGCGATCTCATTCACCAAGCCGATATTGACCGAACGAAAAGTATTCTCAAGCAGCTTCACCAACTCCGCCGTTTCCGTAGACGACACCGGCACAACGGTATCGATCACCGCGCTATACAGCGCCGACGCGACTTCAGTGCATGCCGCCGTCACACCACCAACCACTTTCGGTGTGTTCTTTGTGTGATACACCGGATTACCAGGATCAACACGTTCCGGGCTGAATGCAAGAAACACATTGTTGCCCACTTCGAAGCCCGCAGCTTCTAACGCTGGAAGCAATACTTCGCGTGTCGTACCAGGGTATGTGGTGCTTTCCAACACAATCAGCAATCCAGGATGCGCCTGCGCCACGACGGCCTGCGTAGCTGCGTGCACATACGTCATATCCGGATCGCGCGTCTTGCCTAGCGGCGTTGGCACCGCGATGGAGATCGCATCGGCGTCGCGCATTCGAGCCGCGTCGGTGGTCGCGACGAACCGCCCGCTTGCGACGTGCTTCGCAACCAATTCCGCCTTAATATCCTGAATGTGCGAGTTGCCTGAATTGAGCAACGCGACAACACGCTCACTCACGTCAAATCCAATCACTGTGAATCCTGCTTCCGCAAACTCCATCGCCAGTGGCAGACCAACGTAGCCCAGCCCTACGACGGCAACCACTGCCTGCTGTGATTGGATACGCGTGAGCAGTTGTGACTTGAACATGAGAGAGATTATTGGTGTGAATGAAGTTGATCGAAACGATCAACGACCATAGAATGAACGAACCGCATCAACCACCGCGTCGCGCTGGTCACTCGTCAACTCCGGAAACACGGGGAGCGACAACACTTCCTGCGCCGCACGCTCGGACTCCGGGAACTGCCCCTCACTGTAGCCGAGGTACGAAAAACAGGGCTGCAAATGCAGTGGAAGCGGGTAGTAAATCGCCGATCCAATCCCGCGTTCTTTCAGATGCGTCTGCAATGCGTCGCGTCGCTGCGCCCGCACGGTGTACTGGTTGTAAATGGACTGGTTTGCGGGATCGATGAACGGCGTCACAATGTCAGCAACATCGGCCAGTGCTTGATCGTAGTACGCGGCATTCGCACGACGCGCCGCACTCCACGATTCCAAGTATGGAATTTTTGCCATCAGCACGGCTGCCTGCAACGCATCAAGACGACTGTTATAGCCGACAATTTCGTGATAGTACGTCTTCATCGAACCGTGCGTGCGCAATTTCATCATGCTCTGAAACAGCGCCTCATCTTGCGTGACGATCATACCGCCGTCACCGTAGCCGCCCAGATTTTTCGACGGGAAAAAACTGAACGTACCGATCGATACGCCTTCACCAGCCATCACCTTGACACCGTCAATCATCCGGTGCGCACCGATGGATTGCGCTGCGTCTTCGATGATCGGCAGCGCACCGACGTGTTCGCGATACTGCTCAATCGGCGCCATCTGTCCAAACAAATCCACCGGGATCATAGCTTTCGTCCGCGATGTGACCGCTGCACCCGCTGCCGCTGGATCCAGATTGAACGTCAGCGGATCAATGTCAGCAAATACCGGCTTCGCGCCCACATTATGCACGGTCCCGGCCGTCGCGAAAAACGTGAACGGTGTCGTCACGACTTCATCGTCACGGCCCACTTCCAGCGCGCGTAATGCAATGATGATCGCATCGGTGCCATTGGCACAGCCGATTGCGTACTTCGTGTGCGACAAACCGGCCACGGCACATTCAATTCGACCCACGACCGGACCAAGAATGAACGCCTGCTCTTCAATCACCTCATGCACCATCGCCGCCAC
>JANNWU010000252.1:0-5413 GCA_031408755.1 Gemmatimonadaceae bacterium | reverse complement strand
GTCCGTTGTTTCCGGAAGGATTTCAGAATGAAGTGCAGGTCTTCATTTACGTGATCTCGGCGGACCAAGAGAACAAGGCTGACACGCTTGCACTGCTCGCCACGAGCTATGCGCTGTCGGCATCGCAAGCACCGTGGAATGGTCCGATCGCCGGTGTGCGCGTTGGTCGTATTCAAGACAAGTGGGTGCTGAACCCCACGTTTGCACAGCTCGAGTACAGCGACATCGACATGATGGTCGCCGGCTCTGCAGATTCGATCATGATGGTGGAAGGCGGCGCGCTTGAAGTCAGCGAAGCTGATGTTGTCGAAGCGATTACGGTCGCGCACACCGGCATCAAGGAACTGATCAGCATGCAGGTTGACATGTTGAAGAAGAGCCGCAAGGACAAGATGTCGTGGACCAAGTCTGAGCCCACCGCAGAGCTGATCAAGCGCGTTGGTGACTTGGCAGCGGATCGGATTGCAAAGGCTATTAATCAGGCTGACAAGGCAACACGCGTGCACGCAATTGAAGTAATCAAGAAGGAAGTTGCCGCGCAGATTGCCGCCGAAACGCCCGAGCATGCAAAAGACGCGAGCAGCATTCTTGGTGACTTGGAATACACTGCGTTGCGCTCACAGGTTCTCGACACGAAGAAGCGTGTTGATGGTCGTGCCGCGAATGAAGTGCGCGACATCACCATTGACACTGGATTGTTGCCGCGATCGCACGGTTCATCGTTGTTCACGCGCGGTCAGACGCAAGCGCTTGTTGCCGTAACGCTTGGCACTGCCAGCGATGCACAACGCCTTGAGTCGATTGACGATCCGCAAGAGCAGACGAAGTCGTTCATGCTGCATTACAACTTCCCGCCGTTCAGCACCGGTGAAGTTCGCCCAGTCCGCGGCACCAGCCGTCGCGAAATCGGACATGGTAATTTGGCCGAGCGCGCGATTCAGGCCGTGCTGCCGCCGTTTGAAGAGTTCCCATACACTGTGCGCATCGTGTCGGAAATTCTGGAGTCGAATGGATCCAGTTCTATGGCGACAGTGTGTGGCGGATCACTTTCGTTGTTTGATGCTGGTGTGCCGATTAAGGGCGCCGTTGCAGGTGTGGCGATGGGCTTGATCAAGGAAGGAAAGAAGTACGCGATTCTGACGGACATTCTTGGAACCGAAGACCATCTCGGCGACATGGATTTCAAAGTTGCCGGTACCGAAACAGGCATCACGTCGATCCAGATGGACATCAAGATCGACGGCTTGGATCTGAAGATCATGACCGAAGCGTTGGCGCAGGCGAAGGAAGGTCGCATGCACATCCTCGGCGAGATGAAGAAGGCGATGGCGGGTCCGAATGCGGAGTTGTCGGCATACGCACCGCGAATTGTGACGCTGATGATCAGCCCGGAGAAGATCGGTGAGCTGATCGGTCCCAAGGGTAAGACGATTCGCGGCATTCAGGATGAGACGGGCGCTGAGTTGAGCGTTGATGATTCTGGTATGGTGACGATTGCCGCCGTCGGTGCTGAGGCCATGGAGCGCGCGAAGCAGATGGTGAAGGCGATCACTGCGGAGCCGGTTGTTGGCGATACGTACGAAGGCACGGTGAAGAGCATTACGGCGTTCGGCGCGTTTGTCGAAATCATGCCGGGCAACGAAGCGTTGCTGCACGTTTCCGAAATCAAGTGGGAGCGTGTTGAGAAGACGGAAGATGTGCTGAAGAAGGGTGATCGAGTGACGGTAAAGCTTGTTGATCGCGATGAGCGTGGCCGGTTGCGCTTGTCGATGAAGGCGCTGCTGCCGAAGCCGGAAGGCTACGTCGAGCGCGAGCCGTCTGCACCGCGCGAGTCATCGGGTGGTGAAGATCGTGGTGATCGTGGTGGTTCACGTGGCGGCCCGCGCCGCCGGTAATGATTGCGCTAGCGACGTCGCCTGAGACGGGCGTCTCGCGCACGGTGCTATCGAATGGCCTGACCGTACTTTCGGAATACGTTCCGGGAGTGCGGTCAGTGGCCTTCGGGGCCTGGGTGCGCTCGGGTTCAATGCACGAGCGCGCGGAGCAGATGGGCGTTGCGCATCTGCTTGAACACATGGTGTTCAAAGGCACAGAAAAATACAGCGCGAAAGCGTTGGCGTTGTCGCTTGAAGTGCTCGGTGGTTCGCTGGATGCGTATACCACGCGCGAGCATACCTCATATCAGGCACGCGTGTTAGATGAGCATCTGCCGCAGGCCGCAGATGTCATCTTCCAGTTGTGTTTTCGACCGCTGCTGCGCGACGAGGATTTAAAGCTCGAGCGCAAGGTGATTCTGGAAGAGATCGCGATGGTCGATGACACGCCAGATGACGTCGTGTTCGATCTGCATGCGGGGCGCATGTATCCGGGTCACGCATACGGTCATGCAATCCTTGGCACACCGGCGACTGTAAAGCAGTTGCAAACCGCTGATTTGCGCGCACTGCACGCGCGCGCCTATCACCCGCCGCAGATGGTGCTGGCCGCGTCTGGGAACGTGACACATGAGCGCTTGCTGGAAGTGTTGGAGAGCAGCGGATGGACTGCGCAACCAACTGGTGTGAGTGAGTGGTTACCAACACCGAGCGCACCAACGCAAGTGGCGCGCGGTTACGCGCACGTCAAACGCAAGGACATCGCGCAGACGCACATTGTGCTCGCCTGCGAAGCGCCACGACATGACGCACCAGATCGCAACGCGCTCGCTGTTGCTTCGGCACTACTGGGCGGTGGAATGAGCTCGCGGTTGTTCCAAACGGTCCGGGAAGAACTTGGTCTCGCGTACAGCGTGTATTCGTACTACAACACCTATCTGGATAACGGGCAGCACGGCGTGTACCTGGCAACAGCGCCGGAGCAGGCTCGCGACGCTTACGCTGTCGTGTGCACTGAACTCGCTGCGGTGGCAGCCGGTGCGATGAGTGACGAGGAAATTGCAACAGGCGTCAGTCAGTTGAAGGGACAGTTAGTGCTTTCGCTGGAAGGAGTAACGTCGCGTCTGTACCGGGCGGCGGAGGTTGCGTTGTACGACGAGCCCTATCGACCGCTTGATGTGTTATTGGCGGAGCTGGACGCGGTAACACCGGCGCAGGTACGTGCCGCGTGCGCTGCGTACTTAGACCCGGCGCAGTGCAGTGTGTTTAGTCTCGGGCCGACGCCTGCCGCGTAATCGCGCGCATCGGTGAATTACAAACCTGTCATCCCCCTGGCCATGAAGATCGGCGTACCGAAAGAGATCAAGACCAACGAGAATCGTGTCGCCCTCGTCCCTGCAGGCGCCGAAGCGCTTGTCGCGGCCGGTCACCACGTGCACGTGGAAGTGGGCGCTGGTATTGGCAGCGGCTTCTCGGACGAAGATTACACGAGCGTCGGGGCTGTGATCATGCCGGACGCCGCGTCGACGTGGAAGGCGGCCGAATTACTGCTGAAGGTCAAGGAACCCATTGCGGTTGAGTGGCCGCATCTGCGCCCTGACTTGACTCTGTTCACGTATTTGCACTTTGCGGCCGACGAAGCGCTAACCCGCGCGCATCTCGCCAGTGGCGCAACATGTATTGCGTACGAGACGGTCGAACTTCCGACTCGTGAACTGCCGTTGCTGACGCCGATGTCAGAAGTTGCCGGGCGCATGGCGGTGCAGGAGGGCGCAAAGTATTTGGAAAAGTTGTATGGTGGTCGCGGTGTCTTGCTTGGCGGTGTGCCAGGTGTTCCGGCAGCCAAGGTTGTGATTCTTGGCGGCGGCGTTGTTGGTACGAATGCGGCCAAAATTGCGGCCGGTATGGGCGCGAAAGTGACAATTCTCGATTTGTCACTTGAACGTTTGCGCTACCTGAGCGACGTGATGCCGGCGAATGTCTCGTTGATCCATTCAAATCGGCACAACATCCTTGAGCAGATCTCGACTGCGGATCTGGTGATCGGTGGTGTGTTGATCCCAGGCGCGAAGGCTCCGAAGTTGATCCGCAAGGAAGATCTGAAGCGCATGCGTCCCGGCTCGGTGATCGTTGACGTTGCGGTGGATCAAGGCGGCTGCGTTGAGACCATTCACGCGACGACTCACGAAAACCCGACGTACACGGTTGACGGTGTGATTCACTACGCCGTCGCCAACATGCCGGGTGGCGTGCCGCGAACGTCGACGTTGGCCCTGACGAATGCCACGTTCCCGTATGTGATGCAGCTGGCCAATCTTGGGTGGAAGAAGGCGCTGGCGACCAATGGCGCATTGCTGAAGGGGTTGAACATGACCGCGGGCAAAACCACCTACCGTGCTGTGGCCGAGTCGTTTGGGCTGGAGTTCAGCGAGCCGGCGCAGTTTGTGAGCTGAGTGGCAGCGAGGACGGCGAGAATTCTGGCGGTGGCGCTGCTTTTGCGGCTCCACCGCTTTTGTCTGCGTGGACATCATTTAGCGTAGCGAGCTCGCGCACGCGTCTTGCTCCCTATACCGAGTCCGCGAGACCATGTAAGTTGTTGAGTTACAAGCCCCGTTGGTCTCTTCCACGCTGCCTGTGTCTGGCTCGGACGTTCGGGCCCCTTCCGCACCAATAAATGCCGTTTCGCTGGCCATTCAAGCCGGGTTCTCTGTTCCCGGCCAACGCGATCGCCGTAGATCTCGGGACCGCAAACACCCTCATTTATGTGAAGGGGGAGGGCATTGTGCTGAACGAGCCCTCTGTCGTCGCGATTGATCGTGATACCAAGAAGATCAAAGGCGTAGGGCTTGAGGCGAAGCGGATGCTCGGCCGCACGCCTGACGGTGTGATCGCCGTGCGTCCATTGAAGGACGGTGTGATTGCCGACTTCGATGTGACCGAGAAGATGCTGCGCTATTTCCTCACGCTGATCATTGAGAACCACGTGTTCAAAGTGAAGCCGCGTGTGATTGTGTGCGTACCAAGCGGCATCACAGAAGTGGAAAAGCGCGCGGTACGTGACAGTGCGTTGGGCGCTGGTGCGAAGGAAGTATTTATGGTGGCTGAACCGATGGCAGCCGCGATTGGTGTCGGCTTGCCGGTGGAAACGCCAACCGGCAACATGGTGATCGATATCGGTGGTGGGACCACGGAAATCGCGGTGATTGCGTTGAGCGGCATTGTCAGCGACACGTCGATTCGTACTGGTGGCGATGAACTCGATACGTCGATCGTGCAATTCATGCGCAAGAATTACAACTTGCTGATTGGTGAGCCGACCGCTGAACAGATCAAGATTCAGATTGGTAGCGCGTATCCCGTTGGCGAGGAGCGCGACATGGAAGTGAAGGGTCGCGATTTGGTGAGCGGTATTCCAAAGACCGTGCGCGTGCACTCGTCAGAGATTCGTGAAGCGATTCAGGAACCGATTCAACAGATCGTCGATGCAGTGCGTCGCGCTTTGGAAATCACCCCGCCGGAGTTGGCGAGCGATATCGTTG
>JANNWU010000251.1:0-12554 GCA_031408755.1 Gemmatimonadaceae bacterium | reverse complement strand
CGGTCCAGAAGTTTGGGCGCCGTCTGCAGCGAGCGGTGGACGCTGTCGTCAGATTCGAAGACGATGGTCCAACGCGATGCGTCGAGATCGTGCTACACGCACCAAAGCATCGGAATCTGGTCGCGGAAGGACGAGCGAGATCGTACGCGACCGCGCTGACTGACGCATTGGCGCGTTTGCAAGCGCAGATCCCAAAGAAAAATCCGATGCGAACGCGTGTTCGACTGTCGGCCTTGGCGATACGGAGCGCGTGACAACAAGCTTCTCGGTCGGTCGCCTCTTTGAGCGACTGAAGGAAAATCTTGAACTGGAATCAATCGGTGAAACTGTTGGCTTCGACCGGCCTGTAACGAGCCCGGAGGTATCCAGCCCCGGGCTCGTTCTTGCTGGATACACCGAACGATTTGTCCCTGATCGCTGCCAGGTCCTCGGCGAAACAGAAATCAGCTATCTCGCCTCGATTGACGACGCGCGGCGTTCTGCTGTGCTGCGTCAGTTTTTTGCGCTGCCGTTTCCTTGCTGCTTCATCACCAAGGGATTGGAGTTGACCGAACAGTTCCGGCGTGAGGCCAAAGCCGCTGGCATGCCCCTGCTTCGGTCACCGCTGAAAACGAACGAGTTCTACCGGCGAATGAAGCCGGCCATGGAAGAGGAGTTCGCACCGCGCACCACCATGCACGGCTCTCTCACCGATGTGTACGGCGTCGGGTTGCTGCTCGTCGGGCAGAGCGGCTTTGGCAAATCTGAGTGTGTGCTCGATCTGGTCGAGCGCGGCCATCGCATGGTCGCCGATGACATGGTGATCGTGTGGAAGCGTGGCAACGATCTGTTGATCGGCAAAGGCCATGAATTGCAGCGGCATCACATGGAGATTCGTGGTATCGGCTTGGTGGATATTCCGGCGCTGTTTGGCATCCGCGCCGTACGTCAACAAAAACGCATTGAAGTGGTTGTGGAGCTTGAGTTGTGGCGCGGTGACGCGCACCTTGATCGCACCGGTCTTGATCGGGAATCCACTGACATCCTAGGTGTACAGATTCCGCGGATTCGCGTGGCGCTCAACCCCGGAAAGAACATCACTGTGATCCTGGAAGTGATCGCGATGAATCACCTGTTGCGGTATGCTGGCGTTGATCCAGCAGAGCAGTTTAACGAACGCCTGATTGCGCGCATGCGTCGCGCCACAGATGCACGCGTGTCCAACGACGTAGAAGTGCGTCGATATCTGCAGGAAGACAATGAGTGAGTTGCACACCAAACCGCGCGCGCTCGTTGTCGGGCACAAAGATTTCGCCGATGGCATCGTGTCCGCTGTGGTGGCGATCACCGGCCGAGATGATCTCTTTCGCGCGGTCAGCAACTACGGGCTTGATACACGGGGAACGGAAGCGCTCATCCGCGACGCGATCGCTGATGGCGTCACAATAATATTTTCAGATCTGCCGGCCGGATCAACGACGATGGCGGCTCGACGCGCGCAGCGAGATCATCCCACGGTCACCGTCGTTACGGGCATCAGTTTACCGGTGCTGCTCGACTATGCTTTCGCGGCCAGCGATGTGCCCAACGCTGCCGATGCAGCCGTTGCGAAAGGCAGAGCCGCCATGATGGTTACGAGAGGAACGACCAGTGCCGATTGAGTTGCATCGGATCGACGATCGTTTGATTCACGGTCAAGTGGTGGTTGGCTGGGGACAGCCGCTCGAATTGCGTTTCTTGGTGCTTGTGGATGACGAAGTGGCGAGCAGCGAATGGGAGCAAGAGTTGTATCGCATGGGTGTGCCGCCAGATATGCGCGTCCACTTTGTGTCCGTGGCGCAAGCGGTGGAGCAGTACGCGCAATTCGCCGCAGATCCGCAGCCAGGCATGCTGTTGACTGGCGACATTGAGACGATGGCGCGTTTGTGCGAGGCAATTCCTGCCCTACGACGTGTCAACATCGGCGGCGTGCATCACCGCGCCGGACGGGCGCAAAAACTTCGCTACATCTTCCTGACCTCTGACGAAGAGAAGCAGCTGCGCAACTTAGCTGCACGCGGTGTTGATGTATCTGCGCAGGATGTGCCAGCAGCACGTGTGGTGTCGCTAGAAAACGTCTTGGCTGGAGAAGCCATCACGTGATTGCGGATGTGCTCGTGCTCGCCGCGCTCGGCGCTGTGCTTGGATTGGATATGGTCAGCTTTCCACAGGCGCAAATCTCACGGCCGATTGTTGCCGCGACTCTTGGTGGCGCGTTCATGGGCGACGCCGGCGTTGGGCTGATCTGCGGTGTGTTGTTGGAGCTATTCGCGCATGAAACACTTCCCTTCGGCGCGTCGCGATATCCCGAGTGGGGTTCGTCGTCGTGCGTTGCTGGTGCCACGGCGGCAGTAGGCGCGGCGCACGGTGCAGTGCCAATGGCGCTGATGTTCGCAGTACCATTTGGATTGCTCACCGCCACGATCGGTGGCTGGTCGATGGTCAAACTGCGCGACTTCAACGACCATCTTGCAACCTACAGGCTTGACGCGTTGGCGCGCGGTTCTTCACGCACCGTTGTGGGCTTGCAAGTCGCAGGTGCGACCGCTGACATGGCGCGCGCCGGTGTGCTCGCGGCGGCCGCAGCGATCATTGCCTTGCCCACCGTCCGCTGGATCGCACAGCAGCCAACAGCGCTGGCACCGTTTGCACTGCCAATGCTCGCTGCGCTTGGCGGTGGCGTGGCTGCGGGCGCCGCATGGAAAATGTTTCACGCAACCGCGGGCACGCGCTGGTTTGGACTCGCAGGTTTGGCTGTTGGATTGGCCGCCGTGGCCGTGCTCACCAAATGAGTACGAGTGTCACACCGCCGCTCACGCCGCTGGCGCATCCGAGCGTTCCCGTACCAGACTTGCCGCGCGGCACGCGGCTCTCGATCGCATGTCGCCTGTTTGCGGTGCAAGCGTCATGGAACTACAAAATTCTGATCGGCAACGGCATTGGATTCTGCGTTGAACCCGCGCTGCGGCTGTTGCCGGGCGGGCAGGGAGGCGAGGCGTATCGCACCGCACTCGCTCGACAATGTCAGTACTTCAATGCGCACCCGTATCTGTCGAGTTTTGCAGTGGGCGCGCTCGCGAGAGTTGAGTTGGAAGGACAGCCCGCCGCGCGTATCGAACGGTTTCGTACCGCGTTGCCCGGACCGCTTGGAAGCGTTGGCGATCGACTGGTGTGGGTTGGACTGCTACCGACCTGTTCTTTTGCCGCTCTGTTGCTGTTTGGCTTCGGAGCGTCGCCGTTCGTTTGCGTGTTCGCGTTCCTTCTGATGTACAATGCGGGGCACGTCGCGCTTCGCTTGTGGGGATTGCAAATGGGTTGGAACAGCGGCCTGGCGCTGGCGAGTGCGCTCAACCATCCCATTTTGCGTGAAGGGCCCACCTGGTTGGCGCGTGTCGGAACGTTTTTGGCGGGTGTCGCCGTCCCGCTGACTGTTATGCGCGTCGTTGACGGCGGAGGGCTGCCGCGCACTGGTATTACACTCGCAGTTGCGGCAGCCGGCGCAAGTATGCTGGTGATGTTTCACGGACGTGTCGAAGGGTGGCGACTGGCCCTTCTCGCCGGATTTTCGGCGCTTGCCTTCTTTCTCATCTTCCATGCCTGAACGCACCGTCGAAATTCTGAACCGTAACGGGTTGCATGCGCGACCTGCCGCCGAAGTCGTGAAGACGGCGGCGCGGTTTCAGGCCAACATTACCATCGTGCGGGACGATGTTGAGGTAAATGGAAAGAGCATCATGGGCGTCATGATGTTGGCCGCTGAATGCGGCGCTGCCATCACGATTCGCACCGAAGGATCGGATGCCGACGAGGCGTTGCTTGCCCTTGTCGAGTTGGTCGCCGGGCGGTTCGGAGAACACTGATGGAACGGATGCTGCGCGGCTTACCGGCATCGCCGGGTATCGTTGCCGGACCAGTGCATTTGTTGCGCTGGGAGGTGCCAGACGTACCACCGCGCATTGTTACAGAATCAGAAGTGCCGCAAGAGATTGAACGCTTTCATGATGCGGTGTCTCGCGCACAAGACCGGTTGCGTCACGTGCGTGATCGCGCCGCGCACCAAGCAGGTCCAGAAGAATCAAAAATCTTTGAAGTGCAGATCACGATGCTCGACGATCGTGCGCTGCGTCAAGAAGTTGAAGGCTTTATTCGCGAGCGGCGCGCTGCCGAGCATGCGTTCGACTTAGTGATGCTCGAATGGCGTCGCCGTTTTGGTCGCGCCAGCGCGCCGATGTTGCGAGAGCGTGTCGGCGATCTAATGGATCTCCACATCCGCGTCCTCGGCATCCTGCTCGCGCTCCCTGACCACGACCCGGTCGATTTACCCAAGGGCAGCAACGCGATTCTCGTCACCCACGATCTCACGCCGTCGCTCACTGTACAACTCGATCGTGATGCGATCGCGGCGCTAGCAACCGATGAAGGTACGAGCACCAGTCACGTCGCGATTCTCGCGCGTTCACTTGGATTGCCTGCCGTCGTTGGATTGCGAGATGCGACAACGCGACTGAAAGGAAACGAGCGCGCAGTGTTGGATGGTACGACCGGTGTGCTTGTCATCAATCCCACGGACGAAGAAATCGCACAGGCGCGATTGCGTGCGGAAGCCGCCGCGATCCTGGAAGAGTCGCTGCGTTCACAATCGGCGGTGGCGGCGCAACTCCGCAGCGGCGAGAGAGTTTTCTTGCGCGCGAATGTCGATATTCCGGAGGAGTCTGAACTCGCCGCACGCAGCGGTGCCGACGGTGTCGGATTAATGCGCACGGAATTCGTTGTCATTGGGCGCGCCGCCATGCCTGACGAAGAGGAGCAATACCGCGCCTATCGCCGCGTGGTCGACGCGTTCCCGGGAAAGCCGGTCGTCATCCGCACCTTTGATATTGGTGGCGACAAATTGCCGGTTGGCGGTTTCCCAACGGAAGCGAATCCATTCCTGGGCTGGCGCGCCATTCGAATGTGCCTCGATCAGCCAGAGCTGTTCTTGGTGCAACTACGCGCCCTGCTGCGTGCCGCGGCGCACGGCGACGTACGAATTCTGCTCCCGCTGGTGGTCAGCGTCGATGAAGTGCGCCGCACGCGCGCGCTCATCGCAGAGGCGGCGCGCATGCTCAACGAACGCGGGGCGGTCTTTCGTGAACGCGTCCTCGTCGGCGTGATGATCGAGACGCCTGCCGCCGCAGTCGCGGCCGACACTTTCGTGCAGGACGCCGATTTCTTCAGCATCGGGACCAACGATCTGGTGCAATACACACTCGCGGTCGATCGCGGCAACGTAAATCTTGCCGCGCGGTTCACGCCGCTGCACCCGGCGGTGTTACGTCTGATCCGCCAGACCGTCGAGGCGGGACGGCGCGGTGGGATTGAAGTCGCGGTGTGTGGCGAAATGGGCTCGCATCCGTTGACCGCCTTCGTGCTTGTTGGGCTGGGGATTCGTTATCTGAGTGTCGCGCCGCGCGCGGTGCCATTCATGAAACGTGTCCTTCGGAGCATTTCTGCGGAGGCCGCCACGGAGGCGGCTGAGGCGGCGCTGGCGAGTGCGACGGCGGCAGAGGCTGAGCGGATCGTCCGCAGGCTGCTCCAGGCTGCGGCGACAGACCTGTCACCGGCGGAGCTTGGGTTGCTCGGTTCGGAGACCGGGGATATTTTGGGATACGCAGTCTGACATATAAACATAGCTTTATACCTTTACCTCTTCCCCCAGGCCTGTGGCTGAACGCAATCTCTTCACTTCTGAATCGGTAACGGAAGGGCACCCGGACAAGGTCGCGGATGCCATTTCGGATGCCGTGCTTGACGCAATTCTGGCGAAAGATGAGCGGGCGCGCGTCGCCTGTGAAACACTCGTCACCACCGGGCTCGCCGTCGTCGCGGGTGAGATCACCACCACGGCCTGGGTCGACATCCCGTCGCTGGTGCGTCGCACGATCAACGACATCGGCTACGATGATCCTGAGTACGGCATCGACGGGCGCACCTGCGCGGTGATGAGCACGATCGACAAGCAGTCGCCGGATATCTCGCAGGGTGTCGACACCGGCGGTGCAGGCGACCAGGGCATGATGTTCGGTTACGCGTCAGATGAGACGGACGAACTCATGCCGATGCCAATCACGCTCGCGCATCGTATCACGGCGCGTTTAGCGGAGTTGCGGAAGTCAAAGCAGATTAAGTGGCTGCGTCCAGATGCAAAGAGCCAAGTGACAGTCGCGTATGACGAGCGCGGAACGCCTGTCGGCGTGGATACGGTCGTCGTCTCTACACAGCATTCTCCGTCGGTGTCGCAGCGCACAATTCGCGATACGGTCATTGAAGAAGTGATTATGCCGGTGCTGCCAGAAGCACTCGTGCAGAAGAAAATCAAGTTCCATATCAATCCGACGGGAAACTTCGTGATTGGTGGACCGCAGGGTGACTGCGGGCTGACCGGCCGCAAAATTATCGTTGATACGTATGGCGGAATGGGCCGTCACGGCGGCGGCGCGTTCAGCGGAAAGGATCCGTCGAAAGTTGACCGCAGCGCGTGCTACGCTGCTCGCTGGGTCGCCAAGAACATCGTTAAGGCCGGCCTCGCACGTCGCTGCGAAGTGCAGGTGGCGTATGCGATCGGCGTTGTTGAACCAGTGTCGATCCGTGTCGAAACCTTTGGTACAGGCATTGTTGACGACGCGCAGATCACGCGCGCTGTTCGCGAGGTGTTTGACCTGACGCCAAAGGGAATTATCACGGCATTGGATCTGCGCAAGCCGATTTACAGTACGACTACAGCGTATGGGCACTTCGGTCGTACGCCGAGTCAGGTGCGACATGTAGACATCACGACAGGGAAGCCGTCGCGCTTGTTCAACACGTTTACGTGGGAGCGCACGAACAAGGCAAAAGAACTGAAGGCTTCACTGCGTTAATCGTTGCGTTGTGCCAGTCGCGTTCGCACGGCGGCTGGCGCAGCAACACCCCGCACTTCCGGAGGCGCGCCTACGATGATTGAGATGCGCGTAGCGCGACTCGGCGTGGACAGCGCCGCCGGCACGTATGTATTGATACTGCGCGAGATAGACGGCCCGCGTGTGCTACCGATCTGGATCGGTCAGCCGGAAGCGGAATCAATTGTGATGGAGCTGCAATCAGTTGTCCGTGAACGGCCGATGACGCACGATCTGATCAAGCAGATTGTTCTTGGTCTTGATGCGACTGTGCGACGCGTTGTGATAAGTCGAGTCGAGCGTGGCACCTACTTTGCCGAACTACAACTGCAGCGCGGCGACGCGGTTATCTCGGTCGACGCTCGTCCCAGCGACTCAGTTGCCATTGCGCTGCGCACGGGCGCTGCCATCTTTGCCGCGGACGACCTGTTGGTCACGCTCGAGGATGATGAACAACCCCTCGCGCCACCGCCGATTCCCGACGGTGACCGATCGACAGGCACCGAAATGAGCCCGGATGAACTCAAGGCATATCTCCAGCGATTGCGGCCAGAAGACCTTGGCAAGTTTATGCCCTGAACCGCAGGCGATGCGGTCGCGGCGGCGCGTGCCGACGTGGCCCAGCGTCATCGCGTTTTTTGTAGCGCTCTACCCGAGCATCGTTCACGCGCAGGCAGCAGCTACCCCGGTTCTCCCCGGACCGGCCGCTTCGGAATCAGACACACTCGCGCGGACTGTTGCCGGGCGTGTCGTACGACCGGGTGCTGAAGCGTTTGAGGCGGTGAGCGGCACATGGGTCACGCTCCATCGTGTTGGCCGCGACAACGCTGGCCCGCTCGATTCCATGCGCACGGCTCCGGATGGCGCGTACCAGTTTGCATACCGACGCTCCGGCGCACCGGACGCGATCTACTTCGTCTCGGCGAGCTACGCCGGTATCGCGTACTTCTCGTCGGGGCTGTCGCAGTCAGACGTCACTGGGCAGGATGCCGAGATACAAGTTTTTGATACGACGTCGAGAAACATCAATCTGACGGTACGAGGACGCCATCTGATTTTGAGTGCGAGCACTGGAGGCACTCGGCGTGGCATCATCGAAGTCTTTGAGATCACGAATGATTCCAGCAAAACGCTGATCGGCGTCAATGACAAAGCGCCAACGTTCCGCGTGCGAATTCCGCAAGGCGCGCAGGACTTTCAAGTCGCCCAGGGCGATGTACCTGCCGATGCCGTCACCAATGTTGACGGTGAAGTCACCGTGCAAATGCCCTTCGCACCGGGATTGAAACGGTTGTCGTTTAGTTACTCGGTAGACGACAACATCTTTCCGCTAAAGGTGCCGGTCCAATTTGCTACCGGTGTGTTAGAAGTGCTCGCTGAAGATCCGCAAGCCACCGTGCAAGCGCCCCGACTTACCGAAACGGCGCCAGCGGCAATTGATGGGCGAAATTTTCGACGGTTTCTCGGCAACGATGTGCCTGCTTCCGGTGTGCTGGAGATGGATCTGCCCGGCAGTGGGCAAGCGCAGAAAACGCGCATCGTCATTTCACTGGTCGCAGCAATTGGGCTCGCCATGTTGGTGTCGCTGGCCCGTGCATTCGGACGCCGTCGCGTACCGCGCACTGCCGGTGTGGCATCCGTTGCGTCCTCAGATCGCGAAGCAGAAAAGCTCGCGCGTAAGATTGCAGACCTCGATGCGCGATTTGAACGTGTCCGCGAGCCTGGTGATGAGGCGCGCGCTGAGTATGACGCCGAGCGCGGTCGATTGAAGTCTGAACTGACGTCCGCGTTGATCAACCGAGACGCGTTGCGCTGATGGACAACTCGCGCGCCTGTTGCGCATCGTGAATTCGGCTGGACGGCAACCGTGGGTGCTGTGGAGCGTAACGGTCATCGCGCTTCTCATACTCGTGGTTGCGAGCCTCGCGATTGGCGCCGTGCCGCTGGCGCCGATGGACACTGTAAACGCATTACTTGGCCACGGCGATGACACAGCCGTCACCATCGTTCGCGAGCTGCGTTTGCCGCGTGTAGCGCTGGCAATTCTTGTCGGCGCTGCACTCGGAAGTAGCGGTGCTGCGTTGCAAGGCACGCTGCGGAACGCGCTCGCAGAACCCTATTTGCTCGGCGTCTCCGGCGGCTCTGCGGTTGGCGCTGTGATTGCGATGACACTCGGCGTCGTCAGCGCTGCAGCAGTTCCGTTGGCAGCGTTCGCGGGCGCGGTCGTTGCCGTTTTACTCGTGCTTTCCTTGGCGCGCGCTGCAGGTGGCGCTCGCGATGCGCGAACGTTGCTGATGGCTGGAGTGATCATTGGTGCGTTCGCGAATGCGATCATTCTGATTTTGTTGGCCGATCAACCGCCTGAACGTTCGCGTAGCGCGTTGTGGTGGATGGCAGGCAGTCTCGCTGACGGTTCGTGGCCGCGAGTGTCATGGATGCTCATTTACTTGTCGCTTGGACTCGCACTCCTTCTCTCACGCGCACGCATGCTCGACGTGTTGTCGCTTGGTGACGAATCGGCGGCAGCACTCGGCGCGGATGTTGGTGGCGCCACGCGGCAGGTGTTTTTGATCAGCGCGCTGCTCGCGGCTGCCAGTGTCGCGGCGGCTGGACTCGTGGGGTTTGTCGGCTTGGTGGTACCGAACATCGCGCGCGCCTTTGGAATCACACGCCACCGGCCGCTCATTCTGTCGTCAGCGTTAAGTGGCGCCGCACTCTTAGTGCTCGCGGACTTGGTAGCCAGAACTGTCCGTGCGCCCGTTGAGTTACCGCTTGGTGCTATTACGGCACTAATTGGTGTGCCTGTGTTCTTGCTGCGACTGCGGCGGACCAAATGACGCAGAGTGCCGCACTGGAGTTCGAGAGTGTGACACTGGCGTACGCGGCGAGTGCACCGCCTGTGGCGCGCAACGTGTCGCTGGTCGCAGGACCCGGTAAAATCACGGCGATCGTTGGTCCAAACGGCAGCGGGAAAAGCTCATTGGTGCGCGGCGTTCTAGGGCTCATGCCGCAGCACAGTGGGCGAATCTTAGCCGGTGCCAACAATTTGTTGAGCATGTCTGCGCGCGAGATCAGTCAGCAGATCAGCGTGATGCCGCAGCGAGAATCGCTTGCATTCCCGATGAAGGTCAGAGATTACGTCGCGCTTGGTCGCTCGCCATTCCTCGGACTGTGGAGCGCGCTTTCTTCGCGCGATGTGACAATTATTTCCGGAGCAATGGCGCGCGCCGAGGTCGTCGCGTTCGCTGATCGGAGCACCGATGAACTCTCTGGTGGCGAATGGCAGCGCGTGCGATTGGCACGGACACTCGCGCAGGACACGCCCATTTTGTTGCTTGATGAGCCGACGACTTTTCTTGATATCGCACATGAAATGTCGACGTTCGAGACGCTCTCGAACGAGGCGCGCGCTGGTCGCACGGTGGTCATGGTCAGCCACACCTTGACGCTTGTCGCGCGATTTGCCGACCAGATGGTGCTCATGCATGATGGCCGCGTGGCGGCGATCGGGAGTCCACGCGATGTGATGCAAGCCTCAGTGCTCGAGGCGGTCTATGGGTGGCCGCTGGTGGTGTCACACGATCCGGCCGTTGGCGCGCCAACGCTGGTTCCGCTGCGTCGCCCTGGCTGATTGGAATGTGGCTGGATGGTCACTGGCGGTAGATTCACCGCGTGCCTTCTATCGTTACCGACGCCATCGTCCTACACGCTTTCAATTACAGCGAGTCGTCGCGCATTCTCCGCCTGGCGACTCGCGATGCGGGCGTGCAATCGGTAATGGCGCGCGGCGCTCGCACCTCGCAACGTCGCTTTGGCACGGCCGTCGATTTGTTCGCCGAAGGTGAAGTGCAGTACGACGCTCGGAGCGGACGCGATCTGCACACCCTTGCGCGGTTTGACGTTGTGCGATCGCGTGTTGCACTTGGTTCATCGCTAGACCGGTTTGAAGGCGCTTCCGCATTAGCAGAGGTGATGCTGCGTGTGGCGAGCGACAATGACGCGCCGATCCCGGCGTTCGACGCGCTGCGCGACGGACTTGATCTAATCGTGCGCTCTGAATACGCGACAATTGCAACGATTTGCTCCATTTGGCGCCTACTCGCGACACTTGGTTTTTCGCCTGCGCTGGACTCTTGTATGGAATGTGATGTTGCGGTGCGCGATGATCAGGATGTTGTGTTCAATGCCGATGCTGGCGGTGTGTTGTGTGACGCATGTGCCGGCCGAATCCCCACCCGACGTTTGCCTGCGTCGGCCCGTCTACAACTTCGCGCGTGGTTGCAACCTGCAGGCGAGATGGATTTGGTGCTCCCACTCGAACTCCCAACGGAGCGAGCGCACCGGCGCCTGCTGCGCGCATTTGTGCACGCACATCTCACCGATGGTCGACCGCTGCGCGCCTTTGACGCGTGGGCGATGGCCTAGGCTGTGCACTGGCCTTGCGAGCGGTTTTGCAGGTCTGGTGCGTAATACTAGAACGTGAGGCAATGCCGTTTGCTTGACGGCTGCCGTCCGTCCGTCTACGCTGACGTGGACAGATAGTGTGTGTCCGTACGATTCCCGTTCTCGAGGTCGCTAAGAACTTTCTCTTGTGTGTGTGGAGTGTGGTATGACATGGCGGACGATCGCGCGGCTGTTTGCTGCCGTGTGTGTCGCCGTCGCACTGCCTTCGATCGTCGTCGCGCAGGCACCAGCCAACCCCGCGCAAGCGCCGGTCCGGCTTCGGCCTGACGGCTTCGATCTAGGGCGCAGTTCTCCAAATCCAACCACGGGTGAGACTCGATTCCCATTTTTTGTGGGCGATCCGCCCGCGTGCCGCGATACTCGACGGCAGTATCGGGTGTCGCTGCGGATTTACAACCTCCTCGCGCAAGAGGTGGCGGTTGCTCAACTCACCGGTCCAAACGGCGAGTTGGATGGAGCGCGACGGCTGAATGGTGTAATGCTGACCTGTAGGCAGTATGTCGCTTACTGGGACGGCAGAGTGGAAGGAACGCAGCGCGATGCACCCGGAGGGAATTACCTCTACCGGCTGGAAGTGAATGGACGCGCTGTGGTAAGAAAACTTTCGGTTCGACGGTAAGGGCGCCCTGACGCGAGTCGGTCGGCGCTCTTTTCCGTTGCCTCCCTCTGCTACTGCTTCGTCATCGACGCTTTGAGCGCATTCTGATCAATTGCCGCCCACAACCGCTTCGCATGTTGCGGGTGCGCCGTCAGAGTTGGGATAAGCGCTTCCAGTTGCATCGCCGTAACGCCACGTTTGCGGAACACCGCATCGCGCCGCTGAGCGCGCACAGCGTCCGTCACATTCTGAGCATCGGCGGCAACCTTCAGCTCCGTCATAACTCGGACAAAAGCGCTGTCGCTCATGCCGAGCTCTGCTGTTTTCCTCTGGCAGGCAGCCAGCAGAAGGGACGTGAATAGCGGAAGGAGCAGGCAGGGTCTGAAGCATCGGCGTCTCGGCATACTGCGAGCGTATCGGGGCACCATGCCGTTCGGCAAGCCCTGCCGCCGCGGCGCTGAGCCTGTCACTCTGACCGTAAAGACGTTTCGGCGAGGCAGCCGATGGCGGCGCTGCAGTTGCAACCAAGCTTGCAGGCGCGCGTATCCTGTGCCGTG
>JANNWU010000250.1:0-2087 GCA_031408755.1 Gemmatimonadaceae bacterium | reverse complement strand
GCACGCTGACGCCCTCTCTATCGACCTGAGCGTCGCTGGTGTTCCATTAGTTGTGGACGCAGGTACTGGCGCGTATGTCGGCCCAAGTCGAGAGAAATTTCGCGGTACTGAAGCTCATAATACGGTGACGGTGGACGGTGTCGACTCGTCTGAGCAGGGAAGTGCATTTAAGTGGCGAAGCGTGGCTGAAACCGTTTTGGAGGGTTTCGGGATCGCGAAGGGTGCCACCTGGGCTGCGGCTTCACATCTCGGTTACATGCGCCTTGCCGATCCGGTACGGCATCATCGCACTATTCTCCGCATTGATCGGCAATACTGGCTTATGTTCGACGCTCTCTCGGCGCATGCGCCGCACGAAATTTCGCTCACGTTCCAAGCGGCGCCGAACGCTGATGTCACGCGCGTTGGCGAATCTGAGTTCGAGATCGCGTCGGAGAACGCTTCTATGCGGATAGCGCTGGATCCACGTCTCGTGCCGCGCGTCGAACGGCGCACCGTCTCGCCAGCATACGCCTTGGAGCTGCCGGCCGATGCCGTCATAGCGACCGCGAGTATCGCGGCCAGCGCCACATTCTGCTCTGTGCTCGGCTCGCTCAGCGAGGCTGGCGGCATCACTGTTCACGCAGACGCTCAGGCGCGCGCGTGGCGCGTCAGTCACAGCAGCGGCACCGACCTCGTCGCGCGTCCAGCCGGCGAAATGATGACACATTCTGGCGCCACATTCGACGGCACAGCCTTCGCAATCCTGAACGTCGATGCACCGCATACGGTGATAGCGGCAGGCGCCGGTACTTTGCATCTTGATGGCCGGTCGTTCTCATTGGGCGCGGACGACATTCTCGTGGCGCGTCGCGCTGCAAATGGCACTTGGCTGATGGAGTCTTGATCGATGTGCGGCATTTGTGGTATCGCAATTCCGGAGCGCCTGCAGCGACCTGTTGATCAGGGCCGACTCGCACGAATGCGCGATTCAATTGTGCATCGCGGTCCAGATGGCGCCGGCATGTTTCTCGACGGTGCCATTGGACTTGGCCATCGCCGTCTGAGCATCGTTGACGTCGCGCACGGCGCGCAGCCCATGACAACCGACGACGGTCGCAGCACGATTGTCTATAACGGCGAAGTGTTCAATCATCCGCAGCTCATGGCTGGTTTGCAGAAAGAGGGTGTGTCGTACCACACGCATTGCGACACCGAGACGGTGTTGCATCTGTACGCGAGGCACGGACGCGAATTTGTGACGCACTGCCGCGGCATGTTCGCAATCGCAATCTGGGATCGCGCAGACCGGACGTTGACTCTCGCGCGCGACCGGTTTGGTGTGAAGCCGATCTACTATGTGCATGACGCCGATGGAACGCTCTACTTCGCCTCAGAGATCAAGGCGCTCTTGGCTGCTGGCGCTGTTTCCGCGGCAATGAATTTTGCTGCCTTCCCGGATTACCTGGCGAATCATGCGCCGACTGGGAATGACACGCTGTTTGCCGGTATCAAGCGGTTGCCGCCTGGGCACACCATGGTGTGGCGTGACGGCGCGATTGAAATTTCGCGCTATTGGGATTTGTCGTTCGTGCCTGACACGACGTTGGAGCGCACCAGCGATGCCGATCTCGTCGCGGAATACAGCGAACGCTTTGAAGAGGCGGTTCGACTGCGTCTCA
Organism: Gemmatimonadaceae bacterium; assembly: GCA_031408755.1. Taxonomy (GTDB): domain Bacteria; phylum Gemmatimonadota; class Gemmatimonadetes; order Gemmatimonadales; family Gemmatimonadaceae; genus JACMLX01. Next base: position 426 of record JANNWU010000250.1, on the reverse strand, counting down.
TGGCGGATGTACCGCTTGGCATGTTTCTCTCTGGTGGCATCGATTCAGCTGCGATCACCGCGGTCATGAGTGGCGTGGTCGATGGGCCGATCAAAACATTCTCAGTCGCGTTCGCGGAACGCGAAGCCAACGAACTGCGCTACGCACGCTTGGTGTCTGATCGCTTCAAGACGCAGCATCACGAGATTGTCGTCTCACCAGAACAGTTCTGGGATGCATTGCCGTTACTGATTTGGCATGAGGATGAGCCGATCGCGCACCCCAGCTCAGTCGCGCTGAATTTTGTTTCTCGACTGGCGGCCGAGCATGTGAAAGTGGTGTTGACCGGTGAAGGGAGCGATGAAACGCTTGCCGGCTACAATCGGTATCGCGTGACAATGGCGAACATGAAGCTCGGTGGGATGTGGGAGAGCGTTGTGCCGTCTG
>JANNWU010000249.1:0-1607 GCA_031408755.1 Gemmatimonadaceae bacterium | reverse complement strand
GCGATGCCCTGTGCCGCGAGCAATTCACTCCGCCGAATACTGTCTTTGTAGTTGCTGTTACCGCCATCAATGATCGTATCGCCTGTGGCGAGAAGGGCGCTCAGCGAAGCGATCGTCGAGTCGGTCGCATCGCCTGACGGCACCATCACCCACACGGCGCGAGGCACTGCCAGCGCCGCTATCAGCAACTCGAGCGACGCCGCGCCGGTTGCACCATCGTCCAGCAGCGAGTCAACGGCGGCCGGATCGCGGTCGAAAACCACCATCGCGTGGCCGCCCCGGAGTAAGCGCGTTGTCATATTCGCGCCCATCTTTCCCAATCCCACCATACCGAGCTGCATCGCCGTCTATCTGCCTTGTTAAAAGTTGCCGCGCCAACCGCGCCCGACTGCACCGTGAGACTACCTCGAAAACAGCGAGACTCAAGCGCTTCGCCACACGGGAGTTTACGCGCTCGTCGCGTCACCAGTTGTCAGCGAGGATGACGTCGGTTCAAATTCGGTGGTGCGAACGCGCATCGTCGCGCGACGCTCGCCTACTTCGGTGGTCCCACATCTGTTCTCTTCGCTGAGCCTGTCATTCCTGATCATTGGTCATTCAAGGGCCCGAACGAGATTGGGCCATGGCAACGCTGGCGCTGGCTGATCTTGAGCCTGCTAGTGCTTGCAGCCGCACCATTTATTGCTCGACGCGTTGCGTTCAACATGGTCGAGAAAAACGGCCTGATCACCCGACCCGTGGGGCCGGAAACACCAAACGATTTCGGCGTGCCGTTCACGCGTGCGATCGTGCCGCGCGGCTCCTACAAGCTTGATGGCGTCATCACCAAAGTCAGTGAGCGTGCACCCGTCGTCGTGATCTTTCACGGCTCCGCAGAGTCGGTGTCATACTGGCCTGATGTCCAAGCGTTGCTCTACAAGGCGGGCATCTCGAGCTACGTGTTTGACTACTCGGGCTTCGGCAACAGCGGCGGTGAGCGCAAGGCAGATGTCATCGCTGACGATGTACAGCAGGCATGGCGCGATGCCGCAATTCAGTTTCCGAATGCGCAGCGGCGGATCGCAGTCGCATACTCATTGGGCTCAGGATTTCTTGTGAATGAGTTCCCTACGCTTGCGCCAAAGGCTGACGGACTCGCGCTGGTTGCATCGTATACGTCCGCGCGCGAAGCGGCTGTCGCATTTGGCACCATTCCCGCGTGGGCGGCATTTGTGCTCCCTGATCTCTGGAACACCGCGCGCGATATCTCAGCAGTGCACGTTCCTGTTCTCATTGTGCACAGCGACAAGGATCAGATTTTCCCAATGTACATGCCGCGGCAGACGTACGAAGCTGCGAACGAGCCGAAAGCCTTCATCAAACTCCGCGGCTACACGCACGAAGACGGCCACATCCGCCCCGACGGAACGTATTGGGCAGGCGTCATGACTTTTGCACAAACTGGCCGACTGCCGCAATCCAGTTTCTGACCCGCGCAAGGTCAACGCCCGATGAACAACCAGATGGCATTGGCAATACCAATCACGCCAATCAGCCGACGAATCAGCTCCGGGTTCATGCGCTGCGCAACTCGCGCGGCGTAGTGCCCACCAATCGCCGCGCCAATC
>JANNWU010000248.1:0-11895 GCA_031408755.1 Gemmatimonadaceae bacterium | reverse complement strand
CGCTGGCGCTCACCCGGCGGCCGGCAAGAAGTCGCGTACCCTATGGAGCGACCGTGGACTGACCCGCGGTCGCAACCGCAGGCTCTCGTGATCGACTTCGGCACGACAGGCCCCGACGCAGGGTCCACGCACAGCGCCCTCGCCGCCATCCTCTGTTCGGCGCTCCATCCGGAGTTCCTGCAGGCGTTCGGCGCAGGCGAGTCGCGGTGGTTCAGTGTCTTCGGCAAGACACTCGTGCCCGATGGCGCAGGAGTGCGCGCGGAGAGCGTTCGGTTGGCCTTCCGCACTGACGTGGTGACCCGGCTCACCTCCCCGCAGGACGCGGCATGGTTCGCGGTCGTCCAGCCTGATGTCGAGGCGTGCCTCTCGCGCGCCGAGCCCCATGTCGCCGGACTTGAGGTGCCAAAGGCGGATGCTCCGCCCACGACGCCGATGGTCGGTGATCCCGACCAGCCCGACGGGCAGGCGACGGACGCGCTCCCCCCGCTCAGTCCTCTCACCCTCGCCACAGCCGTGTCGACCGACGCGGCTGCGAAGCCGGACAGCGTCGCCGACGACCTCGGACCGCTGGGTGAGGAGATGTCGGCACACGCGCGCGAACTCGCTGCGATGCCGACGCCTCCCCCCGTCTCGCCCAAAAGGCAGGCCCATCTCGAACGCATGAGAGAGACGCGCATGGGAAAGAAGAAGGCCGCGCAGGTCGATGACCCGACGAGCTTCATCGTCGAGGCACACGGGCACTCCGTGCAGGTTGTGCGCAAGGCGAACGGCACGTTCCATCGGAGGCATGCCGTCTTCGTCCGCGACGCCAAGACGGGTGCGCTCAACAAGGAAGTCCGTCAGCGGTCCTTGGACACAAGCGACCGAGCCGTCGCGCGCGGTCTCGCCGTCGAATTCCTGCGACGGGTCGCCGCCGAAAAGCGCGGAATGCCCCTGAATACGGGGGCAACGCAGGGCACCGTGGCTGACCCGGCGGACACTGGCGGCCAGACGTCGGTAATGACGGCCGTCGAGCGCTACGTCGCGTCGGAGGACATGGAACGGCTCACGCCGAAGACGCAGTCCTCATACCGCAGCGCGCTGGCCGCGCTCACCGCGTCGCTCGGCCCAGAGACGACGCTCGAGACCGTGGGGCGAGATGACCTGAAGCGGCATTGCGACGCGAGGCTGGCACCCGGCTTCCGGTACCGCCCAGTGGACCGGCACGGGCACTGGGGGCGTGTGGACATCATCAAGGAGAAGGCCGTCACGGAGGGGACGGTGAACGCTGACCTGACCACCTTCGCCATTCTGTGGAACTGGTGCGCCCGCACCACGGATGGCCGCGGCGAGCCGCTGGTACGACTCAGCCTTCCGGTCATGCCGCGGCTCTTCCAGAACGACGATGCGCATCGACCGTCAGCCAACCCTGAGCGTTCGGATCGTCTGATCGAGTTCCTTGACGCGCTCATCGACGATCTCCAGAGTCAAATCCGGGCAACCGCCGACATGACGACGAAGCAGGGTCTCGACTTGAGCTACGCCCTGCGACGCGCGCTGTTCGCGCGTGTCGGCATCGTGCTGGCCGGGCTCTTCGGCGTTCGTCGAGGCAGTATCGCAACGCTGGCGTGGGAGAACGTGGATCTGGAAGGCACCACGAGCGACGATGGTCCTCAGATCACGTTCCTCCAGAAGAACACGTCCGGTGGGCGCCCGATTCGGCACACCGTGTTGATTCCACCGGACGTACTCCCCATGGTCAGCCTGTTGCTGAACACGGTGGGGTCGCTGGGCGCCTCGCCGTACGTATTTCCCAAGGCGACGAACCTCACGAGACACGTGACTGGCGACGAGCTCGGCGAGTGGCTCGATGGCTTCACGGAGAAGGCAGGCTTGCCCAAGCAGAAGGGTGGCATCTGGCATCCGTTCCGGCGGGGATGGGCGCAGGCGTTGCTCGCAAAGGGCTGGGACGCGAAGCAGGTCGCCAAGCACGGCGGGTGGCGCGACCTCGCGACCTTTCACAAGAGCTACGCACTCCGCCTGCCCGAGACGGAGAAGGCCATGATCCGCAGCACGCCCATGGCGCAGCTCCTGGCACGCCGCGAAGGAGACGGCGCCGAGGTATACCTCCCTGCCGCCGACCACCCGGCGGTAGCCGCCATGACGCAGCCGACTAAGCGCGGGACGGTGCCGCGCAATGCGCCCCAGAGTGGAGCGCGCGTTCTGGAGTTTCCGATGCGCCGGGATGCAGGCCGGCCTGATGTGAGCCGGGAGAGCCATCGCTCGGCGCCGCGTTCGCATCGCGATGACTGAGCGTGCCGCAGCCGTTATGACCGAGGTATGGCTGCGGTCATAAATGATATGGCTCGCTGTGACCGCAGCCATAAATGGAAACCCCGGCGGCGCCTAAGTGCAGGCACTGCCGGGCTTTCCGTATTGCCCCTCCTGGGCTCGAACCAGGACTCTTCTGATCCAGAATCAGACATGTTGCCAGTTACACCAAGGGGCACCACTACCCAGCAAACCTTGCGGCTGCCGGAACATCAAACCTAGACCCCGCTGTCTCACGCTTCAAGGGCGAATGCTTCAGCTAGCCCAGATCGCCAGGGGCGACGTCCACCAGTTTCGAGAACGCGCGCGCGCATCTTGACCGCGCCAAGCACCGCTATCTTCAACGCAGTGACATCACATTATCGACGCCATCACACCGCCGCCCTGCTCCTTCTCAGCGCGCTGACTACCGCCTGCCGCCCAAGTTGGGATTCGCTCGGCAGCACTCCGGCGCAGGCACAGGCCAATGGCGTGTCCATCGCCGAATCGCTCAATCGACGGTTTCTGGGTGTGGAGCGGACGCCGTATTACGCCGCCGCGCGTGCGAAAATTGGACAGCGCGCTCTCTCGCCATCACAGGTGTTTGACGACACCGCCGCGTGGACTTCGCGACCGGATGCAAAAAATCGCGTGCTGATGGCGGAAGGAATTGCAGCGCCAGATGGACGGTATCGCTTCACACCACGCGTCAACGCACCGTATCCCGATCGACTGGCTGATGCGCGACATCTGACGCAACTCACCAAGCTCACCAACGTGGGTGAATTCGAATGGCGAGCCTCCGTTGATTTCGCGCTCGGCTCAGCGACACCAAATGATTGGAGTACGGCGATTCGTGCGCTATTTGCAAGCGCTGAAGGTCGCACCGATGCTGATTTGCGCGCCGATGTGCGCAGCACACTTCCACGCACTACGGCTGCGCTCGGACGCATGTTTTCGCTGGATTCGCTGCACGCACAAGCGATGAATGATGGCAGCACGAGCTTGTCAATTGTCGCAAAGTTGCATCCGAACTGGCTCAAAGTTGAGTTTCCGTTGTTTGCAAAATTCACTGAGAAGTACTTGCAACCAATGGCGTATCGCGTGGTCTTGCGCGATGCACGCAATGCGCGATGGATGGAAATTGTGTCAAGTGAACGCGGCTTATTCTTTCGCATGCGCGTGAAAAACGGGGGCCTGGTACCAATGGATGGTGCCACGCGCGCAATGCCAGATACGTTGCGTATGACGATGGACGCGAGCACAAAATTTTCGATCTTCACGATCGGTTTTCGCGGCATGCAAGGCAACGTTGTCTTCTTGAGAAACAGCGCAGAACGCGGCTGGGCTATGCGGTTTGATCACGCACCAGAATGGCAATTACCATTGGGCACTGCAGCGATGCTGCGCACTCCGCTGCGACGACCGTTTGAACAAGGCGGCGTTGTCGGCAAAGTGACGGTGCGCACCGGTGCCGGCGGACAGACTTACATCTCGCGCGATTTCCGAGTGGCCGTGCAGGAGTCGGCAGTCACGCGATTCCTGGGCGGATTCAGCAGCTCGGCATTCAGCGCATTCGACGGACCAGCAGAACGTGAAGAGAATCGATTTAATGCCGAGCTGTTTGCTGCGATGCGCGACGATATCAGATCACTGCGCTACGGTGCTAGTGGCGTTCCGAACGATCCAGTGCGCCTAGGCCAGTAGAGTAAAAAATGCGCGGGAATCGCCGTTTTCCACCACATGTAGGCCGCGAAAGCAGAAACTGCGCGGGAATCGCCGTTTTCCACCACACGTAGGCCGCAAAAGCCCAAAATGCGCACGGAATGCTGTTTTCCACCACGCGTTGGCGCTTAAAACCGAAAATGGGCGGGGATCGCTGGGATCCACCGCCCACCCTCACATTAGGGCCACGCACGCTGTCATTGGAACTCTCCGTCCTACCGAGCAGCGGCGGGCAAAACTCTGGTCAATCACACCATGGAGCTGAGGGGAATCGAACCCCTGACCTCTGCAGTGCGATTGCAGCGCTCTACCAACTGAGCTACAGCCCCGACTCTGTAGACGCCTCAAGTCACTTCTCAGCGAGTATCGGCGCCTCGCACAGTCTGCTAAAGCTACCTTCCTGAGCCCACCCGGTCAACCGTTCCACAGCTGGTTAGCGGGAACCTCGACGGCAGGTCAGACATCAGTACCTCACAGACGCGCGCGAGTTCCATTCGTCACCCATATGCACACTCTGGATTCTCCTTTCGTTCGCGATCAACTCGCGCTCCGCACTTTTCCGCTCAACGAACTGCGTACGCAGCCCGAGGGCGAATTCGTGCTGTACTGGATGCAAAGCACTCAGCGACTTGTCGAAAACTGGGCGCTGCGGTTTGCGACTATCGAAGCCGATAGGCTAGGCAAGCCGCTGCTGATCTATCAGGGATTGAACCCACATTACGAACACGCCAGTGATCGCATCCACGCGATGATCGTAGGCAACGCGGTTGAGCTCGCTAAACAGGCTGATGCACTCGGTTACACATATCGCTTCCACCTCAGGCATACGCTGAGCGGCGACAATCGCGTGGTCGACCGGCTCGCGAAACGTGCTGCCGTGATTGTTACAGATGCATACCCAACTGCGGGTGTGGACGAACGATCGCGGCGCGTCTCCGCCAGAATGCCATGCAGAATGATTGCGGTCGAGTCGCACGCGGTGGTGCCGGCAGCGGCTTTCCAAAAGGAAGAGTTCGCCGCCAGAACTATTCGCCCGAAGATCGCGAAGCTGCGCGACCTTTCACTCGAGCTCGTTGTCGACGCCCCGCCAAAACGGCGGTTCCCAGAAACGCTGTTGCGCTCGTTGGAAATTGATTCACTAGCAATCTCGTCAGCTGGCGTGCGTAAAGAAATCAGCCGCTGCGAGATCGACCACAGCATCTCGATCGTCGATGCAACTCCGCCCGGGCTGATAGCGGCGCGCGCGAGGTTGTCGCACTTCTGCGAGAATGCATTGAGTGATTATGCCGAGCGACGCAACGATCCGGGTGATACGGAGGGTTCCAGCAAACTCTCGCCGTACTTGCACTTTGGGCAGATAAGCGCCGCTGAAGTCGCACGCGCCGTTCGCGACCGTGGCGCGCCGGAACAGGTCGGCAAGTTTTACGATGAGTTGCTCACGTGGCGAGAGCTGTCGCTGAATTTCTGCGTGCGCAATCCCCGGTTCGGAACGCTCGACGGTCTGCCAAACTGGGTGCGCGAAAACATGGCAAGGCACGCCAACGACAAGCGTGATTACGTCTACGATCTAGCGGCTTTTGAGTCTTCCACCACGCATCACCCGCTTTGGAACGCTGCGCAACGCGAGCTGGTCCAGACAGGCGCAATTCACAACGTGATGCGCATGTATTGGGGCAAATACATCGTGCTCTGGAGCGAGTCTTTTGAGGAGGCGCTTCGGATCATGATTTTGCTCAACAACAAGTACGGGCTGGATGGCCGCGACCCCAGCAGTTACGGTGGAATTCAATGGTGCTTGGGCAAGTTTGATCGCCCGTGGCAACGTCGAAACGTGCTCGGCACAATCCGCTACATGTCGATCGATCTGGCGTACAAGAAGTTCGACGCGAGAACATATGAGCGTCGATGGACGCCGATTGCCAGTTGAGCGTGTCAGTCTCACCAAAGTCAGTCGAGTAAGAAGCACGCAGCTGCGAGAGTAAATCGCTGCGTCGTGAATCGTACAAAAAACAAAGGGCGCTCCGTCACCGAGGCGGAGCACCCTTTGCATGTCGTACACGACCATCGACCCAATCACCGCGCGATGCTGCGCGTGGAGCAGTAGTCGAGGATCGGTGAGTTCGTGCTAGCGCCGAGTTTCGTCGGTTCCGCCGCGCCGGTTGCGGCTACGTGCGCCACCACCTTCACGACCGATTGAAGCCATGTGTGCACGATCGCGACTCACGATTTCGCCACCCTTCTTACCGGCGTTCCGAGCTTCGTCGCGGGACCATTCGTGCGCGGTACCCTTGGCGTGCGCGGCGCGACCACCCTTCGAGGCGATCTCCTTTTGCCGATTCGGGTCCATGCTTGCGAACCCTCGGGTGCTCTTTCGCGGCTTTTCGTCGCCCATAGGCGCCGAGCCGCGGTCCATCGTCTCTGCCATGCAGCGTCCTCCTGCCCCGTGAAAGGTATGCCACCCTCTGGTGCCCGGTCGGAGTCAGTGGTGCACGCAGTTGCCAGACCCCCTCCGCTTAAAGTCGGGGCGCTGAACGAACCGTACAGAACTGAACTACCCGCCCTGCTCGCTCCGGCGACGATGGCTGTTACACCGTCTCCAAGCTCCTCAGGTGCTGCCAAGCGCCGACCCCCGACGCCCGCCAGTGTCCTACGCCACTCAACCTATGCAGGTTACGGGCCGCTGGAAGAGTCTGCTCGATTGGCAGATCCTCATCTTCCTGACCGACCCAACAATTCCTACGCAATAACAGCTCAATCGTTACAGCTGAGTTCGTAAAACAGCATTCGCTCTATATTACCGCTCATGTCGCTTTCCCTTCGATTTCTCGGTACGTCAGCCGCTCGGCCGACGGTCGAGCGCAACGTCACATCGATGTCGCTCGTCCGTGAGGGCGAAACGCTCCTGTTTGATTGTGGCGAGGGAACTCAGCGGCAGATGATGCGATACGGCGTCGGTTTCACGACGTCCGAGATTTTTTTCACGCATTTTCATACCGATCACCTGCTGGGTTTGGTTGGGCTCACGCGAACGATGTCGTTGCAAGGCCGAGAAGAGCCGCTTCAGCTTTACGGGCCTCCTGGCGCGCTCAAGTCGTTGCGAGCGTGCATCGCGTTCGGCGGAGAGCGCCTCACCTTCCCGGTCGAAATTGCCGAGCTCTGCGGTGGCGACATTCTCGATCGAAAAGATTACCAGATCCACGCGATCACTGCCGATCACCACGGTGCAGCGGCGCTCGGCTACGCGCTGATCGAGAAAATTCGACTGGGGCGCTTCAATCCTGATCTAGCCCGCGAGCTGGGTATTCCAGAAGGTCCGATGTGGGGCAAGATCCATAAGGGAGAATCGGTCACGCTCGCAGATGGGCGCATTATCGAGGCGGCAACGCTGGTTGGGCAACCGCGATCGGGGCGACGCGTTGTTCTCTCGGGCGACACGCGGCCCACTGAAGCGCTCCGGGACGTGGCGCAGCATGCCGACGTGCTCGTGCACGAAGCGACGTTTGGCGATGAAGAGGCAGCGCGCGCCATTGAAACGGGACACAGTACGGCACGGGAAGCGGCGACAATTGCGCGCGACGCGAATGTACGCCGGTTGCTTCTCACGCATTTCTCCGCGCGTTACTCGCGCGATCCGGGCGAACTTGTCACGCAGGCGCAGAGTGTGTTTAGCGCGACCGTTGCCGCGCGCGACGGGCTTGAGATTGAGATTCCGTACGACGGCGACGATGCGACAACGAACGTGTGACGAGTTTCATGTGCGTGCGGTCTGGCTTCCGCACCTGGCAAACGCGAGGTTGTACGGCGTTCAGTAGTTACATCCTTTCAATCACTGCCAGCGTTCAGTCGTTACACGCATTTGTGCATTTTACGACCGTGACGGATCGTCCTCATCGGCATGCGGCACTGGTTCAGCGATGGTGCCGTCGCTGAGAGTCAGTGTGACTCGCGTGTCACCCGGACTCCACGAAAGCGTCGCGACGTCGCCACCCACAAGTGTCAGCCATTCCACGCGACCGGTGCGCGGCGTATCGCAGGTTGCTCCTAAGGGCGTGAGTTCATTGCGAAACGATTCCAGCTCTGCAGCGCGACGCGCGACATCTCGGTGTGCGGCACGCGCGAGCTTTGAGTCCACGTCGGCATCAACCGCCGCAAGGACAGAATCATACCGGCTGACCGCTGCACGCCACTCGCCCCACGATTCACGGACATCAGCGGCAATACGCTCAACGAGCGGCAGCATACGCGTGGCGAGCTCAGTTGTCATTTGAATGAGCTCTTCGCGCGGAGCGATCACGCACGGCAGTGGGCGCGCGCTTGAGTCGTGTTCTCCACTTACGGTCATAACTGCCATCCGGCGTTCTCGTGAGCCTGCAACTGCGAAGCGATCTTGCGGTTCACCTGTAGCATACGTCGCCGACGGTCTAACGGACGCTCCGACGAGTGGAAACTTGCTGTGCGCACCGCATCAGAAGTATATCCTGCTTCGGCAAACGCGCGCGCGAGCGCTGGCCGCCACCGGCCGAGTGGTTGCGTGACCGAATCGCCAATGGTGATGACGCGTCGGACGGGCCCACGCATGCGCGCCACTGGACGAACGCCGACACCCGTACTCGCCGAGATCGACGCAACATCCTGATTGTCATACCCCAGATTGAGCATGACGGTGCCCACCATCAAACGCGCCGTAGAGTCGGTGAGCGTAAGCGGGAGCGAGTTCCGTGCACCCAACCACCACGCCGGCGCTGGCAGCGCAATCCGCGCGACGTCAAAACGGTGTGAGTCACGCGCATCATCAATCACCTGTTCGTCGTGCGCGAGGTATTGCACTGCGAGCGAATCGCCGGTGCGGCCGAGCGAAAACGCCAGCGGGTCAAACTTGAGTGTGGCGAGTGCTCGGCTCGCGGCTTCGCTGACGGCGTCTCCGCCGGTGGCGGCTGCCACAATCGCGGTGCGAAGCGTTGCACGCGCCGATTGCTCCGCTTGACGCGCGACTGCGATGCCAACTACTGAGTCCAACGTCAGCCGCTGGCCACTGCGCAGATCGACCGTTGCACGATACGTGTCGTGCGTGCCGAGTTCACCATCGGTGCGATCGATGTGAACATCAAGGCCAATAGTGTGGCCGATAATATCGAGCGGCGTGAGACTCGACTCGAGCGCGCTGGCCGGTTCTGGTGCCGGTTCGTCATTCGGTAGACGATCGGCGTCAGGATGCGTACGCGCGTACTGGAATGCGGCGCGGAGTACGACGGAGTCCGCGAAGACGAGCGTACTATCGCCAGTGACTAAGTCTCGTCGAAACGCGCGAGTCACCAAGAATGATGCCTCTTGAAACTCAATCGGTTCTTCCACGACGAAAATTTCGATGAGCCGATTATCAAGCAAAGCTAAGAGCAATGGCGCGCGCTCAATCGCAACAGTGTCAGGCGCGCTTCGCACCCACGTTGTTGAGTCATCACTTACCAGCAAAAACTCGGTGACTGGATTCGCAGCAAGCGTGTTTGAAGGCGAACACGAAATGATTGCGACGTGCAGTAGCACGACCGCGATCGACAGACGTTTGATCATCCGCGAATTTCGACGCCAGCCCATCGTTCGACGAGCTTCACGGCTTCCACGTGATCCGCTTCGTCTCCAAGTTCGAGATGTGCAATGCGCATCAGGTCTGCCGCGAGCTGCAACGTAGGCGCGGGGGCATGCTGGCTCCGTGCGAGATCGGCGGCGATGCGCGCATCCTTGTCGAGCAACGCGAGCCGAAATGTGCGCGGAAACGCACCTGTGAGCACGCGCTCCGGGAACAGATTCATGGACGCGTTGGATCGACCGGATGACGCGTTGATGACGTCGAGTGCGACCTGCGGTTTGACGCCTGCTTTCATCGCGGTCGCAAGCCCTTCTGCGGTGGACCAGATATGTAGCGCGAGCAGCGCATTGTTCACCGCCTTCAACGCATGTCCGGCACCAACATCACCACAATGCACAATTTTGCCAGCGAAACTATTCAGCACTGGGCGCGCACGTTCAAGCGCCGCTGCATCTCCGCCAACCATTACCGTAAGCGTCGCCGCGAGTGCGCCGGCAACGCCACCACTGACGGGCGCGTCGATGAACTGCACGTTGCGTTCGGCTAATGCAGCCGCAATTTGTTGGCTCGTTTCGGGATCACCAGATGTGCAATCAACAAGCAGTGTTCCGGCGTCGAGTGCATCGCGCAACGCGTGCGAATCGGCGGCCAACAGTGCAGCGACGTCGGATGATTCTGGTAAGCAGGTAATGACGATGCTTGCTCCGCGCACGGCGTCGGCCGGAGAAAGTGCGACGCGCGCACCAAGGGCCGCTGCTTCGCTTGCCGAGGCGCGTTCTGCAGTACGATTCCAGACGCTGAGTGTGTGTCCGGTACGTACGACGTGCGCGGCCATTGGTGCGCCGATCGCGCCCAGTCCGAGAAATGCGACGGTATGTGTCATCCCAGAATCTAGCGCGATAAATGTCTTAGCTTGAATGCATGCGAACGAGTATGCAGATCAATGGAATGCAGGCCGTATACTGCGTGCGCGCGGTTCAGACCGCACTGGCGATGGTGCCTGGCATTGCGTGGTGCGAGGTGACGATGGGCCGCGTGGAGATTGAGCATGATGGCCTTGCGACAGAATGCGCGTTGTGCGAGGCGATCAGCGTGGCCGGGTTTACGATTGGTGCAGTGCGATCAGAGCGTCGATTGCCGATTGTCGGCGATTCGTGACTTTTCACGGTCGAGTTGGGGTTACCTCGGGTGGTCGGTCGGCCTAACTTGGCCGCACGGTGTCAGCGCTCAGGCCTGATGCACTTCTGTTCCCGGCGACCGGACGGTCGTCTCTCCTTTCGTGACGTCGGCTGTTTGGGCCTGGTTGGCCGAACAGTCGCTCGAGTGATTGTCTCATGATGGCTCCGCAGCGCCGCGACGACGACCTGCCGATCGCCTCTCTGCTTGCGCCGGACATTCTTGCGCTGCTGGACGAGGCGCCGGAGTCGGTTGCGGGTGAGACGGAGGAGATGCATCCGGCCGACTTGGCGGATGTGGCCGCGGCGATTCCGCGCGATCGAGTCGTGGCGCTGCTGAATGCGCTGGGTGCTGAGCGCGCGGCTGATGTGCTGGAGTATCTCGACGAGGAGCTGCGAAGCGATCTGCTCGAGACCATGACAACGCGTCAGGCGGCGCAGCTTGTCACGGAGATGACGCCGGACGATCGCGCCGACGTGTTAGAGGAGTTGGAAGAGGATGTGGCCGACGAGATTCTGTCGGCGCTGCCGCCCGAACAGCAGCGTGAGACGGAACGGCTGCTGGCGTATGAAGAGGATACCGCCGGCGGGTTGATGACCACCGAGTTTGTGTCGGTGCCGTCGTCACAACGTGTGGAGGATGCGCTGGCGAGTGTGCGCGCCATTGCGCGCATTGGCCGCAAGGAAGCGATGTACACCATTTACAGCACCGATGACGCAGGGCGCGTGAACGGTGTGATGTCGTTGCGCGAGCTGTTGGCCGCGCCTGATGGTGCAGTCGTGGCGGATATCGCGTGGGCGGAAGTGGTGACGGTGACGGTGCACGCCGGTCGCGATGAAATTGTTGAGCGCACGTCGAAGTACGACTTGGTCGCGGTGCCGGTTGTCGACGAAAACATGCGCTTGGTTGGCGTGGTCACGGTGGATGACGTGATCGACATTGCGCAGGAAGACGCGACCGAGGATCAGCAGAAGTTGGGCGGCATGGAAGCGCTCGATGATCCGTATATCCAGTCAGGCTTTTTCACGTTGCTTCGCAAGCGCGCTGGTTGGTTGACGGTGCTGTTCTTTGGCGAGATGCTGACGGCTGTGGCGATGGGCCGTTTTGAAGGGGAGATCCAG
>JANNWU010000247.1:0-24225 GCA_031408755.1 Gemmatimonadaceae bacterium | reverse complement strand
TCTCAGCTACCGCGTTGCGCTAACAGTGCGATACGCTCACGCGACGACACCACCACACCACCCGCTGGCTCCACGGTGATCGCAAACATCACTGCATCACCCACCGGCACGCGCGGATCGATCGTGACGAGTACGTCGCTCGCGCCCGGCGGCACGTCAAACACACCACCGTCAACCGGATATTTCTCGTTGCGGTTCTTATCAAAAATCCACAACTGATACTGCCAACGCGTGCGATCGTTGGGCTGTAATCCAGCAAATCGCATCACGCCCGATTGTGCGCGCGTACTCCACACCACGTCACCACTTGCGCCACGCGCAGCGCTGTCGGCGGTGGCGGTCCATGCGATGCGTTGCACACTGCTATCACGCGCGAGAAGTGAATCGCGCAGCGCAGCGGCACCTCGAACGACAACATTTACTTCGGGTAACGGTGTAGCGGCACGCGGTGCGACGGCCCAGAGTGCAAGTGCCGCGGCGGCGGCCATCCATCCTGCCCACGCCCATCCGTTGACGCGCGGGACGGCAGCGGCGATTGGTCGTGTCGCAACTGGAGTGCTCGCTCTTGGCTGCGCCCGCACGGTCGCTTCACCATGACTGATAATCTGCGCACTGAGCGATGCGGGCATCTGCTCGCCTTCGGCAGGTAGCGTCGCCGCGAACGCAGCCGAGAGCTCTGCCGCCGCCGATTCCCATCGCGCGACTTCTCCCGGTTGCAGCGTCGCGAGGGCCTGCGACAGCGCTTCGGCTTCTGGCGCGGACAACGCACCGGTCGTTCGCTGCATCAACAGTTCACTCACGCGTTCTACACCCATGTCGTTCTGCATCACTCTGCTCCTGCATCGTCGGTCGTTCGTGACGCCAACAGTTCTCGCGCACGCTGAAGGCCGCGGCGAATGTGCGACTTCACCGTACCAAGTGGAGTATCCGTCTCTTTTGCAATCTCATCGTGCGTTCGACCGTGCAACAGCGAGAGTTCGAGCATGCGTCGCTGTGCTGGAGGAAGTTCGATGAGCACCTTTCTCGCTTGCTCGGCGCGCCATTCACGATCGAGATCACGTTCATGCTCACTGGCTACGTCGTACCCATCGGGAATGGATTCCAACGAAGGCAGGCGTTCACGCTTTCGTGCGCGATCGATCAATCGTCGGCGGGCGACCATCGCAACCCAACCAGCCTCGCTGGTGCGCGCCGTGTCGTAACGCGCCGCAGTGCGCCACAAATCGATGAATATTTCTTGCACCGCATCTTCAATGTCACCGCTTTCGGCCGACCATCGCCGTGCGAGCGAATACACCAAAGGTCCGTATCGCGTTACGCACTCGCGCACGGCGCGCTCATCACCCGCGGCAATTCGAGGAAGTAATGGTTCGGGTGGGCCGCCTGTCGAATCCGCACTGCTCGGTAGCAGCGCCAGGTGGCTCCGATTCACATCAACGCCGGATGTCCGTGTCATGCCACCCATCATAATGGGATGCTGTGGTGCCATGCGCTCTCCACGCCGACCTCGTGAGTTCTGTCAATGTCAATGTGTTCGCTGGGAATTGGGTTTCAGATGCAGCAGGATTGAACCTCAGACGCAGCGAAAGCTTGACTGCATCCAACGCAGCGACGGGCTCGAACTGCTGCTCACGACGCAGATCATCCACTCACAGTTTCCGGAGCATTGCATGCGCTTGCCGACACTCGCCACACTAACGCTGACCGTTTTACTCGCTGCACCACTGACGGCACAGCATCCCGGACGCCCGGGGCCAACAATTCCACAAGTTGCAAAGACCGCCGGCCAATTTACGACGCTGCTGGCCGCCGTCGACGCTGCCGGACTCTCTGAGACGCTCTTGGGCCGAGGTCCGTTCACGGTCTTTGCACCAACTGACGACGCGTTTGGGCGCCTTCCAAACGGCACCGTGCAGGATTTGCTGCGCCCTGAAAATCGCGACAAGCTGCGTACTATTTTGACCTATCACGTGATTGCTGGACGCGTGACGGCAGCGCAGGCTCGCACGCTCACGAGTGCGGGCACGGTCGCCGGACAGAACGTGCGGATCAGCACGAATGGCGATCAACTCAAGATCAACGATGCCGTCGTTCGGATTGCTGACGTTCCCGCCAGCAACGGACTGATTCACGTGATTGATCGCGTCTTGCTGCCCACCGAAACGCCGTCTGGGAGCTCGGGCAGCGGGAACAGTGCGCTGGATATCGTAGATCTCGCGATCGAGCGCGGCGTGCCACTGTTCAACAACGGGCAGACCAGCGCGACGGTCGCGATCTATGAGGTGGCGACAAAATCGCTGCTCGCGATTGGCGATGCGGTGCCACGCGATGCGCGCCGAGCCTTGCGTAATGCACTTGAAGACACTCGCGGTAGCGAGAGTGATCGTGCGTTTACGCTGCGTGGCGGTCTTGATGCGGCACGGGGCGCGCTTCGCAGCCGCATGAGCGTGTCACAGAGCCACTGAATTCGCGGAACTGAGCTGCCGTATCACGTTCCTGCGTGACCGACGCGTTCGATGCTCGCCGTTGCGGCGTGTCCGCTGACGGCGGTGAGCATCGCCGCGTACTGTGCAACCTGCGCATGGTATCCCTCTTCACGTAACGCCCACACATCAGCATCGACGTAATCCGATTTCCAATCGATGACGCGCCAGCCAGTGTCCGTCAGGACCACAGCATCTGCCGTACCGTCGGTGACAGTCGTCACACCCTGCGAAACTTCCACGCGCGCGATCGATACTTCGCTCAGCAGCGCGTCGGCCGCCGCAAGTGATCGCCAAGTGCTTGACGCAGCGAACTCCGTCATGACACGATGCAATTCAGTTGTCAGCGTCTCATCTAAATTCTGATCGCGTGCGACGGCTTGTACGAAGGCATCGAGTCTTGCTCCGGTACGTCCGCGCGCCAGAGCGTCTATACAGCGATGCACGCAGATACCCCAAACCTTGCCGCGACCTCCGCTGGCGTGATGATTGTTCGACACGTGTTCATCGCGCGTTGCATCGTCACGGGTGACACGCAGTGCGCGCGTTGACGAAACCTGCGCGTCGCGCACACGCCAGTTTGCCACGCCAATCTCTCGCAGTATCTCATCAGCGGTCGTACCAGCGGTCGAACGCTGCGATGGAGTCGACGAGACCAGCGTCAGCTCACTCGCGCCGACGGTAATAAGCGTGTCCGCCAGCGGACGCCAGCGAGAGCGATCAGGCTTAGCATTACCTTTTGCGTTTGTGGCCTCGAATTGCGCAACAACTAATTCACGCTTGGCGCGAGTGGTAGCCACATACAACAATCGCTCGGTCTCTGCCGCTGCAAACTGTCGTTCGTCAAGCAGCATCGCGTCCCAATCAACGGGCTGCGCAAGAACTCGTCGTGAGTTTCCTTCACCTGTCGCAATGACAATGCCACCGACGGCACGACCGTCGCGCCCTCGCTGGATGTGCACTTCAGGCGGGCGCGACTTCTCATCGACAGGTGCCGCCAAGATGACGGTATCAGCCTCAAGCCCCTTTGCCTTATGCAAGTTCATGATCCGCACCGCGTCTTCGCGACCGGGTCGAAGCGGCGCATCGTCCGATTCAGCGGCGAGCCAGCCTTCGATCAGTTCTACAGCATCGCTTACGCGCGCCGTCTGCGACTCTGGTGCGTGACGAAGCGCGTCGATCAGAAAGAGAAGTGCGCCAGCGCGAGACTCACCCAACGGCGCACTCGCAGCGTAAAACAACACGCCTGTCTCCGCGACAATCTGTTCAAGCAAGACATCGACAGAAAGACATTGCGAACGCAACCACCAGTCGTGCAGCGTTGACAGTGCACGGGTCACGTCATTCTCAAGCAGAGCCGGAGCGGTGGCGATTGAGAACACCACCCCCGCACGTCGTGCTTCAAAGAGTGCATCGGGCCGGACGCCAAAACACAAACCTTCGAGCGCCGCAACGATTGCGATAGGATGCTCAGGGTCCGCGAGCGCACGAAGAATGACAAGCATTTCGAGCAGCTCGCATTCTTGCAGCAGCGCGGCACCGGTCGTGCGCGCTGGAATGTTGCGATCCGCCAACGCACGCGCATACGGCGCAATGGAATGTTTTCGCGAGGTGAGAATGAGGAAGTCGCCTGCCTTCTTTTCGCCTCGATCAACGCGCTCCGCAATCCACGACGCGAGCAAACGCGCGTCATGCTCAACCACGTCGTCGCGACCGGACTCGCTCGGCGATAGCGTATAGCGAAACACGCCAGCATGACCGGCGTCGCTCGGCTCCGGTTGCATCGCGGTGAATTGCGCCTGAAAAATGGTCGCCAGCGGGGGAAGCGACTGCGCAAAGTGATTATTCACGAGTGCCGCGATCGCTGGTACCGAACGAAAGTTGCGTGTCAGCGCCACAACCGAACCAAATTCGCCAAATCGTTCTTTGACGAGATTGTAGATCTGAATATCGGCGCGTCGAAACCGATAGATACTCTGCTTTGGGTCACCGACGACGAAGAGCGCACCACAACGCGGGACCACACGCTGCCACGCCGCTCCCTCTGACGACGGCGACGTGAGCAAGAGGCAGATCTCCGCCTGCACGGGATCAGTATCTTGGAACTCGTCAACCAGCAGATAGCGATATCGCTCACCGAGTTCGTCACGCACGTCGGGGTTTTCGCGTAGTAATTGCGCAGCAAGTTGAAGCAGATCATCGAACCCGATTTCGCCTCGCGCGACGCGAGTACGCGCAAACTCAGTCGCGACGCGTTTAAGTACGTGTATTACATGGTGATAAGCATACTCGCGAAATTGCGTAACAATCTGCGTGATTGACTCATCAAAGAGCGACTGAAACGCTTCGCCGAGCTGCTTCGCAGCCAGCTTCGATTCCTTGGTATCTCCCCAGCGCTTCTGGGTAGGCTTGAGGTGAGTCGATCGAATCGTTCCGAGGATACGACAGAACGCCGTGTCGTCGTTCCAGGTCGCCAAGCGGAGAGCAAACTGCAAACGCTGCACAAGCAGCATCAGTTTGTCATGGCCATCACTGGGAGTGGTTGCCGGCATAATCGCGACCGCGCGCGCGATCAATTGCGTGAGTTCTTGTCGACACGCACCGCAATCTGGAACTGGCACCTCTGCTGACGGGAAATCGACATCGGGATAGAGCGTCAGCGCCTGGAAGCCATCAAACAGGTCTGCAGTTTCAATCCCAATCGCATGAACAGCTTCGAGCGTGCTACTTCCCAGTCGACGCTCGCGCTCGATCCACTGTCGCCAGAACAGCGCGTTGAGCGCAGTTGTGTCGGTTTCTGCGACCTCCGTGAACGCGGGATCGAGTCCCACTTCCAACGGCCGCTCGCGCAATAGGCGTGCACAAAACGCGTGGATTGTGCCGAGAAATGCGTGATCGAGGTCACGCAGTGCAACCACGCAACGCGCGCGCACCTCGGGTGACTCGTTCCTATCGTGCGCGGTTGCTTCGAGCAAAAGCTGGAACCGTTCGCGAAGCTCGTCGGCTGCTTTGCGTGTGAATGTGACGGCGGTCAGCGAGTCAACCAGTGTGCCAATGCGAACATGCTGCAGAAGTCGACCAACCAGTGCCGTCGTTTTTCCTGATCCGGCGCCAGCCTCCACCAGAAGATTGGTTTCCAGATCGTCGCGGATTCGTTCGCGGGCGATCTGATCAAATGTGGCACTCATTCGTCAACTCCGTCATTCGGAACATCACCGCGCCGAGCGAGCATGGGTGCGTACTCTGCAATCAATGGCGCGTTCGCCACCGCCCATTCAGCGCGCGGCGAATCCACATGATACTTCGCAACGCGCACGCGACAGATCGCCGCGAAGTCACAGTATTTACAATCGTTCGGATCAGTTGTTGGCAGAAACGCACCAGCTTGTACGCTGCCAATCAGTGCCGAAATGTGTACGCGCGAGTCTGCTAAGGCCGCCTCTGAATAGCTAATGCTGCTATGTTGCCCGCGCTCCGTTGGAAACCGGAACTCAAAGCGGGACACTGGTTGTCGCAGCAGACTCGCAACACTCTCGGCATACAACGCGGGCTGCAAGAATCTGCCGCCGCCAAAAGCGGCTTCGCCCGAGGCACGATAGCGAGTCGCTGAACCCGACTTGTAGTCAATCACGCGAAGTGAACCGTCTGACAACACATCCACTCGATCAACGCGTCCAGCAATCGGGAGCATGCTTCCGTCGCTCAACCGATACGGTGCACTCGCAGTTGCCGTCGACAGCGAGAGTTCGGTGTGCAACCAGGCGGCGCCCTCTTCGGCAATAATCGCGTCGCGCTCCATCGCCAGAAAAGCCTCGGCTGCGCGCATAATTTCTGCCGACTCTATCGCGAAAGCCGCCTCACCTGGTGGTGGTACGCGCTCGCGCCACACTGCAATGGCGCCACGCGTAATTCCGCGCACTGCGTCAAGCGCTTGCGGCTCGAGAATGCGTGCCTGATCATTTTGATACACCGTCACAAATTCTTGGAACACGCGATGCAAAAGGTCGCCACGCTGCCGCTGATCCAGCCACGACTCTGGATCAAACTGCGGATCATCCGGGGCACGCAATTCTAAACCGTATCGATAAAACCACGCGAGCCCACATTTGCTCATCAGCTCCAGTGACGACGCAGACACCGGTCGAGCGTCGCGTCGCAGCGGATTTAGAAGCTCAGACGCACTCGGCACAAAGCCGTGGTACGCAGACGGTGCGTTTTCGGCCGCTGCAATGGTAGCCTGTCGCCCGTGCTCGAGTTGCGGGAAAGCTGCCGCGACGGTAGCTGTTGCATCACGAAGCAGCGGGCCATCGGCGATGGCCGCGAACCACGCGTCGCGTGCATCGAGCAGATGCCGTTGTACTGCAGCCGATTCATTTGCGACGGCCGGAACGGCGCATGCTACAGGTGTGAGCGCGGTGCGCAGTTGCTGATACGTGCTCGACGAGTCGCCACCAGTTGCGCGAAACACTTGCAGTAGGAGCGGAGCAGGCCCGGCGTCGCGTTGTTCGGTACTCCCTCGTATTGCGTACGACAGAGTGATGCGGCCGCGGAGTGAGACAAGAGACGAGACGAGCGCGGCCGAGCTTGACGCTCGTCGCTCAGCAGTTGTTTGTAGCACCCCTGGCGCAATTGCTCGACGCAGCGAATCGGGCAGAAGCGCGTCCTGATGTGTAACGCCCGCAACACGCACTGCGTCTAAGCCAACCACAAAGGTGCGCGCTCTCCCTGCGACGCCAGCGTGCGCAATATCTGTGAGGTGAATTCTGCCACCGGTTGCTCGTCGCGGTGTTTGCAGACCGCAGATTGCTGGCCACGCGCGCAAGTCACTCATGCCATCACGCAGGGCCGCGAGCGCATTCGAAAAATCCGTTTTCGGATCGTCAGCAGCCGACAGCTCTTTCAACCGATTGGTAAGTCGATCGAGTGTTGCGCGCTCGTCCTCCGTAACTTCGGGCATCAGCGATAGATAGCCCAGCGTACACTGCGCGAGAGCCGCTGCTGTGGTGGGCGGCGCATCATCGTGTTCGGTCTCGGGCACCTGTGGAGTTACTAAGAGCAGTGCATCAAGAAGCGTTGCGAGTGCCGCACGTACCGTTTGGGAGCGAGCGATCTGCGCATCAACTTTCGACGGTGTCTCATCGTCATCTAGTGTGCTGATCGCCGTTGGCGCGTTTGCGCGCAGCTGCTTTAGTGCACGTTCGTACCGCGCGCGTCCCCAGCCAATACGTAATGCGCGCAGCTCGCGAGCGAGCGCAGTTTGCCCGACGTCGGCCGCTGGCGATCGCAGCTCCATTGCTTCCAGCGCAGCGCGAAGATGGTCGGCGGAGAGTCCGCTGCCTAGCCACGCGAACCAACGCTCCACGGCGCGTCCAACACGCGAGCGCGAGAGCGGAATGCCATGCAACATAGACGCGCCAATCTGCAACTGTTGGCAGAGCGCATCGAGTGCAATGCCGTATGTGTCAGGATCTGTCACCACGATTTCGACGTCATCCCATCGCAATCCTTCACCGATCACACGACGACACACTTCGCGGAGCTCATCGCTCGGTGTCGCAGCGGCAAATAGATCAAGTTCACAATGCGGCGGCGTAGCGATACGCGACTTTCCCGATTCCACCGACATCAACGCCAATGCCAGCAACGTCCGTGACTGTTCGCCATTCTGATGCGCGAGCGTGATGGACGCTGGCAGTCCATCCACAGCATCTGCTGCTAACACCGTCGCGCCGCGCTCGACTATCTGCGTTACAAGTGCGCCCGGCAACCCGCGCGTTGAGAGCGTTGGCACCACCAGTGTCACGCCGTCGAGCACGAAAGGCGCTTCGTCCGCGAACGCATCAAGCGCGCGGCGAAAAAGTGCTGCAGTGTCCACCAGCATCGCGGCCGTTAGCAAATGCTCATAGCGCTGAAGGACAGGAACAAGCTCTGAGGCTGGGCTGCGCTTTCGCGCAGTGTTGCGTAGCGTTTCTCCCGTTACGCCGGCAGATCGCAATTCGAGAATTGCGTCGCGCACCGCAGCTCGAAATCCGAGCTTGCCGCCCAAACCGGTAAATCGCGCGCTCATTCTGCCCGTGCGCGCGACATCGTCAAACGCTTGTGCGATGAGCGACGCAATCTGCACATCGTTCGCAACACGTACACCGCGCTCAGCGAATGCAACAAACGCAAGTTGATCGGCGATGGTGCGCACCGTTGCAACCTCCCAGCCGATCCAGCCACCAGTTTGCCGAGCCAGCGTCGCGAGCAGTTCGCGTCCATAGTTCAGATCTGGAGCCACCAACCGTTTGCGCGCGAACGGATGCGCCGCGTCGACCGTCATGAGTGACTGCACTAACAGCGATGGCAATTCGTGCATTCCCGACGCCTTAGTTGGTCGCGATAACGCGCACCATGAACCGCGGATTGGAGGCAGCGCCAACGGCCCACGGCCTTGCGCACTCCAACTCGACGCGTCCCTCGCCTTCGCGTGTCACACGGAAAGTGAATGCGTGCAACCCAGGACCCCCGATAACGCCTGGCGCACCATCAAAGCTAAAGTCATCGCGCAGCGTCTCGACGCACCCAGTAATTGAGCTGATGATCCAAACGTATCCGGTGGTCGGATTCTCTTTTAGCGTCGCGACAATCTCATCGCCGACAAGGGCGGTGAGATTGCCAGACGCATCATCTTCAGTTACGCGTACAACGTTCATTTTGACCTCACCGATCTCGCTTCTTCCCCACCGACGCCGGTCCATTGGACTCGCCGTCCCCAAATGGCGCTCCCAACTCATTAGGCGTGAGTGGCGTCGGCGCGCCAGAATTTCCGGCATCAGATAACGTAGCCACGGTGCTTGGTGCAGGTGGCCCCTGATCGGCCTGCAGCGACGCAAAGTCTGCCGGCGACGGCGCCGAATGCGCAGAGCCAGCTTGCAGTGACGCCAACTGCATCGGCCGCGGTGGTGTTCCGTCGCCAGTGCTATCACCGCCAAACTGTTCACTGCTGATCATCGCGAGCTGTTCAGCGCTTTTAGGAGCGGGTGCGCCGAATGCGCTGCTCCCCTGCACTGCATCAATTGCCATTGGCGGCGGTGGATCAGCGGCACTTTGTGCGACGCTGCTCTGCCCTCCGGCCGAGCCGCCTTTCACGCTTACGGTCACAATCATGTCCTGATTCACAGCGCACTCCTCCGCATGAGTAGTCGGGTGCCGAATCTGTCACCGCCTGCCGACAGATTCGGCCGTCACGATCATCGGCGCTACATGTACGCCGCAGTTATGTTCTTGCTCGCGTCGAGCACAATGTGCGCCTGCTTCGCGTTGCCTTTCGCGCAACTGAGAATGACAAACACATTCGTCACACCGTCGGTCGCACCTGTCAGAATCTTGTGCCAGGCGTTGGTTGCCGCGAGATGTGCCCATGCATTCTGCGAATCACGGCTCGTGTACACTTGATTGATGAGAGTCCACATCGGTCCGTACTCCTGTCTTCAAAATGTGATGTCTGCAGCGCCCTGCTGCGAGACGCGCAGTCACAGCAAGTACGCTTGATACAGGTAGTCACCGTCAGCGAATACCGTCACCTTCTTCTGTTCAGCGACGGCCATGCTGAGCAGCACGAGCATGTTCGTAACGCCGTTTGGCGCGCCAGTCTGAATCTTGCGCCAGCCGTAGCCCACGATGTAGGCCCACGCATTCTGCGAATCCTGGCTCGCATACACCTGCGAGACAGTCACCGCGCTTAACCACCCAGCTTGGATGTCGGCAACAACCGAATAAAACGACCAGTCAGTATCCAGCAACAGATCGGCTTGGCCGTACCGAATGCGAACAAAACCGTTGTCGCTGGTACCAGTGCCCCAACTATTCTTCAAGATCCAGCACTGGTTGTTGTCGTCGTATCCCACAACGCACAAGCAGTGATAGCCGCGAAACGTCGCCGTAGAGCTCTTCACGTAGATGCCGGTACCGTACGCACCGAAATCATTGTACACCGCCATGCCAGCAAGCAGTGGCCCGATCGTCGCAAGGGCGTTCTTCCGCGCTGCCATCGTTGAATAGCCGGTATAGCTCTTGATCTTCGTCAGTCGGCTGGCCCAGTTGCTGCACCGCGACGCGTTGCAATTCATGTCGGTCGGCGAATACGGCATGCAGGCTTCATCGGTGACGCCGGTACTCTTTGCGAAATCGAGTCCAGACGTGAGCCCCCAGCCACCGCAACTGCCACCACCACAGAATTGGCAGAACGCTTCCGAAAGATCGATCGCAAAGTTAGGGTTGCCGAGCTTAATGCGTACCGCTGACTCCATCGTCGCGCAGGTACAAAATGATACGCATGATCCGCAGTTACCCTGATCTTTGATCGACGTCACCCAGTTGCCGCCGTTGTTGCGCCAGTCGACTGCCGCTGGCGCGCCAACCATGCTGCTAAGTAGCGTCTGTTCGTGCGCCGCAAACCGCATCCGTTCGGCTGAAAGCCGTTGATGCTCCTGCGGTGTGATCAGCAACCCAAGTCGCTTGAGTTGTTGCTCGTCGCTCAGTCGCGTGTAATCGTTCTCCACGGCTGTCCACGGCAATCCCTCCTGCGCAATCTGGGCGCTGATCGCCTGAATCGATGTCTGACCATTTGCCATTGCGATGCCTCCACTGGCAACTCAAAGCGAGAAGTTCTACGTCCGAAACGCACCCGATGTGATGCGGTGAGCTAGCGGGCATCGCGATCATGACGATCACGTGCACCGGCGTCCGCTGCGAGGCGAATGAACGCCACCAGCGCGCTGGGTGAGAGTTCCGTGGAGGTGCCGATCGTTCCGTGTGCGGTTTGGAATCGTGCGGTGCGACCATCACCACCAATGGTGACAACCGTTTCACACGTCAGCAAACGCATCAAGTCCTCCGCTCTTGAATGCATTTTGCCGTCATCACCGCGCACCAACACATCAATGCGTTCCGCAGATTCCGACACCAGTACCAGTGACGAGTCCGCGAGAACCAGCCGTCGCACAATATCCGAGAGCATACGCGACGCGTCTGTCACTAACACCTGAATCGGAATCGCCACGGCCCCTCCTGCAGCGCGACAGGAAGATTGGGCAGCGTTGCGAGCCGCTCAATGAATCACAATGCCCAATTAAGGTTCATTCTGGATTCATATCGATATGAACCCTTTCCGTCTGTCGCGCCGAATCCTCAGGCGCGTTGGCGACGATCGGGCAGCAAGTGTGCACCACGATGTTTCGCCAGCAACGAACGCAGTTGCGCGGCGGCCTCGGCACGACGACTGACCTGTAACTTCTCGAGAATATGGTGCACGTGATTCTTCACCGTTGCGGTGCCAATTCGGAGCATTGCTCCAATCTCTTTGTTGCCCAAGCCTTGATCAATCAGCTCGACAATCTGAATCTCGCGCGGTGTCAGCGTGCTCTCACTATTCGGTGACACGCGCTGTGACGACAGCGTCGCGAGCCGACGGAAGAGTGTGGCCGCAGCCTTCGGCGAACACACCACTTCACCACGAACGGCGCCTTCGATGGCCGACACAAGATCAGCAACCGACCCATCGCGCGGCACAAAGCCTGAGATTCCAGCCTCTGCGCATTTCAGAATGTCAGGCTCTGCATCGTTGAGCGCGAAGGCAACCACGCGAATATCTGGCGACGCGGTGAGCAGGCTGCGCGACAGCTCAAGGCTATTCCGCATACCCATGTCGAGAACGACGACATCTGCGCGCTGCGACTGCAATTGCTCAAGCGCCGCTGCGACGGAATTCGCGGTCCCACACACGTGAACACGCCCATCAGCGTGAAGCGTCTGCGCGAGTCCTTCGCGGTACAGACGAATGTCGCACACAATCAGTACCTGCGGGAGAAGCACTACGTCGCGCCTCAGCTGTTGTTGTCTCGCGAACCGGCGCGCTGGCTGACACAGCAGCACAGAGCGCATGCGAAGCCCTACGCTACCCTGTACGACAACGTCAGGCAAGCAGTCTCACAAAGTTCCTAATTCGCGCGAACGGATCACTTCGGTGCACGCTGCGGACTCAACCACAACACGCGTTCAGTCTCTTGTTCCACACGCGCGCGAGAATACACAAGCGGGAAGTAGCGATCATTCGCCCATAGCGATAACAGATCGGCGTAGTGCGGGCTTCGTGGATCAGCCGACTGTCCGGGGACGTTTGTGACAATTGACTTGTCAAAGTCCGCCAAATCGATCACTTCACGGAACGAGGCGCCAGCCGTTTGACGAAAGTCAGCGCCGCCTGTCGCGTTCACCGTATTGCCATCACCGCTGCGGGAGGCAGGTGGCAAGTCGTATCGCGCCGAGAGTGCGTGACGAAACGTGGCCGTGTGTACGTCGCCCCATTGCCAGCGTGCGCGATCGCTGCCAACACGTCGCGTGACATCCGCGATCGCATCGTCAAGCGCGAGCAGTACAAGTGAGTCGACCGACGCGCGAGTCGAACCTGTGCTTGTCAAACCTGCACGCAGAAAACTTTCGAGCCACTGGTACGCCGGACGCGCACCGAGAATCGCGAGAACCTCGGCACTTCCTTGCACCTCACTGGCAAGGGCGCGACGATACAGCGCAGGGGCCCACGCGGCAAACACAGTCGGCGCTGTCAGCTCGCGCGACATGCGAAAATTCCACGTCGTCAGCAGTTTCACATCGTTCTGATCCGCCAGGCCTTGTCGTTCCGCCGCCGCGCGCAACGCTGGTATCAGCGCTTGAGCGAGCAGCGACAGATCATCGTGCTGCAACTTCGCAAAATCGTCAACAGAAAACTTTCGATCTTCGCTGAGCACCTCGCGCACACGGTCACCGCGGTATCGCGTGGCCCACTCGTACGAGATGGGTTGTGAGTATCCGGCGGGGAGAATATTGCCATTCGAGGTGTTGATAAATCCACTCTTCGGATTGTAGGTGCGAGGCAACTCTCTACCGGGCACGAAACCGGTCCACTCAAACCGCCCATCGCCGGGCACTGGAAGCAAGCCACTCCATGAACGCTTTGGCATCAAACCCGCCGCAATCCAACCGATGTTCCCATCGACGTCCGCGTACACCATGTTCTCGCTCGGCATTAACCACTTTCTCATCGCCGATTCAAACTGCGACCAGTTCTGTGCACGATCTAAGGCCAGCGAACCGAGATAGCTCGCAGTGCCGGATTCAGAGTGCACCGAGCGAATTGCGAACGCGCGCTTACGCGCAGAATCAATCGAAACAATTGGTCCGTGAACGCTAAACTGCAGTGAGACGATGCGTGGAGCCTCGCCTTTGACCCGAACGGTATCCATACGCGTAACGATTTTACGCATCACACCACGGTACAGATAGCAGTTCAGCGACGACGCCTGTTCACGTGCGCACGGTCCCAATGACTCCACGTACACATCCTGCTGATCCATGCCCACGACAGTCAATCCAAAGGCGATGCGTTCATTGTGACCGATTGCAACGCCCGGAGACGCTGGCTCACCTGCACCAATCACATTCCATCCCGGCGCCACCAAATGAGTCAGGTAGCGAACGGCTGGATTTGTAATTACGCGATGTGGATCATTCGCGAGAATTGGGCGCGACGTAGCAGACTTCGCTCCGCTGATTACCCAATTGTTCGATCCTTCAATGCGATTGTATGCGACATCCGCAAACGTGCTCGCAAAACCTCCAAGCGATCGTGCATCAATGCCGGTCAGATCCAGACCGGGTGCTGGATCAAGTGCACGCATCGGATCGGGCGGTATCAGTGCGCTGACTTTCTCCACGCCAAGAGCCGCCACCAGTTGCGCACGCAGCACTTCGCTCGATCCGTTTGACACGCCACTCAAGCCCGTCGCGCGAGCCAACGGCACCGTGATGTCCCACGGCGTGGGTTTAAAGCCCAGCAACGCAAACTCTGGCGGTAACGAATCACCGGCGAAAGCGATGTAGGCATTCACGCCGCGAACGAACGCCGACACGATCTCTTTGGTGTCGGTGCCAT
This sequence comes from Gemmatimonadaceae bacterium, assembly GCA_031408755.1. Taxonomy (GTDB): domain Bacteria; phylum Gemmatimonadota; class Gemmatimonadetes; order Gemmatimonadales; family Gemmatimonadaceae; genus JACMLX01. The sequence goes on along the minus strand of JANNWU010000247.1, from coordinate 9,771 downwards.
AGGCAGCCCACTCACGCGTCATACTGCCACGATACGCAAATAGTTTAGCGAATCGATCACGTGCGACGGCGCTCGGACCCAGCACTTCGGCCAGCCGACCTTCACCCTGCCGACGCCACATCTCCATCTGGAATAAGCGATCCTGTGCGGCGACAAACCCCTGCGCAAAAAACAAATCCCGCTGATTCTTGGCGTAAATGTGCGGCACACCCCACCGATCGCGACGTACTTCGACCGGTGCACTCAGCCCGCGAACGCTCAGCGATTCGACCGGAACATCGCGTACCGCTCGCGCCGTTCGCCGATGCACCGAATCTGGCGATTCAGATGCCGCGGTTGCGGTTGAGCAAACAAATGCTGCAACCGCGAGTGCAGATGCCAGTTTCATACATGCATCCCGGCTAAGGCGAACGGCAAGTCGACGAGTGACGATGTTCCCGTTCTAACGCGCACGCGCACCGTTTCGATGGACGTCTCGCGTTACGCCTCAGGCTTGCGCAATCGGAGCAGCCCTTCCTGCGCGACCGATGCCACCAGCGCACCGGTCCGCGAGTAGATGCTGCCACGCACAAAGCCGCGAGCGCCGGAGGCCACCGTGCTGTCCATGCAGTACAGCAACCATTCATCCGCGCGGAACGGACGATGCATCCACAGCGAATGATCGAGCGACGCGAGCTGCATTCCACGCGAACGAAACGACAGACCATGCGGCTGCAACGCCGTCGGAAGCAGCCCATGATCAGAGGCATAGGCGAGCACCGCTTGATGCAGCATTGGATCATCGGGCAGCGTACCCACAGCACGGAACCACACATCTCGAAGCGGCGGACGTGGTTGCGGATCAAACGGATCAATCGGCATCACGGGCCGGAAATCAATCGGGCGTTCCTGCGTTAGCACTGGACGTAACGGTTCCGGAATACGCGCGGCCATCTCACGAATCAGCTCCAACTCCGGCGCCAACTCTTCCGGCTGCACAACACTCGGCATCTCTGTCTGATGCTCAAGCCCAGGTTCAGTAATATGAAACGATGCCGACAGATTGAAGATCGCCTGACCGTGCTGAATGGCCGTCACACGCCGCGTCGTAAAACTTGACCCATCGCGCAACCGATCTACGAAGTACACGATCGGTGCTTTTAGATCGCCGGGCAGAATGAAATAGCCGTGCACCGAGTGCGCCTCGCGGGCGCCTTCAACCGTGCGACGCGCCGCAACCAGCGCCTGCGCAAACACTTGGCCGCCAAAGACGCGCCCGGTACCAACATCGCGGTTCAGTCCGCGATAAATATTGACTTCAAGTGGTTCAAGGTCGAGCAAATTCAGTAAATCGTCGATGTGACCAGACATTCGATTAGTCGTAAAATGGAAGCGGTGTGAGCAGCAATTGCCAGCGCGTTGCACATCGGCTGCAGAGCACAAGTGGCGCAGCGATCATGCAAAGAATATAGCGTACTCAACGGTTTTTGCCGAATAGCAACCACCTATCAACTCGCGACGACAGCCCAATTCGCAGCAAGCGCAGCGGTTCAGGGCAACGTGCCAACTGAGAGTATTAGTCGCACTCTGACGTAAATACCGACAACAACGAGCACTGCACGCGTCGATACACGGAAGACTGTCGCAGTTTATGCGCGATGTACGCAGTGACGTTCATGCTACAGGTACGACGCGCGGCGTGCGCGAGTTCACGTCGACCGATTCATTCGGCGCGCCGACAGCGCCCAAGGAGTGTTGTATGACTGGTTCACTGAAAGGAGAACGACGACTTCCGCTCGACATCAACACAACTCGAGCCGAGGGATTAGGAGAACTGCCTGCACTGGCAGCATACGCGTTTAGTTCTGGCGGTACGCTGCTCGATCAGCAAGCGATTGACGCGAAGGGCAACGCGCAGCTTTCACTACCGGTAGGCACCGAGGCCGAGGCAGTCCGTGTTGTGATTGGTCCGATCATCGACAAAGATGAACTGACGGTTGCAGAGCTCTTGCGACGTGGCGGACTTGATAAACACATCGCAGTTCGTCCCAACCTCGAGAAGCTCGCACCACTTCTCGTGGATATTGCGCCAGACCTCGCACGGCATTGGCTCGGCCGGCATTGTTTGGTTAAGGGCACGCTCATAAAGCGTGTGTCATCCGGCGGATTTCGGCGCGACCTGCCCGTCTGCAATGCCGCCATCGACATCTACGAGGTGGACGCATGGTCGCTCATTCTTCCGCGACTGCCACTACTCGAGATCGATCGATTGCGCGACATTCTCGACGGACCGTGGCCACCACTCAGACTTCCCACTCCGCCGCGTCCGCCAGACTTCGTATTCGATGACTTGCTGTCTGACGGTGTCGACATCCGCAGTCTAAATCCACAACCACTGCCACCGCGCGCGATGCTGCGCTCACGGCGCAATGTCACAGTAACGCGGAGCAGCACACCGAGCGTGCTTCCCGCTGACTTACAGCTCGCTGCACGTCTCGCGCGACCGGCACTTGAACGCGCGGTGCTCGCCAATGTCGAGTTACTTCGCCCAATTCTCTGTTGGCTGTACCCGCACTTCGTCACCAAACAAAAGATCGCGACCGTCATGACCGACGAATGCGGACATTTCCGCACCACGATCTGGCGCTCGTACTTTGACCACGACATTCCTGATCTGTACTTCACAGCCCGCCAACTGATCTGGCCAGGATTCTGGATCACCATCTACGAGCGCACGCCAATCGCGTGTAACACGCATTGGAATTATGTCTGCGGCACCGAAGTGTCGCTGATAACTACGCACCCGCTCGCGAGAACCTGTCCGCCGTGTCCTCCCATTGACGCACCACCAAACTGGGTGCTCTTCATGGCAATTGGCAACGCATCGGTCTGGCGCATTCACGGGGCCAACACAGCAACCGCAGTCGGCTCCGTTGGGCACGACGCAACGAAGCGCGGATTGCTCGACGATACAGCGCCGTGGGGTGGTACGCTACGCCCACGCTTGGAGTTTGACAGCTCGCTCCGAGCGAGCCTAGGCGTGCGCTACTATCGCGTTGCATTCAAGCGGCCCGCTGAAACGGATTTGCAATGGCGTTTCAGCACCGAATCTGTCAATCGCCATTACATCCATACCGTTGCGGGTGAACCGGTGATTACACAGTACGCGCTTGGGCCCGTGACAGCGGGTACGACGTCTCACTTGTACGAGATTCCTCCGGCGCTGCCGCCTGTCGGCCAATGGTCGCTGCCGAACGTTGTCCTTGATTCTCAGAACGCGGTTATTCCAACCAACGCCGTCGCAACGGGAGTTCCGTTCGACGAAAATGGCGTGCCGACCGGTCCCGATGAATCCGGGCTCTGGCAGATTCGGATTGAGCTCTTCGATGCGGCCGGCACATTGGTTGATCCAGAGGCGCTGGGTATTGCGTGGCGCATACCGCGCAGTAATGATCTCACCGGCACAATCCCGACAGAGAATGCCGCCAACCTCGGCTTGGTTGATGCAACGCGCAACTGCATGATCGTGACAATCCACGTCGACAACAATCCATGCTTCGCATCCATCGCTGCGCCGACGCTTGACGGTAATCCGGCTAGCAGTGGCTGTGGCGTCATGACGTACTCCGCGTTGACATCCACAGTGGTTACGCCGTTCACTGCGCTGCAGCGAAATCGGTTTGCCGATTACTCGTTCTACGTGCAGCGAGGTGAAGGACCTGGCGCGCAACTCGCAGCGTCAGGGCGCGCTGCAGTGTCACCGGCTACGATGCCGGTCGCGCCAAGTTCCAGTGTCGGTGATTTACTGGACGGTTGTGCGATCGCAGGCTTTACGGAACAACTGTATGTAGCACACCTCGCGGTTGACGGGTGGTCACGTCAGCAGCAGCTCGATGCGCAAGCCGTTCGTGCATTTGTTCTCGCGCCACTCTCGGTCACCTCTCCAATCGCGACGCCGTAACCGGAAACAAGTCGTGCAACGCGCCTGCCCCGATATCTGAATTCGGAGCAGGCGCGTTGTGCTAAACCGTGATTGCCATTCCACGATAGATCCGCGACCGATAGCGCGAATCTTCCGCGTCTGGTAGCGGCGCACCTGCCAACAGCACCGCACGCGCGAACCGTCGTACCTCTTCCAGCGTCTCCGCTTCATTGCGCGGCTCTTCGCTACGCACACGACGCGTCAAGTTGATCTGATTCACCGGCACATCATTCACGAGACGCTCATTCTCAACTGCCAAGGTCGCGGTCAGCGCGTGCAGTGTGGTTTTCACAAAGTTCGCGAGTGAGAACGCTTCACCTTCACTGCCTGCGGGCACATCCGGCGACACTAGCACGAGTTGCGCATCGTCCAACATTGATGCTTTGCGCGCAACACGAAAATGATGCGTCAGGTTCGCCTCAACCATCTCGCGGAAACCGGACGCGTCAAGCACCTCACCACCCTGCGCCACCAGATAAGACGGCAGTGGCACAAACGGTGTCGAGATCACTGACGTTGGTTTCCCCGCCAGTTGCAGCGCGCGATCCATTCCACCTTCAATGTCATCAGCGCACGGCACTTTAATGACAACCGCGCGCGCCGAATCCGTCAACTGTTCAGCAATCCGATCTGCGCCCTCGGCCGTGCGCGTGAGTAGCACCACGCGGCCAACGTGACCCCATTCAACCAACTGTTGCGCGGCTTCCGCCAAATGTGGTACGAGGTGCTCGCCAATCAACCACACCGTCTTCCCACGCAACTGATCGAGGCGCTCCCGTTTTGCGCTGCCGAACAGTTCACGCTCTGTGATCGAGCGTTCAAGATTCAGTCCGCCTGATGGCATGAACGTCTCGCCACTCACGGCGCGATCGGCGAGAAAGAAGACAGTCGCCAATGCAACTTCAGTTTCAGTGGGCATTCGCCGCAAATGCAGCAGCGACAGTACGCCCTTACTCACCTTCTCAGCCTCGCGTGCGATGTGCGTTGCCGGCAGAAACGGAACGTCGTCGGGCGGTAACCGCTTCAGCCACTGCGGCATGACAGGCGGCGTCCACTCCGCGACGTTCAGGAAAAGTCCGCCGAGCCGGAGTCGCGCAAGCAGACGCTCCGCAATCGCCTGCGTCATTAGAAATTCACTCCACGTAGATGCAGGTGCGGCATCTGCCAGGCACGCCAACGCCAATTCACGCAATTCATGCGGCACGTCAGGATCGTCGGCGAGCATGCGAACGTCATTCGCTGCCACCTGCTCCAGTAGTGTCACGATGCTGACACCGCGGCGCACGGCCTTCACAATCGCAGCATGATTCGCATTGAGTCGTCGATTCTCAAGGATCAAACGACCTCGCCGTCCGAAGAGTCCCGGCTTGCCGCCCAACCCTCGCAAACGATCTCCATCGACCGGACCTGGCGCAATTGCGTTGATCTGAATCTCTGGCCCAAGGTGACGCGCGAGTGATTCGACCAGTGCGCGCTGCCCTGCTTTCGACACCGCGTAGTCGGCGCGATTTGGATAGGCAACCGCTAAATGCTTCTCGCCGCCAAAATAACTCGACACGTTAAGGATGTAGCCAGACCCCTGCTTGCGCATCACCGGAACGACTTCCTTCAGCAACGCATAATTGGAAATCAGGTTGGCATCCAGCGTATAGCGCCATGCGTCCAACGACATATCCACCACCATCTCTTCGGCGCCTGACACGCCCGCGTTGTTAATGAGATAGTCAATACGGCCAAACGCGCTGAGTGTCGCATCCACTGCGCCGCGCAACGTCGACACATCGCCCACATCAACGCCGGACATCATATGCACGCGACGATCAGCGCCACTGTAGCCCACATCTTCTAACTCGCCAACAATTTGCGCACGCATGATCTCCAGTTCACTTTCGCGACGCGCGCAGATCATCACGCGCGCTCCGGCCATCGCGAGCAAACGTGCCACTTGTCCACCAATGCCCGCCGAGCCGCCGGTGATCAGCGCGACCTTGCCAAGGTGCAATCCGGTCAGGTTCTCCATGAATCCAACCATTGAACGCTTTGCGCCGGTCGCTTTCACGATCGACTTTGGCATGTACAGATTGACTTGCGGAATGCGCCGATCGGTAAAGATCAATCGTGCCGCTTGGCCTGCAGCGAAGCGTTGATTTTCAGGTTCTTGGTTACCGTAGCGAATGATCTGATTGCCCCACTCGATCCATTGGCGACGACCGTGCTTCACGTCAACCTTTGTTTCGTCACGCCAGACACGTGTCAGTGCTTCAATCGCACCACGAAGCATGTCGGCGTACGAATTGTACGTGCCGTCAGTGCCATTCGTCATCATGACGAAACGAGGATTGCGCGTCAGATCAGTGCGCGCACTCCAGTACCGACTGAGCGTACGTGCAAGCGCAATTGTCCCAGACAATTCACCATCAACAAATGCATCGATATCTGCATCCGATGCTTCGCACACCAGACCACGGAAGCGAGAGGGACCAAACGCTGGTAGAATGATCGCGCCATGCACCGCTCCGCCACCCGCAGGCCCGTCATTCAAGGCGTGCGCCATCGTTTCCGGAGCCTGTCGATCAAACAGCGCAACGCGAATCTGCGCATCGGTACCAGTCTGTGCGAGTCGCGATTGCACCGTGCTCACATCGGCCAAACTCGGCACACCGAGCAACACTGTCGCGCCAACTTCCGCCTGAAATCGCGCAACTGCGATGCCGTCGTCCAGTACCTCACCGCTCGCGACTAACACTGACAGGCCACTCCCATCCACCGTACGCATAGTGGGACGCGATACGAACTCTGAACGACTCTCCTTACGCACCCACATGCCATGAGTCACTTCAAAATCGTGCCCATTGAAAGCTGCTGACTCATCGCTGGCAAGAAACACGCAGGTGTTCGCAACATCTTTCGGCGTCGGAAATGTGCGGCCGGCAGCCGGATCTTCACCGGCGCGTTTCAGCGACATCAAGCCGGTAAAACTGGTGGCCGTCGTTCCTGGTGCGTCGCCGCGCATGGTGTCCATAGCCGCAAACACAGTTTGAATGCGCTCAGAGCGAATTGGGCCTGGATACACGGTGTTCACGCGAATGCCACGCTCACCGAGTTCAAACGACAACTGACGCGACAGCGCATTCAGTGCCGCCTTCGGTACAACGTACGGCGAGCGAGCGTAGTACTCCGTGCGTGAAAAAATCGTCGAGATATTAATAATCGAACCACCCGGCTGCATCACGCGCGCTGCCGCATTGGCCACGTGCCATGCCACACTCAGAATGCTGCGCATCGCGTCGCCAACAGTTTCACTATCGGGTGAACCCGCAGCACGCAGTGCATCAAGCTCATCACGCGTCAGTGGCACATGGCGCAATGGCTGCCGTGGTCCGGCAGAGCCAGCATTGTTTACGACAATGTCCAGGCGCCCACACATCGCCATCGCGTCTGCAATCGCCGCGCGTACGGACGTTGCATCCGCACCGTCGAGCGTTACGACGCGTGCGCGATCAGCTGTTACGCCAGTTGCTGCGATCACCGCGTCGCGCGCGCTTTCTATGCGCGCCCGATCACGACCCGTCAGCACAACCGTTGCACCCTCGCGCAAATAGTGGCGCGCGATCTCGCCACCAACATTCCCCGCCGCACCCGTCACAAGTGCAACCTTGCCCGCCAATCGGCCACCACTGCCGGGCTGCGCTAGCGTGCCAATCACCTCACCACTCTCGTGCTGTGTCAACGGTTCCTCGACGGCTGCGATGATGATTCCTGCGATGAAACATTCACGGCGGACAATTCGGCGGCAGCCCACGCCTCGAGCAATGCGTCCTTGCCACGCAATCCAAGCACGGGAAGCGCATGATTCACCAGATAGTTCGCACCGGCGTGCGTGTTCTCCCACATCGCCTGATGCGCGCTCGGTAGTTCATGCCATGCCACAACCGTGGGCGCACTGACCTCCAGCAAACCGGCAGCGATCATATCGTTCATCCGTGTGACTTCGTATGCGTTCGCGAGATGCGTTCCGAGAATCGACGCAGTGGGCATCAGAATTTTTCGCTGGCGAGTCCACACCTGCGGCGCATAGAACGCATAGCGTTTACCGTCCATCTCTTCGCAGTACACAACGCGACCTGTGAACGGCTTTACCAGCGATGTTGACACGCCCAGCGCATCGTGACCGGCGCGTTCAAACACCAAGTCGGGTGCGCCACGCGGATTATCCGGCGAACGCAAAACCTTTCCGATGGCGGCGCCAAACGGTTTCAGCGTTCGCTCTTGAAAGTCGCGAACGGCGTGACGGAATGTCTCGGTCTGCTGCTTCGCATCGGGCAAGCGCGGCATAGTGGTCGGCCACGAAAACTCTGCCGATCGGCGCGCGATCTCTTCTAGCGAGACCACTCCGGCAACCGCGTCCTCAAAACCCAACGATTGCACGAACTCGCGTTGACCATCGGTGGTCGTCGCCACCACGCATCGGCCGCGCATTGCGCGCACCGCCTCGATCATCTCAAGTCCTACCGCGTCCACGAGCGCCGATGATTGTGGACCGTAGTACACGAGGACCGCCTCTCCCGCACGCAAACCAGCACGCTGCAACATCACTTCCGGTGAGACACTTCCACGCTTCCCTACAAACGTGAAGTGGTAGCCGCTTGACGCGCCGTAGAAAGCGAGTGCGCCGCCATCCGCGAGCAGTTGGAACGAGCGCGGAAACGCGGTCTCACCCGCATGCGAGACTACATAATCCGCAAGCACACCGTCGTTCTGCGCGCGATACGCATCACACAGCGCTTGGCCGGCAGCGATCCATGCGGCAATCCCTGCGTCATCGTCAGGCACCACAGTAAATGCCGATGCAAAACGCGCGTCACGTCGATCGAGTGTACCCGTCGCACCCAGCTCGCGCACTGCCGAGGCTCGCGCAGCGCTCGACACCAATCCCGTGACGCGCACGCCGCTGCGCACCGCGGTCTTTAACGCTTCCATTCCAGTGCCGGTCGCCGCGCCTTCTACAAACATGGTACGACCAGCTTCGATCCTCAGCGTCGTGAACAGCGCGCGCACAATCGTGCCGAGGTTGAGGATGTACGATGCCGCTTGCTCCAACGTCAGATCGCCGGGTAGCGCATGCAACTGCGGCGCTTGCGTCACAAGAAACTGCGCATGGCTACCGAAATCAGTCTCGTAACCTTGAATCGAAAAATCGGCATACATCGGATCACGCGCGGCCAGCGGCGACAGCAAGTCGCTCTGTCCGCTGTAGACCGCGACCAGATCACCAACTTTCAATCGACCTTGTGCTTTCGCGTCATTGCCCAGCGACACCACCAACCCCAATCCGCCCGAGCCGGTGACTTGAGTATCCAAATCGTGATTATCAAATGACGATACGGGGATTCCGGTAATTGCCCAGATGTCGTTGAAGTTCACCTCTGACGCCAGCACGTACACAAGCGCTTCCATCGCACCGGGCACGCCCACTGGCATAATCAGTTCTTGTTCGGCAGCGATTGGCGCGCCAAACTGCGGTGCACCGGTGCGCTGGTCCTTCGCAACGCCGAACGCAAACTGCCATTCGGGAATTGGCGTCACGCCGGGATAGAAGGGCGCTCCCATTGGAAGGAGCGTTCCAGCCTTTAACTGCGCGGTCACAAATGCGTGCTGTTCGCTCACCAGTCGCACGCCATCACGGTTGATCGGCAGTGGTGCGCTTTGTTTCTCCAAAAACTGACGAATGCCCGTCTTCCCACCGTCCGGATCGACCACTCCCTCCGCGAACAACTCCGCCTCGCGCACCAAGCCCGCATCCAGTCCGC
>JANNWU010000246.1:0-2195 GCA_031408755.1 Gemmatimonadaceae bacterium | reverse complement strand
GCGCTGCCACGCAACCTAAACCAGCGCGCAGCGCCGCGACCGGGTGGCCACCGCGCCATCACCCCAACACCCCACCACCATCATCCGCCGGACTCCGCACACCCAACGCGCCCCGCTGCAACACATGCGTGTACCGCATCGTCGTCGCCACATCGGCATGCCCCAACAACTCCTGGATCGTTCGGATGTCATACCCGGACTCCAGCAATGCCGTCGCAAAGGAATGCCGCAGTGTGTGACACGTCGCCCGACGCACAATCCCTGAACGCCGCACCGCCGCCGTTACCGCGCGTTGCACTGCGGTGGGGTGCAGATGATGCCGACGCCACTGCCCTGTAACCGATTCGCAGTAACACCGCCGCGCCGGAAAGACCCACTGCCACGCCATCTCGCGAGCCGACGCCGCACTCCGTTGCGCCAAAGCGTCCGGCATCCAAACGGCCCCACGCCCCTGCGCGACATCGCGCGCATGCAACGCCCGCACCCGAGCAAGATGCGCACGCAACACCACCGCGACGCTGCTCGGCAAGACCGTCACCCGATCCTTCGCACCCTTCCCACGACGTACCGTGATCTGAGCGCGCGCAAAGTCCACATCCTTCACACGCAGCGTACACGCCTCCATCAGACGCAATCCGCTGCCATACAACAGCGCCGCTAGCAACCGCGGTGCACCGCGCATCTGCGCCAGTACGGCTCGCACCTCGTCACGCGACAGCACCGTTGGCAGGCGCTCCGGCTGCCGCGCACTCGGCACCGAGCCTCGCAACTCCAGCGGCAATTCCAGCACCACCGCGTACAGAAATCGCAGCGCCGCCAGCGCCTGATTCTGCGTCGACGCGCTCACGCGGGTCGTGGCGCACAGCATGATGAGGAACGCTCGCACGTCGTCAGCACCACACACACGCGGATGGCGACGATCACAGAATCGCACATATCGCCGCACCCACGCGACATACACGTCGCTGGTGCGCGGGCTGTACCGGCGCAAACGCAGTTGCTCCCGCATCACACCAAGCAATGTCGTTGGCGCCACCGAAGTGCCTCGGACACCCCCAGGCTCGCGGCCGGAGAACCTCGACGCGTGTTCGCTGCGCGAGCTGCTGGCCTTCGCACTCGGCGTGGTGCCACTCGGATCTGGCGTCTGCATGATGCGTCCATTTTGCACCTTCAGTCTGCGAGATGCGTCACCATTTACGTGCACAGCAAACCATTCCACAACAAATCGGCGGTGATCCGCAATACGCACTCCTGGCGACGTTCAGCGTATGGCGTACAGTCTCAGATCTCACACCGGAATAGCAGCGACGGTCGACGTTGGATTGCGCCAAGGTGTGAAGTAAGCGCACCACCCGTCGTGCAGCCCATGATGCTTCCCAAAGGGACGATGAATCGCTACAGCCACCCGCCCCTGCGCAAACTATGACGGACCAAGATCTCTGACCCCATGAACGCACCATGAACGGAAACCAAGATCTCTGACCCGATGAAGACTCAATGAAATCCCCAAGAAACCATCAACAGAGCGCCGCCTCAGCCGGCAGCACCGTACGCAATCGCGATCCAACCTAGCAACTCGTCATCCACTTCCGACGCATCAGTCAACCGCAACCGGTATTGACACATCTGGCCCGCAGGAAGTGCCTCAAGCCGATCACCGGCAGGCACGCCCTTCATGTTGAAACCAATCTCGACGCGCGTGTTCGTCGCCGGACCGACCGTGCAGAACTGCTTTGAACGACGGTAGCTTACGTACGTTTTCTTCGGTGACTCCTCGAACTCGCCCAGTGCACGCATGGCTGCGATCAGCGCGTCGTGAATGGGCCGGAGTGCTGCCTTCGGGCCTGAGTAGAGCCCCGCGTGCACGTCATCACCCGATTGCGTCGTGTCACCCTGCGAACTCGTCTCCGCACCACCGGGTGACGGAGGCGCGTTCGCCGCGTGCTGAATGACCTGAACGAGTGTCGCGGCATCACCATGCCCCATGCCAAGTGTGGACTTGAGCATATTCACGATTTCGCCATGCTTCGTGAGCCCACTCGCCAGCACGATCGTCGTCAATTCGTCAAGCGACTTACCGGCACGCGTCTGTAGATTCGCCAACTGCGATGCGAGCGCCTTTGCTGGATCTGTCATCCAATACTCTTCCTTTCTAGGTCAGTTTAGACGTGCGCGGACGCCGTATTTCTGCGTCG
>JANNWU010000245.1:0-1615 GCA_031408755.1 Gemmatimonadaceae bacterium | reverse complement strand
AACGCGATTGCGCACGCGATCAGCAACTTTCAGCACGCGAATCTGGTCGCCGTCAACCAATGCCAACGCAGGCATCTCGCCGTTTTCGTTGGCGCTCACATCCACCACCGCGCGATCGGTGCCTGGACGTGTACGATCGCGTACTGGTGTCAATCGATCAATCTGCACGCGTGAACGAGCGGCAGTTGGCAACATCCCACCAGCGGCGCGCAAAATCTCTGACAGTGAACCGCTATTGCCAATTTCATACGTGCCGGGACGTATAATTTCGCCCACAATGCGAACGCGTCCCGAATGCACTGGCACAAAGACGATGTCGCCATTCAGCAGTCGTGCGTCACGTGATGCATCACCGCGCAACAAATAGTCGTACAGATCGATCGTACCAACCGTCCGTCCGTTGCGGCGAATCTGTAGCGCACGCAGCGAACCATTCATCGTTGGGCCACCAGCGGCGTACAACGCGGTGAGCGCAGTACCAGCGGCAGAGACGCGATAGCTGCCAGGGCGCGCGACTTCACCGACAACGAAAATTTGGTTGGAACGCAGACGCGACACGCTGATGCTAAAGCGCGTTGTCGCATCGGCACCACGACGAATGCCAGAGTACGACCGGCCTAGTCGCGCGTAGAGCAGATCTTCCAACTGCGCGACGGTCAAATTCGCCACGCTCAGCTGGCCAACCTGCGGGATGACCACGAACCCTTCGCGATTCACATCCAGCGTGTAACCCTGTTCCACGTCACCAGTCAGCAGCAGCACCAACCGATCCCCGGCGCCAAGGCGATAACTCGGATCAATGGGGCCTGCGAGATTCGCATCAAACTGCGAGTTTTTCTGCGAAAACAAATCCATGCCGAACACTTTCAATCCGCTGTCGCGCTGAATGGAATCGGAGCGGAGGTACAGATACTGCTCATAAGGCGTCAACTTTCGACCGTCGCGACCACGCGCGTCCACCGGGATGCGGCTGTCAAGCGTGCTGTCGAATGGTGTCTGCAGCGAGTCGCTGCTAAGGCGTCGCTGGCGGAGCGTATCGCCAGGGAAATCGAAATCGCTGGAATCCGCGATGCCGAGTTCGCGTAATGCCGAGAACACGTCTGAGTTGGGCAGCGCAGGATTGCCGTTGAGACCACCCGCAAGTCCTGCCGCGCCAGACGCCGCACCCGCCGCGCCGCCGGTTGGATCGATGCCGCCTGCAGCGTTCGCGCCAGCACGACCTTCGCCCTGCAGATAGGAATCGAGCAGGTTGTCAGGATAGCCTTGCGCTCGCAGACGAGCGCGAACTTGGTCAGGGCTGAGCCCGCTAGAGCCAAGTCGCTTCTGCAACTGCTGGAGCAGATCAGGTCGACTTTGCAGCAGCTGCTGGGCTTGCTGCGGAGAGACGGTCTGCGCACGGAGCGCCGACGCCAAAAACAAAAAGACCCCGACCGCGAGCAGCGGCCGAAGGAAGAGGCGATTCATCGCTGTTGTATTGGCTGAGTGACCACGAGCGTGGGGATATGGACGCGCAGGGACTCGAACCCCGGACCTCTGCTGTGTGAAAGCAGCGCTCTAACCAGCTGAGCTACGCGTCCTTCAAATCGATCGGCAACCCCTAGTTCGTTCCCTGGAA
>JANNWU010000244.1:0-2838 GCA_031408755.1 Gemmatimonadaceae bacterium | reverse complement strand
CGGATGTGAGTGACGGCAGCGTGCGCCAGCGCATGGCGACGAGCGAATCGCTATTCGCCACTTGCAGTGCGGGGTGCCGCAAACCATCGCGAGTTGCGACAGCGGTGACTTCAACCAACTTCTCGCTTTCGCTCAGTGTCGTAACTTCCATGTCGATGGGCATCGCGTCTGCGAGCGGCGTGCCAACGTAGCCCCCTTCGGCAAAGGCATCGCGTCCGCCAAGCAGCAGCAGTCCGCCGCCGCGTTCCGACACGAAGTCGCTGATCATGCGAAGCTGATCGCCAGTAAAGAATGAGGCTTCGATAGAGCCGAGTACGATTGCACGGTACTGAAACAATTCTGCACGCGTTGTCGGGAATCCGTTAACTAATTCCAGCGAGTCACTCACGCCAAGGCGCAAATATTTGTCGCGTGCTGAGCGCAGCAGTGTGACAAGTTGTAGGTGGTCATCGCCATCCACGGCACGTCGCGCGAACTTGAGTTCTGGACGCGGCTCCCCTTCCACGTAGAGCACTTTCTCGCGCCTGTCACGCACGCTCAAGAGTGCACGACGCGCGTTGTTCTCCGCGATCAACTCGCCGGGCTGAGTCGGTATGCGCACCGTAAGCAGGCGCGCGCCTGGTTCTGGTGTCGGTACGCGCAGACGCACCGGTGTGGACTCAGCGTCGCGCGTCAAACGCACGGTGGCCGATGCTACAATGCGTCCCGAGTCTTCGACAACAATTGGTAGCGACGTGCCGCCAAATCCGCGATGGTTGATCACGGCGTCAAGCAGCACGGTGGAATTGCGGAGAGCGTGTCGCGGTCCGCCGATCGCCGCGATCTCGATGTCCTTTGTAAACCGCGCACTGCCAATACCCACGGTATGGATAGGCACGCCGCGCGCACGGAGCGTCGCGAGTTGATCAGTAATCGATGGTGCACGGTCTCCGCCGCTGCCATTTTCCGCACCATCGGAGAGTACAACGATTCCGCTCAGCGGAGTGCCGGCCAACTCATCCTCGACACGCGCAATCGCACGAAGCAACTGCGTGCGTGCACCATCGAAGGTGAGCGCCGCAACGTTGGGCACTCTCCCGGATGCGCTCGTGCGGTAGACGCGCACTTGGTACTGTGTTGCTAATGCACGAATCAGTGCGCTATCCGCACCGCCGGCGAGCGTGAGCACGGTAGCGGCGCGTGCTTGATCATTCACGTCAGCGATACGCATTGAGCGCGAGTCATCGATCAGTACGGCAACAACGTTCCGATGCTTCAACGCTTCCGCTACCACGAGCACCGGTCGGCATAGACACCAGGCGAGTAGCGCGACGGTTGCCAGACGCATCGCGGCGAGTGTCATCCGGACGTGCAGTGCCTGAGCCTGCGCTGGTTTCACCGCGGACCACAACGCGATCGCAGCAGCCAGTCCGGCGATGGTGAGCACGAACCAGATTGGCAGCACTGGATCGTAGCCAAGCGCACCGCGTGCGAATGCAGCCGGTCGGTACTTCAGGAGGAATTCGACGACCGCGTCCACGTATGTGTTATGAGCTCTTGGTAGACGAGAGGGGACGCAGAGACATAACGCAGCGAAGCGTCATGTTGTTCGGGGGTGATCCGGCGACGGTGTGGAGTCGTCTGCTTACAAAACGTATCTCGTCCGGCGACGAAATCGGCGAGCAGCCCAAACGCAAAACGCCCCCCGAAGTTCGGGAGGCGTTTTGACATACGTACGAAAGACTGACTACCAGCGGTAATGCGCGAAGGCCTTGTTGGCCTCGGCCATGCGGTGCGTGTCTTCCTTCTTCTTGACGGCGTTTCCTTCGCCTTTGCTGGCGGCGATGACTTCGGCAGCCAAACGCTCGGGCATCGACTTCTCATTGCGATCGCGCGAATAACTGATCAACCAACGCATCGCGAGCGCGGTGCGGCGATCGGGACGCACTTCGACCGGCACCTGATACGTGGCACCACCAACTCGACGGCTCTTGACTTCAACAACCGGCTTCAAGTTGGTGAGCGCCTGCTTGAAGATGTTTACGCCAGGCTGGCTGGTGCGTGCTTCCACCAGATCCATCGCCTTATAGAAAATCTTTTCTGATGTGGCCTTGCGACCCTGCAACATCAGATTGTTAATGAACTTGCTGACAGTCTGGCTGTCATAGCGTGCATCAGGCAGAATGATGCGCTTGACGGACTTTTTACGGCGGCTCACTTCTTCTTGCCTCCCTTAGCGGCTGCAGCTGCAGCGGCGCCAGCCTTCGGCTTCTTGGTGCCGTACTTAGAACGGCTCTGGTTACGGCCGTTCACGCCAGAGGCGTCAAGCGAACCGCGCACGATATGGTAGCGCACACCCGGTAAGTCTTTCACTCGACCGCCGCGCACGAGCACGATTGAGTGCTCCTGCAGGTTGTGGCCTTCACCCGGGATGTAGGCGATGATTTCGATCTGGTTGGTCAAGCGAACCTTGGCGACTTTACGCAGCGCAGAGTTCGGCTTCTTCGGCGTGGTCGTGTACACGCGGGTGCAAACACCACGCTTGAACGGGTTCGACTTGAGCGCCGGCGACTTGCTGTTCTCCACCACATCCCGACGGGAGCGGCGGACGAGCTGATTGATAGTAGGCATTGCCTCTGAGTGTTCGGACCCCGACATCTACGTGAATCGCTCCCCGGGGCGGGGGCGGCACGGAACAGACTCGCAAGATTAGCGGGTTGTGGGGCGAGGGTCAACCGACGAGTGGGCACGATGTGAGGAAGCCGACCGATCGAGGGGTCCGATCAAGGGGGCAAGGCGATCAAGGGGTCGGCGATCAAGGGGTCGGCGATCAAGGGGTCAGAGATCTTGATCGCCGAT
>JANNWU010000243.1:0-23278 GCA_031408755.1 Gemmatimonadaceae bacterium | reverse complement strand
GAAATATCTTCACGAATGCAATTGTCGAGTACTACTACAGTCCGAGCGCGGGCATTGCGTCGGAAGCTGCCATATTTGACAATTAGCCCGGAATCGTACCGTGTTTCGGTCACTCGGTTAGGAGGAAACAAAGTGTTTCAGCGTTTGCGTATTGGATTAATTGTGTTCGCCGTTTGCACTGGATGCGCTGAGCAATCGGGTGACGCGGTCACGGCTATTCGACTTGCGGATGGTGTCTTGGCGTTTGTGGCTGATAGTGCGACCGTTGAACCCGGCGCCTCCACGTCACTTGGTATCACGGTCACAAAGGCACCCTCTGACTCTGTATACTGGACCTATCGTGACACCGCGCGCGCGACGTTTCGCGGACGAGTGATCGCGATCACGTCCGCTGACGGAGCTGTACAGTTTCGTGATTCATCTGCGGCGACTCCCGCATTGATCGGGTTCCAAGCTGACGGAAAGTTCTATGTGCCACTTGCTGTTGGTGCTCCTGGGAACATTCCGATCTTTGCGATACGTAGCGATGGCAAAGCACTCGATAGCGGCATGTACTCCGCGACGGTCGAACTCTTCATCGTTGGGGTTACGGATCCTAGTTACCAGCGTGGAAGTAGCACAGCGCGCGCGGTCGAAATCCCCGTGCGTATCCGCGTACGGTGACCTTGACCACAATGGCGACCGTGCTCCTGACGCTTTCGGGTGCATGCGACTCTAGCCTGTGCGCGTTCCTGTAGCTGGCGTCGAGCGACGACGTCGAGTGACACAGTCGCGCGTGCACAGAGATTAGTGCGTGCGCGACTTGTTGTTTTCCGTGGAGGGCGTCTGCGTGCGAAGAGGCTCGACGTGCGCGACGTCTGACATTGAATGGGAGAATGAGCACGTTTACGAGACGCCGTCCTGGTGCCCTACCTATCGTGACTGAGAGACGGCAGTCGTCACCGCACGCTGTGCGACGTGAGCAGCCCCGATCCGGAGGACGGACCTTCGGTCTGGATGACAGAAACGTGCCTGACAGCGACGTAACCAGTCGTTCGGACTAGACTTCACGATGTCGTTCCAGCGACCGTGAAACGCATCGACGCGTCAGCTTCCCCTCGAACGACGCCAGTGAGAATTAGGCTTCGGGTGCGACCAGACCGGAGTGTGTGATGAAGAAGTCGAAGTTTTCGGAGGCACAGATCGTCGCGACCCTGAAGGAAGGCGCGACAGGGATGCCGATTGTAGAGCTGCTCCGGAAGCACGGGATCAGTCGACCAACGTTCTATCTGTGGCGACAGAAGTACGGTGGGGCGGGTGTCCCCGAGCTGCAGAAGGTGAAGGCGTTGGAGGCGAAGAATGCGCGGCTGAAACACATGTACGCGGAGCTCGCGCCGCAGCACGCCGCGGTCCAGGATGTGCTCAGCCGATCACTGTAGCGCGGTCCGTGCGACGGGCAGTCGTGTCGATCTTGGTCGAGGAGCACGAGCAATCGGTGCGCCAAGCTTGTTCGATCGCCGGACTCTCACGGACCGCTTACGCTCGCCCGGCGCACTGCTCGGTCGATGTCGATGCACCGGTCATTGCGGCGCTGACGGCGGTGGTCGCGGCGGAGTGTCGCTGGGGTTTCTGGAAGTGTTTTGATCGCCTGCGCGCGTAGGGACCATAGCTGGAACCACGAACGCGTGTATCGCGTGTACTGCGCGCTCAAGCTGAATCAGGTGCGACGCACGAAGAAGCGCGTCCCGCCGCCGTCCTCTCGCAGCTCGTGGCGATTCACGGCGCCCCGCGACGGATTCGCTGTGACAATGGGCCGGAGTTCATTGCCGAGGTCCTCCGCGCGCGGTGTGCACAACAGGGCATTCAGCTGGTCTTCATTCAACCAAGGAAACCGAGTCAGAACGCCTACATCGAACGCTGCAATCGCAGCGTTCGTGAGGACATTCTGAACGTGTGGCTCTTCACGACGCTGCAGGAAGTCCGCGAGCACAGTGACGATTGGCGGCGGCGCTACAAAACGGAACGGATGCATGATTCGCTCGGCAACGTCCCGCCCCTCACCTTTCTGTCGAGAGCTACCCCAACCGACCTGTCTCACTTCTCCGTGTGTCGTTGACGGGAAATTCACGGTCGCGGAATGTCAACGCTGATTGAAATTGCACAGTTCTGCTGATTGAAATTGCACACTGCGGCGGGACGAGAGTGACCAGTCTCAGCGCGGGTGCTCAGGCCTCCGGGCGTCGGCGCCCCGTTTGGTGCCGGCGGTGGCCGGCGGGGAGTCGGGGCGCGGCGCCGCGAGGTCGCGGTGATGCCGGATGCTGCGGTAGCTATTGCCCCGAATGTTGACGATGTGACAGTGATGCAGGAGCCGGTCGATGAGGGCGCCGGCCATGACGTCATCGCTGAAGATCTCGCCCCAGGCTTCAAAGCCTTTGTTGCTCGTCAGCACCGTGGACGCGTGTTCGTAGCGCCGACTCATCAGCTGATAAAACAGTTGCGCGCCGGTGCGCGAGATCGGGAGATAGCCGATTTCGTCGATGACCATCAGACTCGGCGAGACGAGCGTGCGCAGTCGTCGCGCGTGTTGCCCCGCCTGCTGCGCCTCTTCCAGCCAGAAAATCAGATCGGCCAGCGTCGCGTAATACACGCGGCGCCCCCGCTCGGCCGCGGTAATGGCGAGACTAATCGCGAGGTGCGTTTTCCCGACGCCCGGCGGGCCGAGGAAGACGACATTTTCGCGCCGCTCGATGAAGCCCCAAGGTATGCAGATTCTCGAGTTGCTCGCGGGGGACGGACGGCTGGAAACTGAAATCGAACTCACTGAGCCGCTTCACGGCCGGCAAGCGCGCGCACCGCATCGCGGTCTGCAAGCGCCGCTGATTCCGCAGGGCGATATGACTGCCGAGCACTTCGCCAATCGCCTCCCCAGCGGCCAGCTGGCCACTGTCGGTGCGCCGCAGAATGTCATCCAGGGCTTCGAGGGCCCCGGGCATTTTGAGATCGGCGAGTTGCGTGCGCAAGCGGTCTCGCAGGGTCGCGGTCATCCGTGCTCCTCCGCGAGCGCCGCGTACGCCGCGAGGCCGCGCCGCTCGACGGACACGCGCGGCGCGATGGCATCGACGGCGACCGGCGGGGCGGCGGCCAGGAGCAGCAGCGACCGATACGGGCGGACGGCGAGCGGCTGCAACACCGCGCGCTCGGTCTCGGCCCAGCGATCCATCGGTCGGACGCGGGTCGTCCCGTGCAGCCGCGCATTCGCGACGTCCTGCAGCCAGCGCGTACACTGGTCGGCCAGATCACCATCACCGAGGAACGTGCGCCCGTACAAGAAATTCGTGCGCACGTAGCCAATCGGCCGCTCCACTTTGCCCTTGGTTTGCGCGCGGTACGGTCGACACGCCCGGATGCGGAATTGCCAGTGCGCGGCGAAGCGCAGAAACTCCGGATTCTCGAGGAGGCGGCCGCCGTCGGGGCGATGATCGTCCACAATGACGCTTTTCATCTGATCAAAGAGGACGTGCTGCGGTACGCCCCCGAACGCGGCGAAGGCGCGCTCCATGCCGTGCATGACATGCAGGGCGGTCTGGCGCGGCACAAACTCGACGTACAACTGGCGCGAGTAGCCGAGCACCATGATGAGCGCGTGCCGCACGCCCCACGGCACGCGGACTTTCGCGAAATCAAACTGCGCTTGCTCGCCCGGCGCGGTTTCGAAGCGCACCACGGGCTCCGCCTCGCGCGACGGTCGCAGCTGTCGGACCAAGGCGGTGAGCTGCGCGTACCCGCCGGTGTAGCCGGCGGCCCGACACTCGGCGAACAACCGCACAGCCGACAGCAACGGATACGTCGCCAGCCGCGCCGTGATCAACGGCGTGACCGCCGCCAGTTTCGTGACGCGGCCTCGTGCGCGGGTGCGCGGCGGGAGCGCGTCCCCCATGTCCCGGTCGAGCTGGCCGGTCGCAATCCACTGATAGACCAAGCGGCGCTGATGCCAAGCTGGTCCGCGATGGCGGTCTTCGAGAGCCCACTGTCCAAATAATGCCTGAGTAACCCGAGGGTATCCCTGGAATACACTGACCTCCTCCCCAGAGGAAAGAGATCAAGATGATGGGAACGGCCGGCAGGACCCCGCCGGTCGTCAGGAGCGCCCAGTGTGCAATTTCAATCAGCGCTTTTGTGCAATTTCATTTCAGCACTGACACGGAATGCGCTGAGGCCGGTTACTCGCGTGGTGCGTCGTGGAAGGCCCGACTCCAATTCCTCAACCAGCCGATGCTTCAACTCCGGACTGTAATGGTGAAACGACCGATTCATCTGCTCCGTCTCCTTCCGATGACGTGTAGACACATTTCAGGACTAGACACCAATCGTTTCACTTTGAATGTCCAACGGAGCCAATCACTCCCCGTCCCGCGATGACATTACTGACGCTTCTGGGGGCGACAGCATCGCGGAGTCTGCAGGGGAGAAACCGAGCCAGCGGATGGAGCGGCTCGCACAAACTCTCGGCTGAGGAGCAGGCGATTATGCGTCGGGCGTGAGGACGGATCGCGGGCATCCGAACCACCCAGACGACAGGGACCCAATCGCGAGTGTTTCCGCATGCGACAACGCGGCCCCAGGTTCGACTGCGCGAGGCTGTATCCCATCTGCGACCACATCCGAATCGCCCCACATCGCTATGTCGCCAGGCTCAGTCGCCACGCGCCGCTCACGCTTGACGCTATCCGCCCTTTGTGCGGTCACCACACGTCTCAGCAGCGAGCACGTCATGCGTCCCTCAGCGCATCCTATCGACGTTTTGCTTGGTTGACTCAGCAGCGCATCTATGCGGTTCGAGTCAGTCACGTCGCGTTGCGGACTGCTGATAATCCCGGGTCAGTTGCAGACCCCAATTAGTATATGCGGTGGTGACGACGACTGTATCGGCATCATGTCTGAAGCGGCTAGCGCA
Source organism: Gemmatimonadaceae bacterium (assembly GCA_031408755.1). Classification (GTDB taxonomy): domain Bacteria; phylum Gemmatimonadota; class Gemmatimonadetes; order Gemmatimonadales; family Gemmatimonadaceae; genus JACMLX01. The sequence goes on along the minus strand of JANNWU010000243.1, from coordinate 18,345 downwards.
TTTGTGAATCAAGGCTCCTTGCACATCATCGTGGCACAATCTTTTTGGCAGGTCGATTCAACATCACGGGAGTGAGTGCGCCATGCTTCAACGTTGGTCCGCAAAGATCTTCGCGCTCTCTCTCGTGTTCGCTGCATACGCCTCGGCAGCGCAAGCGCAACGGTTTCATCGTTTTGTGATCGATGCTGGCGTCGGACAGATCAATTGGTTGTCGCCACAAAGCTGGGGTTTGACCGTTGCGGCACAAAGCCGCCTTGTCACTCGGGATCGATTCGCGCTCACGGCAGGTTTGCGTGGCACGTTTGATCTGGCAACGCCTGGAACTGGAGTGACTCGGCGCGACAACGTGGCCACCGGATTGCTCGGCATCGAATTCGCGGCGCTCAACCGAAAAAACAGTGCCGTATTCGTATCCGCGAGCGGTGCTTTCTCACGGTACACGGCACGGTACTCGGGCCCGAGCGCTCGGCTTGTTGCATCTGGTCCCATCAGCGGCTTTACGTGGCCGAGTGCAATTCTAGGGCTTCGAGCCGAACTTTTGCGCGACCGTCGCGTGGGACTCGCAATCCGATCTGACGTCCGACCGCGAGGGGGGAAGGCGAGTTCGCTCAATCCAACCTTTGGCATCGGACTCACGTTGTAGTTGTGTGCGGACGTGTCGGTCTGTCTACCGCATGAAGCAAAACATGACAATCGCGATGTCGTAGTGTTTCGCAAAACTTTCTGGGAGTGAGCGATCATCTTGCCAGCATTCTGAACGCAGAATGTATGTGCACGCGGCGTGCGGTCGGATTGGTGATGAATGGTGCACAGACCGTCGGCACGCCTCGAGGGAGAGCATGATGTACTCCGGGACCATAGCGGCTTGTGCGACGCCGTTATCTGTGCTGATGATTGCGGTCATGGGATGCCAGAGCACCCACGAGCCAACCGACGGTTCTCGACTGCCTTCAGTTCCGCCGGAGGCGCGTTGGGTCGTGCGGTCGGCGCTCGGTCCCGGGAACTCGTTTATTCAAGATTTGACTGCGTCGTCAACGAGTTATGTCGTTGGCGGCGCGATCGATTTGATCGTGTACGATCCGGTTGATGGCTCGGTGCGCTGGAAGCGCTCTGATGTGGCGGCCCGCCGTCCCAATATTGTGGACGACTCGTTGTTGGTGATGCTGATCGCTGGCCAAAGCGCGGGCGTTCGGCTGCGCGATGGGAGCGTGGTGTGGCGTGCGACCGTGGCCGGCGCTGCATCGTCGTATCAACCGGTAGTGATAGGGCGCCTCGGGATCGTGACGGGCTTTGACGGCGAGGTGTCGTCAATCGATGTGTACACCGGCGTCACGCGGTTGCTCGGCGCACCAACCACGCTACTCGGTGACGCTGTGGCGCGCATTACGGGATTTGCGGTGACTGGCGACACATTGCTCGTTATCGGACAGGTGCAGCCTGGGGCTCTCGCGACGGAGTTCGGGCCGATCATCGTGGCGATGGTGGATCCCGGATCCGGAGTTGTGCGGCGCCGATTTAGTGTACCGATCCGGCCGCGAGACCAACTTGGAAATTTTCGTCCGATTATTCACGAACAAACCTTGCTCCTCCCAACCCTTGGCGGAGTGATCGCGGTTGATCGAACGACAGGAGCATTACAGTGGCGCGATTCTTCGAGCAGCGTCGGTGATCCTGTCGTGCGCGACGGGCGTATCTATATTGGAGATGGAATCGGTGTGATTGTCGAGCGTGACATCGTGACCGGTGCCCTAGTACGCATGGTGCGAACTAACACCGCGGCGATTGGCGCATTGTACCCGTGCCGCGAAGGAATTTTCTTCAACAGTGGCTCACTGTGGCGTCTACCGCGTGATAGCGACCGCGCCTTTCGCGTGTACGGCGGCGAAGGCTTTGCCGACATGGTGCGTAACGGTTCGACTCTGTACAGCAATGCCGTTGATGTTGAGGTCGCGCTGCGCTGCACGTAGTGCTGCGTGTTCGATTCGCGGACGTTCTCTCCGTTCGAGTTTGTCATGAAGATGTCGCAAGTACCGCGAAACTCGTGTCGGGAAACAACATCTCGGTTGAGTGATGTCTCACTCATTTGCGCGAAAGTCGAAACTGGGGGCGTCAGATATGCCCCAGAGACTGCTTGACCTTTCGCATCGATTTCTGCGATAGCATGCCGGTGTGTCGGCGCGCCGCGCGCGAGAAGGAGTGTTGTATTTTGACGTCCAGCGAAGTGGAGCGGATCGAATCGATCTGTGCCACGACGTCTGGGATGTTGGCGCTGGGGAACGCAGCGCTGGCGAGTGCTAGGAAGGAGGATCCTGCGCATTCAAGCAGACTATTGGCCAGAGGAGTTGGGCGCTGGCTCGCATTCGCGAGTAAGGTTACGGCAAGCGCGGGTTGAAGGTCATTGGGTGGGCGGATAGGTTGTTAGTCTAGGCCAGGTAGCTCAGTTGGTAGAGCAGCGGACTGAAAATCCGCGTGTCGGGGGTTCAATTCCCTCCCTGGCCACTCGCATTTTTGGGTTCAAAATGAGGGCACCGTTGATCGCGGTGCCCTCGTTTTGTTTCGCGTATCCGTTCTCAACGAAACGCCCCACACCAATTGTGCTCAAACAGAACCGTTATCAATCTCACTCGGCAACCGCAACCGCCGTCCACCATCGGGCTCGTCCAGCGCTCCAATCTTCGTCAACGCGTTCACGGCAATTGCATAATTTGTCCACGGCATCGCCGCGACAAATGCTGCGGCGCGACGCATCATTCGCGCGTACGGCGTGAACGTGTCTGTTTTTGACGCCGCCCGAAGTGCCTCGAGATAATCGGTGCGATATACCGGTGGAATGATCACGCGCGCGAGGCCTGCGCCACGCAGCTCATGCGTGAGCAGTGCGCGCGCTGTGCGCCCGTTGCCGTCGTTGAACGGATGCACCTCCGCGACGACAAACATCGCGAGTGCGGCGCGCACCCACGGATCCTGTTCCTCGCGTACCAGCTCGAAACCTTCAAGCAGTGTGCCCTCAACAGCTTGCGGCGCAACGAATTCTGTTCGCCCCGCCCGATTCGGCCGCTCTTTGTATTCTCCAGGATCGAGCTCGGGGCGATGGCGCATTATGCCGCCATGGATTTCGCGCATCACCGCAACAATTGCCATCGGCTCGGCGCCAGCCAGCGTCGCGAGCAGCGGCTGATTCTGGAGTGCACTAAATGTCGCGAGAACATCGCGTGCGTCCTTCGGACGCTTCGGTGGCTCGTAGCCATCGAACACAATCCGACGCGCTTCGTCCACTTCAAACTCCGTTCCTTCAATCCAATTTGAGCAATACGCGTCAAAAAAATCGAGCACCCTGCGCGCTTCACCGCTTGGCGCTGGATCGGGGAAAAGTTGCCCCGACGGCAGCGAGTCTGTTGCGGCCCGCTTCACATCGGTGCGGAGCGCATCACGGATACCACGAAACCGAGCAACGCGTGAAGCTTCAACGCCCGATCCGCGACTCCAGACCTTCGCGTAATCGCCCGAAAGCGCGGCGCGATTTCCCGTTGCAAGCGAATCGAGAATCGTTTGGAGTTGCCGTACAACATCAGCATCGATCATCAGTGCGTTTGCGATCTCAGCGAGCGCGTCGCGTTCGATCCCAAGTGCGGCAGGTGCCATGCGATCACACCAGCGCGCGATCGCATCTTCCAACGCCGAGCGAGAGAGACCGCGTGGAGCCGTTTGCCCTTTGCGGCTAGGCTGCAAGCATTCAAGCCAAGCGCGGACGGGTCGCGAGCGCCAAAGTCCGTCGCGAAGCGGTGTGTCGCCAACCTGCGGACCAGCGCCGGCGACCCGACGCAGCGCACGGTTTGGCCACCGTTGAACCGGTGCGTCTTTTCGAAGCCGAGGATCAGTCACAACGAGCATTCCGTCAGGCGCAGCCTCGAGGTCTATCGCCGTGCGATGGCTGACTACACCACCCGGAACCATAGCCGCGACCAAATCCCACTGGTTCGCCGTAAGTGCGAGTTCGACCGGGCGTCCGTGCCTCCAGACGTCCCAGCCCGGCGCAACTTGAATCAGCTCTCCGCGCTTGATAGCGCCCGCACGCTGCCCTCGTGGAATGCCGCTGCTTTTCAGCACATCGTTGACTGGCATACCTAAAAAATATACAAAACCGCGGATTAGCAACATGTGTTTATGCAAATCCGCGGAATAGCGATGAGTCAATATCTAATGGTTGTTGCCTATGACCGACGGTCGCAGCTCTCAGTTCCTGCAGAATGGGTGTCGCATACGACAGCAATCCGAATACGTCTGCCGAGCAGAGCCGTGGCAAACCGAGAAGCTTAAAGCGCATCGGAGAAAAGCGGCTTATGCAGCAGCAGTTACACCGGAGTCCAGAGCGACGCCAACCCCCGCCGCTCCGCCAACGCCAGCGCATACGCCGACTGATGCCGCTGTAGCTGTGAGCCGCGTTGAAGCAACTCTGTAAACGCCTCACCACCCCACACAAGACCGTGAATGATGCGGTCGCCTGGCCGCAACGTCTCGCGATGCTTGGACCACCACGCCTCCGCCACGCTCGGCACCCAACGCGGCAACTCGTCAAACGGCCCGAAATCGTCGTCGTCTCCAAGCGATAGATCATCGAGCGCGTCGTCATGCGGCACCAACAACGATGCATCAATTGGATCGACGCCGGTGAGGTGAGAAATTGCATACCCTGCAACGGGATTCAGACGATCGTCACTAAGCCATTGCATCAACGTCTCGATATGAGACGCGCAGCCGTTGACGGCCAAGAGCAGCGGTGCATACCACGCAAGATCACGCGTGCTCAACATCGCGACGCTCAGCGTGTGCGCTTGGGACGTCGGCAACAATGCGCCAAGCAGCAGCAGCAGACGTAAGCGATCTCGCGGAGATGCGAGCAGCAGTTGCGGCGGATCATCGACAATGCTTGGACACGTGCCACGCCATCCATGCATCAGTTGCAGCGCTACTCGTTCCGCTTCGTGTTCGTTCGACATTGGTGCAGAGCGCTCAACAACAATGCGCAATTCACCACAAGCGCGCCACGCGCGCGCGCGCACGAGTGGCGATGTATCGTGAGTTGCAAATTGTGTGTGCGCGGTTGCGGCGACACCGCGTCGTGCAACGTCGGCAGCAAGTGCAGCGCGTCTGAGGCCGGGCGTCTGCGATTGCTGCCACGCGCTGGCGAGCACCGAGATCTCCTTGCACTGACTGTCGATGAGGGCAGCGGCAGCCCCAGACACGCAACGCGCGTTCGACGCGACGGTCACTGCCACTGCGGACAGCAGCGCGTCGCATTGATGCTCAACGCCGAACATCGTTGCAACGTAGACATCGCCGGCGCCTGGCAGATTTGTGAGCAGTTGCGTAACCACTGGAATCGCATCAGCGCCGGCAATGCGCAATCCATCCAAGTGCTCATTACAGAGCACTGCGAGCTCACGACAATCGGCGGCATCATACGCGGGGTGCAACCACGCACGGTGCGCACGATCCCACGCGAAAGCGGCACCTTCCGCGTGTTCGCGAACAATTTCTTCGATCATTCGTGGCGGCTTGCGTAGGTGAGTTGTCCGTGAGCGTGTTGCGCGAGCGTGTGCATGACCCGTAGGCGTGGACATGTTGTACGACCGTGAGACAGTCGGGTGAAGAGAGGGTGCAACTCGATCGCATGCCGACGTTGTACGCGTACTACTCAATCACTATCGATTCAATGGCACAGCCGCGCTCGTGCAACGTCGCGTACGCATTCAAGAGGCAATCCACCGCTGCGGGTTCGGAAGAAAAACTGACGAAATACCAGGTGAATGTGGCTTCGTGCATACTCACCGGCGGTGTGTCAGGTTCGTTCAGATCGACACCGGGATTGCTCTGTGCGCCGGTAAATGCCCCCGACTCCACGGCGCGCAACCACGACTCGGTGATGGCGAGAATGTTGGCATGATGTTCCGCCGACGGTGGTGCGACAAATGTGACAGTAATACGTAAGCCGTACTCAAACGCACCATCGACATACTCTACGGAAAATGGGAGCGAACTATTCGCGGCCGGAAAGTCGCGGGCGGATAACGCCGAGCCAAGCGACGAATCATTCGCGGCAATTTCCGTTCTCTGAATGTCCGCGATAGTGAACGCGCCGAACTCAATCAGATTCACGAGGACGTTGATGGCGCTCGGATCTACATGCACGCGCCCGAACTCCCATTCAAGACAACCATCATCACTGGTGAAGTATTGACAGTCATCCGGAAAGGCGTCGACCGACGCCGCTATTGCTGCGCCGCGCAGGGCACCGACGCGACCTAGCAGCACAAACGCTTCCTCAATCAGCGCGAACCATCGCTCGGCGGTTTGCTCATCCAATGCATCGCTCGGCCAGCATCGCAGCGTCCACGTACCCGATTGTTCTGCTGCTACGACTGCGTAGTCAACGATACGATTGCCAGGCTGAAAGCCGTCAGCGAATGCCGCGTCATCAGAGTCGTCATTGCGTGACATGAGTCGCTCAGCGAGTGTCAGAAAAGATATGCGCGTGCATCACTCATCGAAGCGAATGAGCCAGCGTTCGTTGAATTCAGTTGTGCCGCCCGTAACTCGCAGCATTCCTCCCGGCTTCTTCCGCGGTGGCAATCGCACGGACTGCGTTGCGCGCGCAACGTTCCGCACGGCTCCAAGGTCCGTGCCGCCGCGATTCATATCACCAAGTGCTGGGTGATCACCGGCTTGCAGCATGAGTCCACCGTCGAGCGCATGTACGGTGACATCCGCACCGAGGTTCGCACGGAGAGTGGCTTCTGATCCGAGCTGGGCCACCAAACCAGTTCCGAGCAGCGTGAGCCACGACACATTGACAACATGCCCACCTGCGTGCCGAGCAAGATGAGCTTCGGAAATATCAACACCTTGGAAGCGCATACCGAGTTCACCGATGAAGTGCGTTGCTTCTGATTCGCGATGTGAGTGCAAGAAAGCGTAGCCAGCATGACCGCTGTTGAACGGCATCACGTTCGCGAGTTGCGCAACGGCAGCGATGAATGCGGTTGTGGCAAGTTGCGACACGAATTCAATCGGCCACTCAAAGAACACGACGTTGCACTCGTCTGGATAGACGCCGTTTGCTTTCCGGCGTTCCGCAAGGTTGCCGCCATTAAAATGCCATCCGAAGCCTCCTTCGCTGCTCGGCTCAACGCCTGACCCGAGGTCGATATTCGTGTACTCAACCTTCTTGTTGCCCAGGTCTTTGAAGTCTCGACTTACGCCGACCTGCGTAAGTTTTCCCCAACTGCTGCGGCCGCAGCGCGATGTGAGAGCGTTAGCCGGGATCATCTCGCGATACAGTTGCAGCAACTGTTGAAGCTCGGCAACGCACTCGTATGCAGGCGTGTCATAGTACATGACGAGTGAGATGCCCGGACGCACATTCACAAATGTTTTGTCATACATCTTGAAGTAGATCGATTGCGTCATCGCCGACTCAACGTCCGGCGGAAGTTCCAGATTCATAGTGTCAGCACTTTTCATTTGTCACCAACTCAACCGTCGCACCATCCGCTACCGAACCTGGGGTGTTCGCTGTCATCACTTCCATAAGCTTGCTGTACTTCTCCTTCTGCCCCTTTGAGAAACCCTGCGGCGTTCCACCTTTCGACAATCCCGCCCGCCCAGTCCCATGCCCCGGTGGGCATTGAAACTTGAACTCGAGAATGTTTTCAAGCTGCCCGTTTGCACCGCGAATAGCGCCATCCGGAAACGCTGTATTTGCAAGTGCAGCGCCACGTTCCGCAACCATCCGAGCGGCGCGCTTTTCCATGTAATCGGCGAGAATCAGCAACAACCCTTCGCCCGCCAGCTCGGCGCCCATGCCTCCGCGTCCAGAACCGCCACGCGGAATGCGGGTGCGCATTGAGGGTGCTTTGGGTTTTGAAATTGAACGCCAGTAACTACCACTCTTGCGACGTGACGCCAAGTCTTGAAAGCGTTCCGAACGCGTCATGCGTGAACCGTCCCACTTGCCCGTTGTCTTGTTGTAGCCACGTTCACCTTCGATTCTCTTGCCCTTGGCTCGGTGCTTTTTCAACTTCTTATCCAGACAGTCCTGTTTCTGGTTTCCGAGCTCAGTGCACCGCACTTTACTCTTTGCCGCGGCTGTCTTGTATTTGGCATTCACTTCCCGATCACACGCGCACAGCAGTTGATCGCGAATCTCTGAAATCAGCGCTTGGTTCAACCCAGCAGCATTGACCGTGTTGCAGTTGTTGTGAAACATCTTGTCGGTGAGCCGACAGGCGCCTTTGCCTTCGAGTTTAACATCGAAGGAGTAGGTGATCCATGTCGCTTTATTCAACACGGTGCCGGACTTTACGCCGCCGAGTGATCCTGGTGCGTCGCCAATGCTCTTGGCGAACTTGGAGCCGTATTTAGCGCACATGTGACCGCCGTCAGCGGTGATGCTGCGCGTGCCCATCGCTAAATCGCGGGAGAACGCGATGTTGGGATACGGCAGCGGAATGCCGTTGCCGGGTGTCTTGCACACGTCGGGCAGTGTGGCGCGCGAGATGCCACCGCTGCCACGATGACAGAGCGACTGGCGATTGATGTTGACGGTGACGGGCATGTCGTAAGTTCGGGATTAGGCGGCGGCGCGCTGCGGTGGAGAAAGGACAAGCGCGCCCCGGAGCGGGAGCGTCGCGCTACTGCCGAAGATCAGCATCGGCGCGTGCGTCAGTTTCTGACGCTGCCACGACACGATCGGAATAATTGCGGACAGTAAACCCGATGCTGCGCCAACGTCGCCCCATGTGCTGGCAGCGGCAGTGAACGCAGACGGATCTGCAAATCGATCAGAGACACGCGTCATTGTGAATGCAAACTCGTCGGCGCGATATGTCTCGCCGTTGAGATCACAGAAGGTGTGACCAACGAGCGCATTTGCCGACAGCACGGCAGCGACGGCAGTGCTCAATCCCACGGCGGTGCAGACGCTCTGTGAGCCCAGCACATTTTCCTCGCGCGCAGTTGCCACACCATCTATCAATGCCAGCACCGGCACGTCGCTGAGTGCATGCCCGCGTCGTGCAAGCACGAGCGCTGCGGCACCTTCGCCGGGCGTGAATCCCCACGTCTGTCCAAGCGAGTGTAGCTGGCGAGCGGAGTCCAGCGCTTCGAGCACATCGATGTCGATCCACGAGTCTGACGCAAGCACGATACAAAGATCGGCCGCATGATTCGTGAGCGCATTGACCGCCGCACCAACCGCCGCGATACCAGCGACATGCCCATCGACGGACAGGGAACCAATCCGGAGCGCAGTACCGATTGTCGAGCTGACACCGCGCGCAATTCGAGTTGCGACGTTCACTCTGTCGTCATCATTAGTAAGTGTCCGACGTGACAGCGCGAGATGCAGTTCGACACGTGGCTGCGATCGTACGGGCATGTGATCAATCACCGCTTGCATTGCTTCCTGCACTGCATTTGTTGCAAGGGCTACAATGCGATCCGTCACCGCCGCCACGTTCTCTAGCCACGGTGCGCTCGCCAGCACCATGTGTTCGCCGGATCTATCGCGCCACATGTGATGCTCGCGAAACACCGACACACCGCATCGCACGGCCGCAACCGATGCAGCGGCGGTTGAACCGGCGGCAGTCTGCGCACCAACGCCGATACAGGCAACTGATCCCGCTGATACGAAAATATTGCTGATCATTGACGCACCTGTGCTGCTGCGTATGTCGTTGATGCTACAGACGGCCGTTGCAACGTGATTCGACGACGCTGCGTCACAACGCACTCGTCTAATTCATACAACGTGTGATGACAGGGAAGTGTGCTGACCCACACGACGACCAGTTTTGCGACGTCCGGTTCCACGTATACCGTGAAAATCTGTCCGCGATGCGTCTCGGAGCGTTTCCCGAACTGCGAGCGACAGAGCAAATCAACGAACGGAATCTGAATCCGGAGTGCGCCACTGGGCGTCAGATTTTGGAGAGTGAGATGTTCACCGCCACGCAGAAAACCAGGCAGCCGCTGCTCCACCGGTGCGCAGTGATTGGCCTGTATCTGAAAATCGGTTGGACGCAGCGGGCGACGTGTGCGCATCCACGCGTCGTCGTACGTACCCGATGCAGTTCGGCGCGGCTCCCAATGCGACGGAATGGGACCGAGCGATACGGGCTGATATTCGCCTCGATTGGACGTGATGGGTTGCTCAATTGATTCGAGATTTGGAACGCGCGCGCCAACCGTCGCAAACGCACCGATGCCGATGGGATTTCGCTCATCGCGCTGCGCCAGATCGTTCGCGCTGCCACCCCACGCACGATCGTACGTAATGGGCATTCGCACAAATGGTGCAGCGGCCGACGGTTTCAAGCCGATCAGTGCGCCCTGCCAGTGTCGATCACCAACGACTCGGAGTTCTCGTCGAAATCCTTCGATCTCCAACGACACGTTGACCGCCTGCGCCGGTCGTGCGCGGGGAGCGTATGCGCACCCGTGAATCACGAGATCGGTTGACAATTTTTCGTCGATGACGTCCGCATCGTACCGCAATGGACTGTGCAACGGATCGGCGAGGAACTCTGGTGCCAACAACACCGGTGGCTGCTCCTCGGCAGGTGCACATTGTCCGTCTGGCGCGATGTCAAAAGTTGCGCGCACAGCGACGACGAACACTTCGCTACCGTCGTTGGTGCGCGTGAACGTTCGCTCAGCGGCGAAGGGTGTCTCATTCCGAAGCTGCCACATGTGTGTTCTGCGGTCAGTTGATCTGCACGTTGCCGCCACGAAGTCGATTGGTGCCCTGCGCGTGGCTCACGACGTGTGTACCTCGGATCCGCACCAGCCCGTCAGCGGTGAGATGAATCATTGCGTCGCCGCACTTGAGCATTATCTCACGGGATGATTTGATCGACACTGACTCTGGTACCGCGCTCGCTGCATTGGTTGCACTTGTGTCCTGTGATGCGACCAATCCCAGCACGAGCGACTGCTCACGAGCGGCATCGAGGTAGGACACACAGGCGACGCGCCCGATATCATCGACTGTCAGGGGCACGGTTGAAACGTTGGCGATCAAGGCGGCGGATTCTTGGTACGCAGAGGCGTCAAGGATGGCGTTCCCATCAGCGAATCCGACGATTGGACAGAGCATTATTGTCGCGCTTGATGGGCGAATTGTTACACGTTGTGCAACTGCGGCATCGAGCACAGCCGCATCGCTGACGACTGCAGCGATCGCTTTAACACGCGGTCGATTTCGCACAGGGGTGGTCATACGACACTCTCCGAATGCTCGCGCGCAACGGCGTGCGGTTTTGCACACACAAGAACTACAGCTGGGAGTGTTAGCTGAGAGACGCGAATTTTGCGCCATGCGAACTGTTCCGAAATTCAAGGAGTGCGCGGTGTCTGCAGGATAGCTCTCGGCGGGCGCGCTGACGCATACCGAGATGGCGCGCTTCTGCAACAACGGGCGCAAGTATTGGATGCGAAGCAGCACTCTGGTGTGCTCAAATGCGACAGTTTTGTTGCACTCGCTGCGCGTGATGCACAACCGATATGCACCGGACAAGTTTTCAGATGACGGCGCGGAATCTGCGTACCTGCGTATCCGAAGATCGTATCCTTCTCGCCGCCCAGCTTAAAATGTTACGCTACGCACGCTTCGTGTTTGCTACGGCCGCACTGATCGCTTGCGAGCAGCGAACGCTGCCGCCGGAGAATCGAGTGGACGTGGCCATCCCCCAGAACCGAATCGGTACTGGCGATCGTATCTTCGTTGCCGCCGACGGAAACGATCAGAACGCTGGGACGTTTGCGTCGCCAAAGCAAAACCTTTCTGCCGCGTTCGCTGCTGTCGCGTCGGGCGGACAGGTCATCATGCGAGGTGGTGAGTATCGCATTGATGCCGCGCATGCGCCGTGGGTTCGTGATAGTGGTCGCGCGGATGCACGCACCTCTGTGTTCGCGTACGGCAACGAGAAGCCGGTGTTGCGCCCAGATGCAAACGTGCCGTGTTTCGCATCGACGTTCAGTCATGTAGAGGTGCAAGGGATCGACTGTCGCGGAGGCGATGGCATCAAGATTGTTGGCGCATCAGACGTAGTGATTTGGGGCAACGCAGTAAGTGGTGCCGGCGAGGCTGGTATTGGCGTGTATCCGCGAAGCGCAACCGGCGATGCTGTCATGCGCGATATCGTCATCGGCAATAACACCGTCAGCGAAACGCAGCTCGCAGGTATTGCGGTTGGCGTTGCGCGACTGGGTTCAGTGCAACGCGTCTACGTTGGGCGCAATGTTGTGACACGTACGAATCTGCAGTACGCCGACGGCGTTGCTGGCGACTGGAAGTCTGGCATTGTCGCAATCGGTGTCGTGGACGTGACCGTCGAAGGCAATCAGGTTTCGAAGAATTTTGGCGAGGGCATCAATTGTGTGTTGTCGTCACGCTGCACCATTCGCCAGAACACAGTGTGGGACAATCGCAGTGTGCAGCTGTATGCCGACAATGCGTCGGAATCGTTGTGGGAGGGCAATCTTGTCTACAATACTGGCGATCGCACCTATTTCCGCGACGGCAGGCAGGCGACGGGAATTCAATTCGGCAACGAACGTGGTTGGTTTGACGCACGGCAGGCAAATGACTCGCGGAACAACACCGTCCGGAACAACATCATTCTTGATGCGTGGGAAGGTGTTTCGATCAACGGTGGGTATGGTTCTACCGAGACCGGATTCAAGAACTTTCTTGTCGAGGCAAATACCATTGTTCGCGCCGCGGTGTGCGGCCTGCTCGTGACACCAAGCGCAGGTAACCAAAACAATGTTGTGCAAGGCAACATCGTTGTGCCGTCATCACAGACATCGCAACTGGTCTGCGGGCTACCCGCAAATGGATACACGTTTCAGAATCAGCTGTGGGCTAATGGGTCGGCAGGTGCCGCGTCGTCACGCGACGATGTAACCGGTGATCCGGGCTTTGTGCTCGGTACAGGCACAATCGCTGCCAACTATCAGCTTACTGCGTCATCACGCGCAATTGATGGCGGCACATCGCTGCTCAAGCTGACATCAGACTTCTTCGGTGTCGCTCGACCCAACGGCGTGCGTGCCGACATTGGCGCGGCGGAGTTCGTGCGCTAACCGTGTTGCTCGCGTGGTTGGCTACTGCTACTTCGCGAGCAGCATTTCAAATGCGGGACCGTTGCTCATCTTCACGACGCGATACGGCGCAGCCTTCGTTACATACACAATCACTGCACTCCGTTCGGCGCGCAATTCTACTTTCCACGTAACGAATTGTCCCGCGGGAACAGTGATACTCTCGCTGCTCATGACGCGCAGACGCTGCATGGCAATGGTGCCTTTGCCGCTCGCGAGCACGGGAAACGAGATGTCGAGACTGTCGCGATAGCGAACTGCCGACAGCAACGGCGCGACGGCATTGTCATCAATCATGCCAACGCTCGACGTGGTGTCAATCGTGATCGCACCGGTTGGTCCGCTGCTCGGCGTCATTGCACTCCCGCACACCCGGCCGTCCATCCAATCGAGCGTGATCTTCATGTCGCGTCCTCGCATCTTGCCCTCTTGGCGGAGCGAACGTTCGTTGAGCTGCGCGTCGAATCGAATCGTACTCGCCTGTGTGACGAGAGAATCGATCGCGAGCGCATCGCCGAGTAGCCAATCGCTACCGTCACGCGAAGTAGTAAGCTTTTGCCAGCCACGCGGGCTGCCTTGGAGCATCACCACGAAGGAATCGCTCGCGACGCGCAGTCGCGCCATGTCGATGTGATCGCGAAGCGGCGTTTGAGCAGAGAGCGCGGTGCTCGTGATTGTTGCGAGAGCCAGCGCCCATTGAAAAGCGGCTCGGACGATGCTCGCGGGAAACGTCACAGCTGTTGGCATTGAAATAATTGAAGAATGTGGATCTCAGCAGCAAATTTGCGGTGGTCCACAGACTTCTACGCGTGACTGCGTGGGACGTTTCACGGCCAACGCAAGGATCGGGAATGTGGGGTGCGTTCAGGCATTCGTAGAGGCCAAACTGCGAGCGCGAGGCGTAAGAAGTGCCAAACCTGCGCGACACAGATGCAACACAGAGCCTGCCTTCGGCAATCGCAAGATTTGGGACGCGTTGGCTTGAAGGCTTATGCCAAATTGCGGCGCGCTCCACGCGCAGGTTGCTCCCATCTCGGCTGTCAGCCGGCAGTAACTGCACGTCCACACACCGCTGCGAGTACACGCAATGTCGTCATCACCGCATTCAATTGTCGATCGCGTTGCCGCGCTTGACTGGCCTACTCTTCTCCAGGAGCTGAGTGACTTTGGCGTTGTGCGCGTAGGACCACTTCTGACTGTGCACGAATCGGCAACACTGGCCGCACTCTACGACGAGCCTGAGAATTTTCGCACTCGAATACACATGGCGCGGCATGGGTTTGGTAAAGGGGAGTACCAATATTTCTCATATCCGCTTCCGTCGATCGTCGCGGAGCTGCGCACGTTGATGTATGCGCGTTTGTATGGCCTCGCGAATGTGTGGAGCGCTGAGTTGAAAAGCGAGCAAATGTTTCCTGACTCGCACGCAGCGTTTCTTGGGCAGTGTGCCGACGCGGGACAGAGTCGTCCCACACCGCTGCTCCTCCGCTACATTGAAGGTGATTTCAATTGCCTGCATCAGGATCTGTATGGAGATCTCGCATTTCCATTTCAGATGGTGACGCTGCTCTCGCAACCAGGGCGTGATTTTACTGGTGGCGAGTTCACGTTAGTTGAACAGCGGCCGCGCATGCAATCACGCGCTGAAGTCGTGGCGTTGTTGCAGGGAGACGCGGCGATTTTCGCGGTGCATCATCGTCCAGCGAAAGGAGCCCGCGGGTCGTATAGGGTTAACTTGAAGCACGGTGTGAGCCGCGTGCGGAGCGGCCGCCGCCATACGATGGGCATTATTTTTCATGATGCGCGCTAAGGAGATCTTTGCAAACGTTGCACGTGGCTGCGGCGCACCGGTTGGCGAAGAGAGCTCGGGTTCATCCGAGTTTCTCGCGATTAGTGCTGATCTGCGTTTTTCTATTGATTGCTCGCACGTTGTCTGCGCAATCGGCACCTGAGCGTGCGGCACCTGGTGTCCGACCGCGGCTACGTGTGGCACCGATGCCCACCGCAATTCGTCTTGACGGCACGCTCGATGACGCGTCGTGGGCGGCAGCGGATTCGATTAGCGATCTGACGCAGATTGAGCCGGTTGAAGGCGCACGACCGGGTGGGCGTACAGTGGTGCGAGTGTTGTCTGACGGCACCAGCATTGTGTTCGGCATTCGAGCGGATGATCCGAAACCAGATGGCTTGATCAACTTTGCACGCGAGCGCGACGCATCGCTGAACAATGAGGATCACATCAAGATCGTGCTCGACACATATCTCGATGGTCGATCGGGATTTGTATTCGCGGTGAACCCGAATGGCGCACGGTACGATGCGTTGGTGTCAGGCCAAGGTGAATCGGAGAACGCAAACTGGGACGCCGTGTGGGAGGCCGCAACAGCGCGCACGCCGACTGGTTGGTCGGCCGAGATTCGGATTCCGGTGCGCAGTCTGCTCTTCAAGCCCGGATTGGAGTCATGGGGCTTTAACATCCAGCGTCGAGCACAGCGCGAACAAGAGACGGATCGGTGGGCGAGTCCTGAACGCGATTACAAAGTCACGCAGACTTTTCGCGCGGGCCTCCTCACGAATCTACCGGCGTTTGGGTTGGGCGTTGGCCTCAGCGTTCGTCCGTCATTCACGGAGGGTGTTGGAGTTCCAGCAGTGAACGCCGGCGTACGTGAAAGTCACGAAGCGAGTCTCGATGTGACGCAATTGGTTGGTGCAAACACGCTAGCGTCTTTAACCGTCAACACTGACTTCGCAGAAACCGAAGTCGATACGCGCCGCACCAACCTGACACGATTTCCGATTGTCTTTCCCGAAAAGCGTTCCTTCTTTCTGCAGGGCGCCGACATCTTCGATTTTGGGTTGGGCTTGGACGATGATGTGCGACCATTTTTCAGTCGGCGTATCGGATTGCTGAATGGCGCTGAGGTTCCAATTCGCATCGGTGGTAAGGTGAACGGACGAGCGCGTGGTACGAACTACGGCGCGTTGGTCCTGCGAACTGGCGACGTGTCATCGTTTGATTCGGTGAACACCGGTAACACGATCGGTGTGATTCGATTGAAGCAAAACGTCTTTCGTGAATCGAGCGTGGGGTTGATCGGAACCGTTGGAGATCCCATCGGACGAGGATCGAGTTGGACTGGTGGCGTTGACGCTACCTATCAAACTTCTCGATTGTCGGGTGACAAGAATTTCTTGACCGGGGTATGGGCGCTGGCCGCTGGTCGCGATGGTCTCGCTGGCCGCCGACACTCATACGGATTTAAAATCGACTATCCGAACGACCTGTGGGACGTATCGCTGCAGTACAAAGCGATTGGCGACGGCTTTGATCCATCGCTTGGTTTTGTTCCTCGCGCGGGTGTTCGCCTGCTGAACCTTGGCGTTGTCTATCAACCGAGACCGCGCGCACGCATTCTCGGCCTACGTGTTCGACAGGTGTTCAATGAACTTTTCACAACAGTTGTGACCAACCAGCAAGGACGTTGGGAGAGCTATCGAATTTTTACAGCCCCAGTGAATATGCGCCTTGAGAGTGGCGATCGTTTTGAGTTGAACGTGGTACCGGCTGGCGAACGATTGCCTGCGCCATTTCAGATTGCGCGCGGTGTCACCATTCCCGCCGGTTCGTATCACTGGAATCGATACCGCGTAGAAGGTGGCTTGGCAGCGAAGCGGCGCGTGAGTGGTCAGGCGACATGGTGGTTCGGGAATTTTTATGGTGGCAAACTTGACGAGCTGCGGCTGACTGGCGCGTGGAAACCGTCGTCACTGTTCAACGTTGAGCTGACAGCGACGCGCAATATTGGGCGGTTGCGCCAAGGTAATTTCACGCAAGACTTGTTTGGTACGCGGGTTCGGATGAACATCTCCCCCGATCTGCAGGTCAACAGCTACGTGCAGTACGACAACCAATCGGATTCCTTTGGGGCCAACACGAGACTTCGCTGGACATTCTCACCACTCGGCGATCTGTTCATCGTGTACAACCATAATCTTCGGCACGATATCGACGGTTCGACGGGGCAACCGTTTGTGGGCGCGCTGAGTCCGTCGCAGCGGTTCGATCGACAGTGGGGTTTTGCGTCGAATCAATTGCTGGTGAAGATGCAGTACGCGTTTCGGTATTGACGTTTTTGTGTCGTGTGTGGCCGGAGAAGCAAGGGAACTGCTTTGACGTAAGGCACTGCGTGCCCGCAAAGGCGCAAAACTGCATTGCGGTGCTGATTGGATGGTGCCACTAGAATCGGTATCGTTTGGTTTCTTTTGGAGCGTGTTCGGAACTGCTTTGACGCAAGGCACTTCGTGCCCGCAAAGGCGCAAAACTGCAGGTGTTTGTTTCCGTTCTTAAATGAGCGGGTCGATGTGGGTCGTTTTCGTTCAGATACAAATAACTCTCGGACGTGTCTGAGTTGAAAGCACGCAGTTTTGCGCCTTTAGCAGTTTCGCGCCTTTGCGAGCGCGCAGCGCTTTGCGTCAGGCCGTTCTCCGGTGCAGCGTACGGCGGACCACTTCCGTATTCGCATTGCCGTTCTGCCACTTTCACACTAAACCCACCAAATGATGCGCGCTGTCTCACTTCTGTTCGCACTGACGTTTGCGTGCGTGAGCGGGGAAGCCTTGGCGCAGGGCGTTTCGCCGCCGCCCGCGGTGCGCAACTATGATCGGCAGATTGAGATTCTTGAGAAAAAGATTGATGATCTCGAATGGCGCTCACGAACAGAAGACATCGCGGTCATGGACAAATGGTGGATCACCAGTCCGCGTCCTGCACGCACTACGAACCCAACGGGCCAAGGTGCGGGTAATGCGCTGAAATTTCCGGTGTATTCTTTCACGCCCAAGGCGATCCGAAACCGCAAGGCACCGTTGTTGGTTCTCGTGCATGGGTATGTGCACGGATCATTTGATCGATTCTATTCGCACATCCTACGCGAGCTACTTGAGCAGGGATACGTCGTCGTGGCTCCTGAGTATCGTGGGAGCACTGGGTACGGTGGTGAGTTGTACAATGCAATCGACTATGGCGGCGCCGAAATTGACGATGTGAAAGCAGCGCGCGACTGGGCGGTGGAGAACCTACCGAACGTTGACGCAACACGAGTTGGTGTGCTCGGCTGGAGTCACGGCGGCTACCTATCGTTGTTTCAAGCTTTCAACTATCCCGATGCGTATCAAGTG
>JANNWU010000242.1:0-31384 GCA_031408755.1 Gemmatimonadaceae bacterium | reverse complement strand
ACACCAACACGGACACCAACGCCGACACTATTGATCACAACGGCACCGACAGAGACACCGACACTGCCCTGACGACCGACAACGTGTTGGTCTTGCAGGATATTACGCGCCTCATGCTTCGCAGCCACTGCATTTTTATTGCCGCAGTGAATGGTGTTGCGGCGGGCTTCGGTGCCGAGTTAGCGGTCGCGTGCGACATTCGGATGGGGTGCGCTGCCACTCGTTTTGTCTTTCCCGAGGTACGGCGCGGGCTGTTCATCACGAATGGTGTGTCGCGCTTGCTGCCGCAGATTGTCGGTGCAACGTGGGCCAACATGCTGCTGCTGACAGGACGGGAAATTGACGCGCGCACCTCAGAACGTATCGGCCTGATCACCGAGATTGTGACGGGCGATAGTCTGCTGCTTTCTGCTCAACTGTTGGCCGAGTCAATTGCAGCAAACGCGCCGACAGCTGTGCGTCTGACAAAGCGCATTCTTCGCGATGATGATGACGCGGCGCTCGAGCGCGCGCTCGCGACGGAAGTGGCTTACACAACTGAGTGCTTGAATTCCGGCGAGCAGATTGAAGGCGCGCGCGCCTTTGTCGAGAAGCGCGCGCCGCGGTTTAATGCATAAGACCCACCGTTCATCACTGCGCGAGTTGAACAATCGCATTTCTGTATTGATTATCGTAGTCACAATGGAGCCTTCCCGGTTCCTCCGGTACCACCCTCGTCGATAACTGCCAAGGAAATGCGAGTGATAAAAGCACTGCGGCTGCTAGTTGTAATTCTGACGGTACTGATCGTGACGTTTGCCGTCGGCGCGATGACGGGCACTACCGCCGGTCGCCAACTGGTGCCGGCCGGTATGCAGCGGAACACCGCGCGGTACATCGTGATGCGTGACAACGTGAAGATCGCGATTGATCTCTGGTTGCCAGCAACACTGGAGCGTGGCGCGAAAGTGCCGACAATCGTGAACGCCACTCGATATGTTCGCGCGATGCAAGCAGGGCCGCTCACGCATTGGCTCCGTCGCTTTCGGCGTGGCAGTGAAGCAGATCGCACCGTTGAGGCGTTTAACGCGGCAGGCTACGCCGTTGTGCTCATCGATGCGCGGGGCAGCGGTGCATCGTCAGGGACGCGCGAAATGGAGTGGTCGCCAGACGAAGTAGAAGACTACGGCCAGGTTGTGGATTGGATTGTCGCACAGGGATGGTCCAACGGGCGTGTCGGCGCGCAGGGTGTGTCATACGAGGGCAATACCGCGGAGTTGCTTGCCGCCACCGGACGATCCGCGATTAAAGCCGTCGCACCGCTCTTCGATGATTTTGATCCGTCCGTGAATATCGCGTTCATGGGTGGCGTGCTCAACGAAGATTTTGTGCGACAGTGGGGTACGATGAACGGCGCCCTCGATCGCAACGATCTGTGCACGTTGGCAGGATTGACCGGCTTCAAGTGTCGCGCGTTACCGCTGGTGATGACTGGAATCAAACCGGTCGACGATGATGTTGATGGGAGTCAACTTGCGCAGATTCTTGCATCGCGCAAAAACTACGATGTGCTGGCCGCGTTGCAGCAACTTCGAAGTCCGCGCGATACGGTGCCGGGGAGTACAAGCACTTTAGTCAGTGTCAGCCCGTCAGGTTTGCGGAGCAAGCTTGAGCAGTTCAATACACCGATGCTCATTCGCGTGGGTTGGCTTGACGGCGGAACGACCAACGTCGCGTTGAGTCGGTTCTTTACGCACAGCAATCCGCAACAGCTTGAAATTGGACCGTGGAGCCACGGTGGCGGGCATCATGTCGACCAATTCTTGCCCAGCGATACGCAAACAACTCCGTCCAGTGCGCAGCAGTTGCAACAGATGATTGCGTTCTTTGATCGGTATCTCAAATCAAAGGACAACGCGGCACCGGCTGTTCACGAAATTCGGTACTACACCATGAACGACGGGCGTTGGCGCACCACGAAGCAATGGCCACCAGCGGGCATGGAGGTGGTGCGGTGGTACTTCAGTGATTCCGGCGGATTGTCGCGCGAGATTCCCAGTGCGGCTCTTGCGACCGATCGGTATGCAGTGGATACCATGGCGAGTACCGGAAACACGAACACGCGTTGGCATACCCAGCTCGGTGGTGGTGACGTGATCTACGGTAATCGCGCGCTCGCAGATCAGCGACTGCTCACCTACACCAGCGCACCGTTCGCGAGTGATGTTGAGATATCTGGTGTGCCGGTTGTCACACTGAACATGGCATCGACGCACACCGACGGTGGCTTCTTCGGCTATCTGGAAGATGTTGCGCCAGACGGGACGGTGACCTACATCACTGAGGGAATGTTGCGCGCGCTGCATCGCAAGATCTCTGCGGCGCCGCCCCCATATCGGATGTTCGGTCCGCATCACACCTACACCTCAACCGACACGACGCCGCTCACGGTCGGTGTTGTCGAATCGATACAGTTTGAACTCTTTGCGACATCGGTTCGTATCGCACATGGGCATCGTCTGCGACTGGCGTTAGCCGGAGCCGATCGTCCCAATCTCGCGCTGTATCCTGCCGGTTCGTCACCAACGTGGACGGTACACCGATCGGCGACTACGTCATCATTTGTTGAAGTGCAGATGTCGAATGCGACTCCAAAATGAGAATGGTGAATGCACAACGCCCCGCCTCGCAATCACTGCGCGGCGGGGCGTTGTGTACAACTGCATGAGACTACGGGCGGCGCACGCGTGGCGGGCTGACAATCGTCTGCACTACCGGCGCTTCCACCACTTCCTCCCTGATTTTTGCACCGTTCATTGCCGAGGCGCGACCATCAATCTGTGACGGCCCTGATGACGCGCGGCGGCGCGCACCACCAGCTGCGGCACGCTCAACACGGATTGTGTAGCGACCCAACTTGTCGCTACCGACCGTGTTGGCGCGAATCACATACTCGCCCGCATCGTCAAAGGTGTGCTCAAGGCGTGCGTTGCGGCCACCGGCACCGTCATCGTCTGTCGCGAGCTGCTCAAACTCACCGTCCACCATCTTGCCAAGCACTACGTAGCTGTCGACGGCAGTGGAGCGCATCACAACGGTGATCGTCTCGTTCGCGCGCACTGTCAACTTGTACAAATCGAAGTACGTGCCGTCATCGGCTTCTTCGTCCGTTTCGGTCAGTTCGCCGGCCATCGCGGTGTTCGCGATCATTGCGACTGGTACCGACGTACGCGTCACGCGCTCTGTCACTTTGACGGTGTATGCGCCACTGCCGTTTGCATCCAACGCCTGTGCGCGAATGATGTACTCGCCATCTTCCTTCACGGTGTAGCGAAGGCGCGCGTTGCGCTCACCAGCGCCGTCGTCATCAGTCTCGTCGATGCTGAGCGAATCACCAGTCATGCGGCCGATGCCAACGAAGGAATCGAAATCTGCTGCCGTCATTTCGATCTGCAGCTTCTGTCCGCGACGCGCCTGAATCTTGTACAAATCAAAGAACGCGCCCTTGCCATCCACCATCGGATCGGTTTCGGCCAGTTCACCATTCATTACTTCGCCCATCGCCACAGCGCGCGGTGGTACGACGATGATCGCAGGTGCCGTATCAAGACGAATGGTGAAATCACCGAGACCATCTTCCTTCAACGACTGCGCAACAAGAAAATACTGTCCAGCAGCTTTCGCGGTCCAACGCAAACGCGCATTTGAGTTGCCGGCACCGTCGTCATCGGTGGCGATGTAATCGGTCAGGCCGCTCACATTGCGAGCGATCGACAGGAACGAATCGAAGGCATCGGCGCGCATGATGATGGAGTAGCGCTGATTGGCCTTGGCGTCGAAGCGGTAGACGCGGAAGCGTCCCTTCTCGTTCAACGTCGGGTCAGTGCGGCCGAGCGTACCGTCGATGGTGCGACCAAGCTGGATCGGGGAGGGATCGCTCGACTGTGCGGCCATCGGGGAGGCCGCGAGGGCGGCGCCGGTCGCAATCAGCGCGACCTGGAGGTGGCGAGTCAGTGACATTGGGCAGGAAAGTGAGGGACTGCGGCTGCATCGGATGACGCAGCAACGAATTTAGCGCGACTCCTGTGCCAGTAGATGCGCGACCGGTAAAAGGACGCACACGTCGCCGGAGTTTGCATCACCTGAATGGGTGGCCGCGGCCGCCTGTTCCGCTCGCTGGGCGGTGGGATAGGCGTGTTGGCGGGCTTTGCCCCCCGCCCCGCATGCGTCGGCGATAGACTCCGCGTCGCTCTCGCCGCGTCGACACCCCTGCCCAGATCGTCACCATGAATCGCTGGCTTCAGATCCGTTCCACAGCGCCAATGCTCAGTGTGTTGCTTTGCGCGTTGCTCTCGAGTGCCGCGCCCGCGTTTGGGCAAGTTGCTCCGCGGAGCCTGACAGGCGCGAGCCGCGAAGGAATCGACGTGCTCCATTATCGGTTTGATGTCGCGTTTCCTCAACGTGCGGCATACCCCACCGCTATCACCATTGCAGCGACAGCGACCGTGCATCGCAACGCAGCGGTGACGGAGCTGTCGCTCGATTTGGCGCGCGCCATGCGCGTGGACTCGGTGCGAGTGAATGGAACCGCGACGGCTTTCACTCGGCCGGGCGACAGTGTGCGCGTAACGCTGCCGCCAGGCATGAATGACACGCTACGTATTGAGGTGACCTACAACGGCTTGCCAACTGACGGCTTGATCATCCGCCGCGACACCGCAGCGGGATGGACGGCATTCGGCGACAACTTTCCGAATCGCGCGCGACAGTGGCTCGCGACGGTGGACCATCCAAGTGATAAGGCCACGGTGGAGTGGTTGGTGTTTGCGCCCG
Organism: Gemmatimonadaceae bacterium; assembly: GCA_031408755.1. Classification (GTDB taxonomy): domain Bacteria; phylum Gemmatimonadota; class Gemmatimonadetes; order Gemmatimonadales; family Gemmatimonadaceae; genus JACMLX01. The sequence goes on along the minus strand of JANNWU010000242.1, from coordinate 26,572 downwards.
CGACACACCGTGTGATTGCGAACGGTGCCTTGATTGACGAAACGCGTGAAATCTGCGACTCTGCCTGCACGCCAATGGTACTGACGCACTGGCGCAGTGTACGCCCGCTCTACACGGCGGTGATGGTGATTGGTGTCGCACCGATGGTCGTCACGACGCTCGGTGAGACTGCCTGTGGTCTCGCCGAATTGCTCGGATGCGTGCAGCAGTCGGTGCTGACAAGTGCAGCGAAAGTTGCAACGCTGCCCGGAAATTTTGCGCGCGCCGGCGATATCGTGTCGTTCTACTCACGACTGGTGGGCCCGTTTCCGTACGAAAAATTGGCACACGTTGCATCGTCCACGCGCTATGGCGGAATGGAAAATGCTGCCGCGATTTTCTACGCTGACAATCTGTTTCGCAAGAACTCGCCCAGCGAAAGTCTGATCGCGCATGAAACGGCGCACCAATGGTTTGGTGATGCGGTCACTGTACGCGAGTGGCCGCATGTGTGGCTGTCGGAAGGTTTCGCGACCTACTTCGCTGCGCTTTGGACAGAGCACGCGCGAGGTGACACGGCGTTTGATGCGGAAATGTCAACTATGCGTGCCCAAGTGCTGGCTGCGGCGATTACCAATCAGAAACCGGTGATCGACGAAGAGCTAGATGCATTAGATCGAGTGCTGAATACGAATGTGTATCAGAAGGCGGGTTTCGTGTTGCATATGTTGCGTCGTGAAATTGGTGATTCGGCATTCTTTGGCGCGATTCGTGAATACTACATGACGCATCGGCATGGCAATGCACTCACCGACGAGTTGCAAGCATCGTTTGAACGTGAAGCGGGTCGCCCGCTTGACTGGTTCTTTGATCAGTGGATGTATCGACCGGGGGTAGCCGACATCAGCGTAACGTGGAAGTATCTCCCGGCTCGACGACGTGTTCAGCTCACGGTCGTTCAGGGTGCAAGTCGGCCGCCCTATCAGTTGTCGTTGGCCGTTGATCTGGCAGGTGTTGGTGGCACGCCAGAGCGCGTCCGCGTGGTGATTCCAGCGCAGGCGCGATCAACGGTGATGGTGCCGGTCACGCTTCGCGCCGCGCCGACGGCTGTGACCTTTGACGGTGATGTGTCGCTGCTTGGCAGAGTGACCACGCCGTAACGTTTCTGCATATGCAACGCGCCGTCACCGCGAGTGTGCAGTGACGGCGCGTCCAATCTTTTCAGACTAGAACTTGACGTCGCCACCGCGTGCGGGGCGGCTATTGCCACGAGGACCGCGATCGTTACTTCCCATGTTACCGCGATCACCGCCGCGTGCTCCATCGTTGCCGCGCTCCGCGCCGCGATCACCGCCGCGATCGCGGCCTCGTGCGCCGTCGTTGCCACGATTTTCGCCCTGTTGCCTCGGTTCCTGCCGCACTTCGCGCGGTGTTTCAACACGTTCCGCACGACGTGGGTTGATAAGCGGTACATCGTTACGCTCGCGCTGCTCACGATCACTCACAATTACATCGCGCTGACCGCGTCCGGTATTGCCGCGGCTACCGTCGTTCAATGAGCGATCGTAGCCACCGCGATTGTTGCCATCGTTCGTTCCACGATCACCGTTGCCACGGCGTTCGTCATCGCGACGATCGCGGTTTCCATTGTCAGACGAGCCTCGCACCGTCTCGCCGCGGTACCGATCATCACCGCGCCGATCGATGCCACGAATATCATTCGGCCGTCCAAATCGCGTGTCGCGATGCACGCCAACATACCGATCGACGTTGCGATACTCGACTCGACGACGAATGATGTCGCGATTGATGTACACATTGCGGTATCGGTTATTCACATAAATGTTCGTGACATGAATGTGTCGATACGAACGCCCACGCCAGCCGCCACCGTGGCCATAGTAGGCCCGATCCCACCCGTGATAGTAGATGGACCGGTCGCGCCAGTTGAAGTCGTAGCCCAACCAACTACCAATTGGAAAGCCAATGCCAAATGACCAGTAGCGGCTATAGAACGCTGATCGGAATACGGGGCGCGTGTAAATCACAACCGGATCGTAGACGGGCACGTAGATCACGCGCGGTTGCGCCGGCGCAATGATGTACTGGTCGTCGTCTCGCGAGATCTGCTGCTGTTCGTTCGATTGCAGGTTGCCCTGCGAATCCGCCATCCGACGCATGCGCTGCACCGCCGACATCACGTCGCTGGATTGCGTAGCGTACGCTTGACCGAGCGTCGACATCCAGTCGTCACGATCCGCCATCATGTTGAGCGCTGACGGATAGTGGGCGACCGACTTGACGCTGATGTCCCACGGTTGATCATCGATGCCCGAGGTGCCGTTGGCGCGCACAAAGCGCGCGGCGTCGGCGATCTGGTCGGGGAAGGTGGCCGCAATCAATACCTGCGCCAGCAGCGCATCGGGATACAGCGCGATGCTTCCCACCAGGTTGTCCAGCTGATCGCTCGTAAACGCAGCGCGCTGATCACCGTAGTCAGGGTAGCGCGCGCTCTCCTGCGCGGTGGCGCTGGCGGTCGGCACGAGGGCGGTCAGGGAAAGAACGGTGCCGAGGAGGACAGATCTGCGGATCATGGTACCACTCCGAGAAAGGGACGGGACGATCCCCGCTGCGTTGCTCAGAAGCATATCGCGTACCTGTGGTGAACGTGTTGTCGGGGAACGACTTAGCCGATCCCGCTCGTCTTAAATTCTCTCTTTCAGGACACCGCTGTTCACGATGAGGACAGTGCACGTGGCGGTTGCGCAAACGAATTGGCACTCGCCAGCGTCGCCGGTCAGTGTTCGAGAGTGCACTGTCACCGATGCGATGCGAAGGCACTCTGCGCGCCGTCGTCGGCCGGTCGCAACAGAGCCGGAAGCCGAGTTTGGCTGTATTGTTCCAGGTACGGTTCCTTGGGTCCGCACGCCTCGGTGGATTATGCGCACGAACAGGCAGTCGACATTCATCGGTAGTGCAGCGCCGCTGCTGGCGGTGCTGTTGGCATTCAGTATGGAGGGCTGTGGTGAGCGCGCTGGCCCTGCCGCGCCGCCGCCGTTAGCGCAGCGCGAGGCGTTTCCCGGAATTGCTGCGGCGCTGACCATCGATCCTACGAATCTGCCAGAGTATGCGGCGCCTCTGCTGCCGCTGCACCTGCAGAACCTTGGAAATTTTGACAACACACCGGCGTCGAACCCGATTACGAACGCAGGTGCGACGCTCGGCCGCGTGATGTTCTTCGACACGCAGCTCAGCATCAATGGCGTTGCGTCGTGTGCCAGTTGACATGATGCGAGCGCGGGATTCGGCGACACGTTGCGCTTCAGTAAAGGGTTTGCCGGCGTTGAGAATCGACGCGTGCAGTCGATGCGATTGTTCAATTTGCGATTTTCTGAAGTGAGCTCGGTGTTTTGGGATCGGCGTGCACCGAATCTGGAAGACTTGGCGATGCAGCCAATCCGCGATTCGATTGAGCTTGGATTTACCGACGCAGTGGGTGGCGCAGACTCGCTCTTCAAACGGATGCGCGCGCTGCCGTACTATCCCGAGCTGTTCACCATTGCTTTTGGCGACGGAAACATCACAGAGACGCGCATTCGACTGGCGTTGGCGCAGTACTTACGCAGCTTGATCTCACGTGACAGTCGCTTTGATCGGGCGTTGGCGGCGACCGGTGGAACGAACACTCGCGTCGCTTTTCCCGATTTTACGCCGTCTGAGAATCGGGGAAAATCGCTCTTTATGGACGTTCGGCGAGATGGAGGGCAGCAGTGTTTCGAGTGTCACGTTGGCCCAACGTTTACGATGGGTGCCAACGCGCAAAGCAACGGTCTTGACGCCGATGAAACGCGCATCTTTCGAGTCCCGTCGCTGAAAAATGTCGCAACCTCGCGTCAGTTCATGCACGACGGGCGTTTTTCGACGCTGGAAGAAGTGGTGGAGTTCTATAACAGTGGCGTACAGAACTCACCGTCGCTCGATCGGCGGATGATGCAAACGGAAGGCGTTCCGCGCCGGCTCCGGATGACGACCAGCGACAAGGCGGCGTTGGTCGCGTTTCTGAAAACGCTGACGGACAACAGTACGCCGTTTGAGACGCGATTCCGATCGCCGTTTCGGCCGAGGTAGCGCCGCGGGTATGACATGTGCGCAGTGAATGGAAATCGTTCAATACGCGCGGGTCAGTTCTTGCTGATCAGAGACACTCGCTGGTCGCGCTAGTCTAACAAATCCTGAGCCCGTACGCCGTCTCTGTGCCGTTGCACGTACGAACCACTTGCCGTCAGCTCCCACGCGGATCGATCATCTAGATAGTTCTGCAAAATACGATCGAGTCGCGCGCGGTGCGCCGCACCTGGTATTGGCACCAACAGCTCAACCCGTCGACGCAGATTGCGTGGGCGGAGATCTGATGAGCCAATGAAGTACTCACGCGACCCATCGTTCTCAAAGCGATAGATTCGCGAGTGTTCGAGCAGTCGGCCTACAATCGACACAACGCTGATGTTTTCCGAGAGTCCAACAACGCCGGCTCGCAGCGTACAAATACCGCGCACAATCAAGGCAATCCTCACTCCTGCCTGCGACGCGTCGTACAGCGCGCGGACGATCTCGGTATCGGCCAAGGCATTGATCTTGATCGTGATTCCCGCGACACGACCCGCGCGCGCATGATCAGCTTCGCGATGAATTCGCTTCAGCAATGATCGCAACAACTGATTCGGTGCGAGCAGTACACTACCAGCGAGTGCGTCTGGCGGCACCGATGCGCTGTCAAACGCGTCAAACAGCGATGCGATGTCTGCTGTCAGCTCTTCGCGTGCAGAGAACAGGCTCAGGTCAGTGTACTGCCGACCAGATCTGGGGTTGTAGTTGCCGGTACCCACATGCGCGTACCGCACAAGAACTGATTGTTCCAGACGAGTTACCAGTGCGACCTTCGCGTGCACTTTCAGGCCAGACATTCCGTACACGACACGTCCACCGGCCCGTTCGATTGCGCGAGCCCAGCGAACGTTCACTATCTCATCAAACCGCGCCTGCAATTCTACCAAAACAAAGATCTGCTTACCGGCCTCCGCAGCAGCGATCAACGCATCGACAATCGGCGATGGATCGCCAACGCGATACAACGTTGCGCTGATCGCACTCACCGTTGGATCGGACGCTGCATCCTGAAAAAATCGGACCACCGTTGCATCAAACGAATCAAACGGATGATGCATGAGCAGATCGCCAGCACGAATTGCGGCAAAGATGCCATGCGGCGAATCCAACGGCGCGCGCTGCAACTGCGGTGCATACTCCGCAGCGCCAGCTGGCGGCAATGGCAGCGATTGCAAGCAGCGTAAATCCAGTAGCCCATCGACAATCTGCACCGTCGTGACGGTCAATTCCATGTCTCGGCCGATCGCCTCACGTCGCAAGCTGTCCACAATCAACTCGCCAGCACGTGCGGGCATTGTGCGCTCAACTTCTACGCGTACCGCTGGATTGTGTGGTCGTCGCTCGGTAGCCAACGCCACCGCACCGAGCATATCGCCGCCATCGTAATCGCTCAGTGGAAGATCGCCCCCGCGCGTGACGCGAAAGAGATGTGCACCTTCTACCACTGCATCTGGGTGCAGACGAAACGCGTTCGCACGTAAAACTTCCTCAATCGGAATCACGGCTCGCTCGCGCCCAGGCACCGCAAAAAATCGTGGGACATTCGTCGGCAATTCGTGTTCGGCAAGCTGCGTACGCGCGCCATCCGCAGCGCGAAAAACGACCGCGATGAACAGGCCAAGGTGCGGCAGATGTGGTAGCGGATGTCCCGGGCTCACAGTGATCGCGTGGGGGAGCAGGTCGGGTTGGATGTCTTCGAGATACCGCTGCGTCAGCGCCGCGCGTTCATCGCTTTCAAGTCGCTGCCACGAGAGCAGTTGTACACCACTCGCGTGCACGTCGCGTAAGCACTGCGTTGCGCACTGCGCGAGTGCGCCCAGTATTGATTCGATTTCGTGCTCAACTGCTACGAGTCGCTGCACCGATGTGAGACCATGCTCGCCAACGCGATCGGGTTCGTCGATTGCTGCGCGACGGAGCTCGACCATCCGCACCATGTAGAGCTCGTCGATATTGCTGGTGACGATGCCAAGAAATCGCAGACGTTCAAGCAGCGGTGTACTCGAATCCTCAGCGAGTGCAAGCACGCGGCGCTGGAACGCCAGCAGACTGAGTTCGGCGTTCAGGATGTCACGTGCTGGATGCAACGTCGCCGACATGTGCGTGATTGCGTGGTGCGAAGGGATAAAACCGGTGGATCGCGCACGGAGAGTATGAATGCAGAACATGCTTCGCACCACCTTTGCCGCGACACTCGGACAGGTGCATCTTTGGAGCATGTCGAAGATTTTAACAATCGGCGTTCGGCGGCTCGGTGTGCTGATGCTCCCGGTTCTCGCCGCATGCGGCGGGGGCGAGACCTCACCGCCAAGAATTGTCGATCCGAACCCCAGTCTTCAGCGCACCGTACTGAACGAGGCGTACGCATCGTTAGCGCCAGCCCAACGACTGGATTTGTATTTGCCCGACACCGGCAAGGGCCCATTTCCACTGGTGGTCTGGATTCACGGCGGCGGCTGGTCAATGGGTTCCAGAGCGCTCGACGCCGCGTCGGTACAGCGTAAGATGACCGCCCGCGGTTTCGCGGTTGCCACGTTGGATTATCACCTGTCAGGCGCGGCCAAGTATCCAGCGGCGGTGCAGGACGTGAAGGCGGCGATTCGATATCTACGCGCGAATGCGACGCGTCTCGCGATTCGTGGTGATCGGATCGCGGCATGGGGCAGTTCGGCGGGAGGTCACTTGGCTGCGATGCTCGGCGTTACCGGCGACGTGACGCAATTTGACGATGCATTGCTCGGCAATGCCACACAATCATCGCGAGTACAAGCAGTAGTGAATTGGTTTGGACCGTCTGATTTGCTGCTCATGGACGCAGATGCCGCAACGCAGGGATGCCCGGTGTTCAACGGTACGGGCCACGACAATGCCGCGTCACCGGAGGGAGCGTTTCTTGGAGCGAAGCCAAGCACGGTTCCGGTTCGCGCGCGTGAAGCGAGTCCCACTAATTGGCTCACCGCTGACGACGCGCCGATGTTGCTGCAGCATGGAGCTCGCGACTGCACTGTGTCGATCAATCAGGGTCGCAGGCTGCGTGACGGATTGCGCGTGGTGTTGGATACGGCGCGTGTGCAGTGGACAGAATTGCCGAACGATGGGCACGGCGGTGTTGGGTTTGACGCTGCAGCGAACGTGACGATCGTCAATGCGTTTTTGGATCGGTGGTTGCGTTAGTGCTAGAATTTTACGTGACGCTCTTCGCGGCAGTTGGCAGTGGACTAATTGGCGGTCTGCTCTTTGCGTTCTCGAATTTTGTGATGAAGGCGCTCGGGCGTCAGCCAACAGAGAGCGGCGTGCAGTCGATGCAGGCAATCAATGTGGACATTGTGAATCCACTGTTCTTGCTGGCGTTCTTTGGAACGGCGCTTGCCGCATTGCTCTCTGCAATTCTGGCTCTCCGTCAAATCGCGATGCTTGGCGCTGTGTTTCAACTTGTCGGCAGCGTGATTTATCTGGTTGGTGTGCTAGGTGCAACGATGTTAGGCAATGTGCCGATGAACAATCGGCTGGCACGCACGAATGCGCGCGCCCAGGATGTGACTGATTTGTGGCAGCGATACCAGCGTGATTGGGTCCGGTGGAATCACGTGCGGAGCGCGGCGGCACTCATTTCTTGCGTTCTGTTTGTGCTGGCACTCCGACAGTCTCGTGCTTCGACACAGGAAGCAAGTCGCGGAGGTGAGATCTGGGAAGTGACATATCTCAAGGCGAAGTCAGGCGGGGTAGATGCGCTCGCAAACTACATTCGCCAGAACTGGTTTGTGATGGACGCGAAAGCGCGCGCCGCTGGCCACATGGAAGGGTTTCGTTTACTGCGTGGCACCCCGGCAGACACATCGTGGGATCTGATGGAAATCAGCGTGTACCGCGATTCCACGCAACACGCGAGAATCGACTCAATCTTTCGCGTTGTTTATCGTCCTGCTCACGTTCCGGTGCTCGTCGAGGGGAAAGGTTTGAAAGAGCTGGGTGCGATTGTCGGTAGTCTGACTACGCGGTGGGTGGGTGGGGACAAATAGCTCATCCTGACGCCACGGAAGCCGGAACGTTGTGTTGAGTGGTCTGCTAGCTCATCACTGTGCCGCGAGATAGACTCACTGCGGCGCATACGTGCGCTTACCGTGGGGCTCTGAAAACTCTCCAGCACCGGTTGCACATGTCCCTCCGCTACTCTGCGTTGTCGTATCCCGTTGCGGCTGTTATCGCGCTGTCCGCCGCCGCACAGCGTTTGGAGGATCCGCCAATTCGTGGATTCAGTACCGCCGCGGCAAAGATACAACGCGAATGGGAAGTAAAGTTTCGCGCGATTCCAGAGCCGTCACGCATGCGCGAAGCGATGCGTCGACTGAGCGCGCGGCCGCACCACCTTGGCTCACCATATGGCAAAGAGAATGCGGAGTGGTTGCGCGCACAATTTGAATCGTACGGTTGGGAAGCAAAACTTGAACGGTTCGATGTACTTTTTCCAACACCGCGCGTTCGCGTCTTAGAGCTTGTCGCGCCCACACGATTTGTTGCGCGATTGCAAGAGCCAGCGTTGGCGGAAGATCCCACGTCCAATCAGCGCGCTGAACAGCTGCCAACGTACAACGCATATTCGGCAGACGGTGATGTGACAGCGCCGTTAGTCTACGTGAATTACGGCTTGCCGGCGGATTACGACGAGCTTGATCGTCGCGGTGTTTCCGTGAAGGGCGCGATTGTTATTGCAAGATATGGCGGTTCGTGGCGCGGCATTAAACCCAAAGTTGCGTATGAGCACGGCGCCGTTGGTGCGTTGATCTATTCCGATCCGCGCGACGATGGTTTTGTCGAAGGGGAGACGTATCCCAACGGGCCGTACCGGCCGCGTGACGGTGTCCAGCGGGGCAGTGTACTGGATATGCCCGTATATCCAGGAGATCCGCTCACGCCTGGCGTTGGCTCGACTCCGAACGCGACACGCCTTGATCGCAAAGATGCGATCACGATTATGAAAATTCCGGTGATGCCAATTTCGTACGCCGACGCGCAACCGTTGTTGGCGGCGCTAACAGGTCCTGTGGCACCACCGGCGTGGCGCGGTGGATTGCCGATCACATATCGGCTCGGACCTGGATCGGCTCGCGTGCATCTGAAACTAGAATTTGACTGGAAGCAGGCACCGTTGTACAACGTGATCGCGACGTTGAAAGGCTCCACTTGGCCCGATGAATGGGTGATGCGCGGCAATCATCACGATGCGTGGGTGAACGGTGCTGAAGATCCAATCTCCGGATTAGTGCCGGAGTTGGAAGAGGCGCGCGCGCTGGGCGAGCTGGTGAAGCAGGGCTGGCGACCGAAGCGCACGATTGTCTACATGGCGTGGGACGGCGAAGAGCCAATGCTGCTTGGGTCCACGGAATGGGTGGAAGAGCATATGGCCGAGATGCGTGCGAAGGGCGTGTTCTACCTGAACACCGACGGCAATGGTCGCGGCGTGTTGGATGTCGCAGGTTCGCACGCATTGGAGCGTTTTGTCAGTGAAGTTGCCGCCGATGTGATGGACCCGGAAGCAAATGTGTCGGTGCTGCAACGCCGTCGGATGCATGAAGTGCTAAACGGCAATGCAGAGGCGCGCTCAATGCGTGATTTGCGAATTGATGCACTTGGTTCAGGCTCTGACTTTACCCCGTTTTTACAACACGCTGGCGTTCCAACACTAAATGTTGCGTTTGGTGGTGCAGATGGCGGCGGAATTTATCACTCCATCTACGACAGCTTTGCGTGGTACACACGTTTCAGTGACACAGCGTTTGTGTATGGTAAAGCACTTGCGCAGGTGGCCGGTACTATGGTGATGCGCGTTGCAAATGCAGATTTGTTGCCTGCAGAATTCGGAAATCTTTCGGCCACTACCAAGCGGTATCTTGGTGAAGTGACTGCGTTGCGAGAGACAACGGCGAAAGAGATCGATGAGTTGAATCGCCGATTGGCTGAAGGTGCGTACGCCATCACGAACGATCCGCGCCGACCGCTGCAGGCGCCGCGCGCTCAACTTGCCGCGCCGTTTTTGAACTTTGCACCGGTGCAAAATGCGATTGATTCGCTGGCTCGCATGGCAGAGCGATTTGAGAAAGCGTACGAAGGTGTACCGGCTGGACGAGCAACGGCCGCAGCCTTAGCACAGGTGAATGCACTGGTGCGGCAAAGCGATCAAGTCATGCTTATACCGGAAGGATTGCCCAAGCGACCGTGGTACCAGCACGCACTGTATGCACCGGGCTACTACACCGGATACGGCGTCAAGACAATGCCGGGTGTGCGTGAAGCAATTGAGCAACGCGATTGGAAGCTGGCAGACGAGCAGATTGGCAAGCTGTCGGCGGCGCTCCTGCGTGAAGCAGAGTTAGTCGCGCGCGCGGCGCGTTTGTTAGAGCAGGCGACGGGCGCGCAGGTGGTGCCGTAATGCAGACGCCAGTGAGTACAACTTTACGCTGTCGTCACGACGCACGAGTGTCTCGGCGGTACGCATGAGTGGTGCTGGGAGCATTCTTCGTGAGACTGTCATCCGCGCAACGCCTCGACTACTCGTGATCAGCGATGAATCGGCAAGTGCGCCGCACTCGCCTGGCAAATGGTCACCAAAACAGATTGTGGGACACCTGATTGACTCGGCGTCCAACAATCATCAACGATTCGTGCGTGCGCAGTTCATGGACACGCTCGTATTCGTTGGCTACGAGCAGGATCGCTGGGTTGCAGTGCAGCAATACCAAACCACTCCATGGCACACGTTGGTCGATTTTTGGCAACAGTACAATCTGCATCTCGCGCGCGTGATTAATGCGGTACCTGACGATATCCGTTATCGTGAACACCTCACGCACAACTTAGATCAGGTAGCGTTTTCGACGGTGCCGCAAGGATCGCCTGCGACACTGGACTATTTCATGCGAGACTATGTGACGCATCTCACGCACCATCTCCGCGATATTCTCACACCGCCAGTCTGATGCCACTTGGATCCCTTCGTTCGCGCGCTGCGATACTGGCCGTAATGACGGCATTGCTTGTACCGGGAGCACTCATCGCTCAGCGCGCACGAGCACGCGCTGGCAAGACTTATGTGATCGTCCACGGTGCATGGGGCGGAGGTTGGGATTGGCGAGCCGTCGATTCGGTACTCACCGCTGCCGGACATCGCGTGCATCGCGTCACGCTTACTGGATTGGGTGAACGAGTGCATCTCGCCACGCGCGATGTTGGGCTCAACACGCACGTCGACGATGTGGTGAACACCATTAAGTTTGAAGAGTTGACTAACGTGGTGTTAATCGGGCACAGCTACGGCGGAATGGTCATTACCGGTGTTGCTGATAGAATTCCTGAACGGCTTCGGCAGCTTGTCTACGTCGACGCATTCGTTCCAGAGTCTGGTGAAAGTGTGCAAACGCTGGCTGGCGCACGATTCGGTACGATGCTCACTGCGAGCGTTGCAACCGGCATGATGACGCCGAGCTGGGTGACTGCGGAGCAAGCACCGCCAAAGGATGTGCCTCATCCGCTGAAGACGTTTCTGGATACGCTTGTGCTCAGCAACACCAACGGAAAGCCAGTCCGTGGCAGTTACATTCTGACCATCGACAAAGATGCGACGGAAGAAGATGGTTTCGCAGCGTACGCTCGCCGAGCGGCGGTACGTGGCTGGCGCGTTGATACGCTCATTACGGACCACACCCCGGAACGGTCAGCTATTCCAGCGCTGACGCGACTCTTCAGGCGCGTGCCGTAGCGTCGCAGCACCAGGCACCGCAATCCACCGCAACGCTCACGGACGTAGTGCAGATTTGAGCACCACACCATCAATCCGTTCGAGCGGTTGAATACCCAGTACGGCTGCAAGTGTGGGCGCCATGTCAACAACATGCGCCCGTTGCGAGAAAGTACCGAGTAAGAAAGGTGTGCCCCAGAACATGATCGGGACTGACGCGTCGTCATTCCACGGCGAGCCATGCGTCGCGTTTGTGATGCCCGTCATGTAGTTGAATTGATTGAGCGTCGTCACAAATCGCACCGTACCACCGGGCGCAAACATGCGCAGCCAGCGTAGCGCGATGTAGTCTGCTGTGGTGTCTGCTCTCGCAAGATCGGCGAGCATGTCTACTCGGTGCACGCCGCGCACTGCACGCAGTTTTACGGCAAAAGCCCGCGCGACAGAATCGGGAGACAGATTTGCCTTCACAAACGATGCCGTATCACCAATCACCAACGCACCGTCGCTCATTGCAACTTGCAATGTGTCAACGCCAAGCGCACCCAGTCGTGCCAACATTTCGCCGAACGGAGCGTTGAGGTCCACATACATTGCGCCCGGATTCGGTGTCACGGTTGAAAGTCTCGTGGGGTACGGCGACATGCCGTGATCACCAGTCACAGCAAAGATCACTCGCGTCGAGTCACGCATCGTAAATAGCGAGTCGACGAACTCGCCTAAGTACCGATCAACGCGCAGCATTTGATCGTGCAGCTCTTTTGAGTCGGGGCCAAATCGGTGTCCGACAGCATCGGTGCTAGAAAGCGAAATGGCGAGGAGATCTGTGCGCGTTGGTTCCGCGCCAAGCTGGAGATTGCGCACACCATCCAATGCGAAACGCAGCGTGAACTCGTCCATCACTGGAAAGCCAGCCAGTACCCGAAACGCATCGGCGATGTCGGTTGGCACGCGATGCGGGAACGCCACCTCGATACCACCCGATTCTTCGATCACGCTATCAGGCTCGCTGTATGCGCTATCGGGGAGAAGTGGCGTCCACGTCCAACCCGCATACTTGGCGGCGTGCTGTTGCGCGTTGAAGGCACGGACCCACGCGGGCAACTCGCGAGCATAGTAGGTGCTCTGCGTGAAGGTGCCGTTGGTAGCATACCAGTACACGTCACCCTTCGCCTTCCCAACTGGCAGAATCGCGCCGCGATCTTTGCGCGAGACTGACATGAAGCGCGTGTCACTATTCTTCGCGCGCATCCAATCGAGCAACGTGGTGCCACGAAACCGGAACGGTGACGCGCCGAGTGCTGCATCATCAAATCCGATCAGCGGACTGCGTGGATCATTTACACCGACGTTGTTTGCCGCGATGCCAGTTGACACGGGATAGCGACCGGAGAGCGTCGCAGCGTGACCGGGCGCGGTCTCCGTATTCGCATGATCCTGAAACGCATCGGTGAAGTGCGTGCCTGACGCGGCCAAGCGTCGTAGTCCGCCAGTAAACTGTGATCCGAAACGCGTGATGTAGTCGCCGCGTAGTTGATCAATCGTGACGAAGACAACCAGCGTCGCCACTACCGGACGCGTATCGGGCGCTGGACGTGTCGTTGGCGGTGGTCCCTGTGCGCATGCCGTGGCGACAAGAACGGACAGCGACGCGAGCAGGGCGGTGGTCAGTGATCGATGCATGACTGAAGATTATACCGTGGCGCTGGCTCTGTCTTGCCCGCCCGGAACAATGCCCTGGTTGCTCTTCCGTGGTGCTTGGCGCAGCTTCGCCGCATCGCAGTCCCGTTGTCACGCACTCCCCTGCCAATGCCCGAAACTGACGCCGAACGACCGCTGGTCCGCGTGATTATCCGCACAGTGCTCTGGTACCTCGGTATTGCGACCGCATGGTGGCTGGTGCGAAAGTATTCGCCTACGGAGTGGGGCGTGCTGGGAAGCGGCGAGCTGACAGCGCTGACCACAGGCGGCTCCAATGGGCCGAACAGCCAGAGTGCTGCGTCACAGCCGGCGCTGCTCCCCACGGTGATCGCGATGTGTGCCGCGTTCACTACCGCGCTGCCGGTCACGTGGATCTACACATACACGCGCCACAAGAAGGGATATCAGCAATCTGTTGTGCAGACGTTCCTCATTCTGCCAGTGATTGTGGCGGGGATTGTGGTGCTCGTGAAGCACTCGATCGCGTTGGCGTTCTCGCTGGGCGGGATCGTGACGGCCGTTCGGTTTCGTACCACGTTGGATGACAGCAAGGATGCGGCGAATATTTTCGTGGTGGTTGGAATTGGATTGGCCGCCGCTGTCGATCCGGCGGTAGCATTTGCGATTTCCGTGATCTATAACGCGCTCGCACTCGGCTTGTGGGCGACAGACTTCGGTCGCGCCCCTGCGATGGAAGGACGTGCAGCGGGAGAGCGACTGGCGCGCGTTCTCAAGGACGCGAATCGTACAGGTATGTTCGTTGCGAAGCTCGATGAGGAAGTGCTGAAAGATCTCGCACCTGAACAGCTCGAAGCGCTGGCTGATCGGGCGTGGCGTCGACGCAAGCGGAATGCACCGGACGCGGCGCAAGACGAACGCCCAGATTACACGCACATGATGCGGATTTACACCACCGATCCAGACGGTACGCGACGCGTGGTCGAGCCAGAGCTTGATGCACTGTTTACGCGGTGGAAATACATGGGACGAGTGAAGGATCCCGGCGGTATTCGGATTCTTGAATACGGTATCGCACTCAATGAATCAGTCACTCCGGGCGTCATCTCTGACACGCTCCGATCACTGCCAAATGGTGGTGTGCAATTGGTGGAGATCAAGAAATGATTAGCAGACACGTCGCGTTGCTGTTGAGCTTTTCTTGCACTACCTCGCTGAACGCGCAAGGGCTCTTTCGCGACACGGTACCGCTACAAATCACGATAGTCACGAATTTGCGCGCCTTGGTACGTGATCGCGATAGCACACGGTTGGTTGAGCGGCCGGCGTCACTCACGTACCAGAGTGGAACGGCACCTGCTCGCACCGTCGCAGTTACGGTTCGGCCGCGTGGTCACTTTCGGCGCCAGGCGCGCAACTGTGACTTCCCACCGCTCAAGTTAGAAATCTCGAAAGAGCTTGCGCGCGGCACTCTGTTTCAGGGCAACGGTGATCTCAAGATCACGACCACGTGCAAGCCAGGGAACTCTGAGTATGAGCAGTACATCCTCGCGGAATACGCAATGTATCGTGCGTATCAGCTCGTCAGTCCGCTGCACTTTCGCACCCGATTGGCGCGCATCACGTATCAAGACTCGCTGCGCACCACGCGCGATGTGGTGTCGTGGGCATTTCTGATTGAAGACGAGCGTGAAGTCGCACAGCGGTTCAAGCGCACGCCGATTGCGACGAAAGGTGCGCTGTTCCGTGATGTAGACGCGACGCAACTTGCGATTACGTCGCTGTTCGAACTCATGGTCGCGAATACCGATTGGTCGATCTCTGGATTGCACAACGTGTCGCTGCTCCGCGATACGCTGGGCACAATGGGCACTGTCGCCTACGACTTCGACTGGAGCGGTGCGGTGCATCCGCGTTACGCCACACCAGACTCGCGGCTTGGGATTCGAAGCGTTGTACAGCGATTGTATCGCGGGCCATGCATGACCGTCGCGGAGTGGCAGCCGGTGGTCGCACGCTTCATCGCCGCTCGGTCACGAATTGACGCGATGCTCGACTCGATTCCGGAGCTTGAACCTGATCGCCGGCGCGCAATGCGGGAGTATTTCGGTGAGTTTTATCGGATGGTTGCGGACGCTCGTGGCATTCGACAATCGCTTGTCGATAACTGCTTGGCGGACGGCAACTGAATAGGATGCGGATCGGAGAAACAGCCTGATTGCTGGTCTCGCTCCACCGCGTCGAAACAGCAGACGTTGCGATACGTAGAATCTGGGAGTGCTGGTGGAGATCAACTATTGCCGAGGGTTTTAGCGTGCTCGCTTTCCATGCTCGACGTGTCCTGATCATATGCGCGGTGCTTCCGGTCGCGCTGGCCGCACAATCCGCGCCTGCGCCTGCAGCGGTATCGCGTACGCTCGATTCGTTGGCAAGTGCGTTTGTACGGGATCGGCACTCGCCCGGCGTTGCCGTCGCGGTGGTCCGCGGCAATGACACGTTGCTGTTCAAAGGCTACGGCAGCGCGAATCTAGAGACAGCAACACCAGTCACGGTGAATACCGTCTTCCGGATTGGGTCTGTCACCAAACAGTTCACGAGCGCTGCGATCATGCAGTTGTCAGAGCAGGGCAAGATTGCGCTCACTGATCCGATTGGTAAATGGTTGCCGAATCTGCCGGTGGCGTGGCGCCGCGTGACCGTGACGCAGCTCTTGAATCACACCTCTGGTATTCCGAGTTACACCGATTTGGGCGACAGTTGGGTAAAGCGGTGGGGCGAAGAGATGACAGGCACAGAGATTGTTGGAATGGTCGCCAAGAAGCGCATGGATTTTCGCGTCGGAAGTTCGTGGAAATACAACAACTCTGGCTACGTACTGCTCGGCATGTTGATTGAGGCACGAAGCGGCACGAGTTGGGGTCAAGATTTTGCATCTCGCTTTTTTACTCCTCTGGCGATGACGCGCACCCGGTATTGCGATACGCGATCAGTGATTCCGGATCGTGCCAGCGGATACTCGCGCGACACGACACAGCGGTGGACCAACACAACGTATCTGGCGATGTCGCAACCACATGCTGCTGGCGCAATGTGTTCAACCATTGGTGATCTGGTCACTTGGAATCGCGCGCTGCATCAAGGTCGCGTCGTTTCTGCGACGAGTTACAACGCGATGACCGCGCCGGTCGGTGCTGCGACTGCGCGGCACTACGGCTTCGGTTTGTTCAACGACCAGATCAACGGTCGCCCAATCATCACGCACGGTGGTGGGATCAATGGCTTTCTGACTGCGAACTATTGGGTGCCGTCGGCGGAGATGTCTGTCACCGTACTCACGAATGGCGAAGCGGCGAATCCTGAGCAGCTCGCGATGCAACTGGGGCGAGCAGCGTTGGGCATTCCGCTTGAAACACGACCGCCGGTTGTTGCACTGACTGCGGCACAGCTCGCGCCATACGTCGCGACCTACGGATTGCTACTCAGCCCAGGGCCTGTTCCGTTCCGCGTGTTTATCCGGGATGGAAAATTATTCGGTGAACTGCAAGGGCAGTCCGCCTCACAAATGCTTGCCTTTGGGGACCACAACTTCGGTGTTGACTTCGATCCGTCGGTGCGAGTCATGTTCACGATGGCCGGTGGTGTTGCGACGAAAATGACACTGCTGCAAGGCGGCCGAACGTCGGACGGAACGCGCATGTCGCCGTAGCGCAGGTGTGTGCGCAGTTGGTGCATGATGGCCGAACTTGCGCGCAGCGGCCGATGAATTTGATGTCTCTTTCACCGAAAGAAGTGCAGCGACAACGCGCATCTCGCCCTACTGCACCAACACACCCCATTTCCAGCCCAGATACCGTTCGACGCGTTGACGCTCCACTGTGGTCAGCGCGCGACTGAAAAGCAGAACCTCGCCGATCTCACCGTCGAGGCGATAGCGATAGTCCGGCGACGGTGCCACGTTGCCTTGTCCGATATGAAAGCTGCTTACACCACCGGGGTTCGGATCAGTCGCCGTGCTTGGTGCGCTTGCTGAACCGTTCAGAAATGAATGTGATTCCCATTCGGTAGCGCTACTGAAGCTCGTTATTGCGGAACCAACAAATGGTGTGCCACTCACTATGCCACCAATCGAAGCACCCGACCGCGGACCACCGTTGTCGCGCGCCCAATGTTCGTTGCCGAGGTAGTAGGCTGTCGGGTGGCCATACAACATCATGCCATTGTGATACCCCTGCCACACGGCGATTGCACTGGCTGAGTTGTCCGTGCTATTCTCGGTTGATGTCGCGCGCGCGACGGCAACGATCGTTGTTGCCGCGCTGCGCAAGTTTCTTATGGAAGCACTGGGAACATCGAGCCAATTCTCGCGTGCGAGCGTGAAACCGAGCGTGCGGCGTCCGCCGATTCCGGCACTGTTCACGACAGGCTCATCGCCGAGAATCGTTTGCATAGCGTTAGCGGCGTTCCCGCTCTTGTCCAGCCAACAGCCGACGCCCTGCGCATTCGTCGCAATTGCGCCGGTGCAATTACTGCTGCGCAGCAACGATGTTGTGTCACTCGCATCAAGGCGCAGCGCCAAACCACTCGGCAATGTACCAGTGGCCGAAAACACTACGTTCGTTCCTGCGCCGATTGTCGTGTTGTACCACGCTGTGAGAGTATTTGTATCGGCATCAATCACCCATTGCCCGGCGGGAACAATCGCATAGCCGCTGGCGTCTGTGACCACGGTGAGTTGTGCGCCACCATTCACGCGACCGGAACCAGAGGTGACTTGGAACGTCACCGGCGCGCCGGCAATCGGGGCGCCGCTGTCATCGGTGATACGAACTTGCGGTGCGATAGTGGGGCTGGTGCCTGCGCCAGCGGATTGTGAGTTTCCCGCGGAACGTGTCAGCGTGCCAATGCCCCATTTTGCCATCAATGCATGCTCGATCGTTCGCCGCTCAACAGATGAAAGCAGGCGCGGGATAATCAGCATTTCGCCAAAGTTGCCACGCCAGTCTGTACCCAAGCTCAAGCCACGATTCACAAGTTTCAGCGAATCTGTAGCAACATTGGTTGTGAGCGTCGCACCATCTCGCCGAATGTGACGGCCGGGACTCGTGTTCGGCATGCTGCCGAAAGACCAGACTGACGCGCGAAATGCCGGGCTGAAATAGCCCTCGAATGCAGAGCTGCGGCTGGTGCTGTCGCAACACGAGCCAAAGTCCCAGTAGACGCGTCCGTCTGGCCACAAGAGATGCGCAGAGAAGCGCTCAAGCGATTCTGCACTGACAAACAGAAACGCGGCTTTCGTGGAATCTGGCGCCGCAACCGCGAACACTTCGACCGCACGATGCACTCCGCGCAGCAAATCGTTACCGCTATCCAATTGATCATCGCCGTCAAATCGCAGTGCTCGGCGTCCGTGAATGAGCGACGGAGTGGAAATAGGCTGCTGACCCGCAACAGGATTAGAGACGTGTTGTCCACGTCCACTTTTATCGCGCCACTGACTGACGGCATTCGCGCCACCGAGCGTTGTCGTGCTCGTATCGGAACCGTCTACCCAGAAGGTCACGCCGCACACGCCATACGTGCTCACGCCGCTACCCGTGAGCGTCACGGTCGGTGTAATCGCTGCTCCACCGGCAGTCGCGCTGAGCACGGAACTGTTGCCCGCACACAGCGCTCCCGCGCGCACAACGCCTATCCAACGTCCATTCGCGTCAGTGAAACTCGCCGAGGGGAGCGTCGCACCAGCAGCGATGCTATTCGCTAGCGATACCAGACTGTTGCTCACTGGATTTCCCGCCGTATCTCGCACCGTCACTTCAACCAATGCGGAGTCGAGTGCTGTCGTGAGTGTCGATTTCGTCAATCGAATGGCGCTTCGCGTCGCACTCACCAGCGACGGTAAAATGGCCAGTGAGACAGTGGAGGTGATGGCCGTGAAATCAGCCACGGCGCGCACGCGTACAGTTTGTGCTACGGTGCTGGCGACAACTGCGGTTGCCTCACCAATCACGTTTGTCAGCGCGTTCGATGGCAGCACAAGAATCGCACGGCCCTGTGCGCTGACAGAGACTGGGACGTTATCTAGCAGCGCATTTGTTGCACTCCGAACAGTTGCAGTTGCTGTGACGCCGGTACCGGCGTTCGCGTTTGCAGCGCTGAGCGTAAGTGAACTCGCGCTCGCACTGACGGCTGTCGCGGGAGCACCTGCGTTGTTGACGACAAGCGACAACGTCACTGTCGCTGTACCGCCGCTATCGTCTACGGTTGTCAGTGTGACGGGATAGTTCCCGGCACGCGAGTACACGGTGCGCGCTACGGCACCGGTTGTTTGCACGCTGCCGTTGCCAAAACTCCACTGATAACTGGTCACCTGCCCATCGGCATCGTGGCTGTAGGTGCCGTCCAGAGTCACTGTATCTCCGGGCGCAGGGTAGCGCGGCGAGATAGCGAACGCTGTGGATGGTGCGGCGTTGACACTCACATCTGCAACAACAATCGGTCGCTGCTGCGTAGGTGCAGTCAGCTCAGTATCAGCGCAGCTCAAGAGCGTCGCGAATGCGGCAACGCACACAACGCGCAACGCATGCATCGCACTCGTCAGATGCATCTCGTGCAGCGAACGAAACACACGCAAGAATGTCCGGATACGCAGCATCGCTTACGCTCCGGTATAGCGCACGGAAAGCACTACGGCGCCGAGGTACTCGCCAGGCTCTTGCAGTGCGGTGGGAGAGACCGTCGCGCCTAAGCAGTAGCTCGTGCGTCCGCTTCCGCCGACGGGTGAGAGGAGGTCGAGCGCAACAGACGCGCCGACGGTCACGGGTACGGGTGCGCTCGTGCAGCTAGAGCCGCCGTTACGCGTCAGCCAACTGCCAATCGCGAGCAGCGTAGATCCACCAACACGAGTCAACGATGATGGCGCACTTTCAACGGTGACTTCCACTGACGCATTCAACGCCCCGTCTACCAAAAGATGGAATGCATTCATGTCTGTTGGTGCCAAACTTTTCGGCGAACTGACAAAGACGTTACCAAATGCCATCGGCGCGGTTGTAAGGATCAACGGCTGGCGAATTGTCGCCAGAATCGCACTCTGCGCAGTGAGGCTCATCAATCCACCACTGGCTTGGCGCGCAACCACGGTCAACGCACCGGTGAACACGCCGCTACCGACAGTCATCGGCGGAAGAATCGTCGCACCAACCCGAATTGTTGCCAGCCCGTCAGTGCCAAGCGTGACGGATAGCTCGTTCCCGGGAATCAGTGGAATCGCCGATGGGCTGGTGCCAAACTGCGTGGTGACGGTCGCCGTCCAGGTTGTAACGCGCACCCACTGACTGGTGCCGACCAGCTGCTCTGGCGTCGCAACCAACACCTCGATGATCGAACTCGCGGGGCCTTGTACGGTAAATACCGCTGCCTGCGCCGACGCTGGCGTGACCACACGTGTGAGTGACGGTGACAGTGTCTGAAAATCGAGCGGCGCCACGGATGTTACGCGCAACGGCTGCGCGAATAGTCGCGAAGTGATCAACACGATCAACATCATGGCACGCGCAATACACATCAGAAGCGTTCGCATTGTGCGCTCTCCGTGGCGGAAGAAGGGAATCGGAGGCGCAGATCGTTCCCGGATTCGAGATCCACGCGACATGATGCCCACGGTTCGGTTGACGCGCTTTCACCAACGCGCCGTGCATCAAAGCGATAGCGGCCGGGAGGTAAGGCGCCCACAATGACATTTCGGTCGACGAACACGCGCTTTGGCGTGAACGGCAGATCGACATTGTCCAGCGATGTGACCCAGATCATGTCCGCCGATTCGTTCACGTCCAACTGCATTGCAACCTGCGCTGCAACTGCAAATGGCAAGTACACAACGGTTTCGGCATACGGTGCCAAGCGTGCCCATGGTGAAGCGCCGCGCAGCACCCACGTCGAACCATCGGGCGCATGAATGCCACCAAACTCAAGTGCATCAGGGCGAACCGCCAGCGCTTCCAGCACCGGCAATCCATCCAACACTGCGACGCCATCTGCATCAGTGACAACGCGTCGCGTACCGATCAGCACAGGAAGTTCTTGTGCCACTGGCTCGCTCGCGTCACGCAAGCCATTGCCATCGCGATCGAGGAATGCAATCACGCGAACACGCGCACGCAGCGCGACCAAATCGCTTGTAAATTGTGGTGCACCACCGTTCAGTGGCATCAGTAGAGAGCCGAGCACAGTGGTACTTCCCGAGACTGTCCCACGGTCGATCGCCGACCGGTTCAGACTCTGACTTACAATGGCCGCCCGCGTCTGTTGCTGGAATTGCAAGCGCAGGCTTGGCACGCTACCAAGGCGCCAATCGGTGCCAATCTGAATCAACAGCGAGCGGAATAACGTGCTCGTCAATCCCGCCGTGATCGTTGGTGTATGCGACTCAGCGGGCGTCATCGAAGCGCTTAGCGATGCAAAGCTCTGCGCCAACCACATCGGTCCACGACGCAGTTGCGGGATGGTCACTGTGCTCGTGAAACGAGTGCGTGTAAAAACTGTACCGAGCCCGATTGTTTTCGTCGCCGTATGCTCGGCGCCAACCGTAAAGAGCGAACTCCACGCGCGCGTTCCGGCGAGAATACCGGCTAGTTTTGTGTCTCCGCGAGTGCCATTAATGCTGCGGCCATTGAGACCAAGCCAAAGTTTGCCGAGGTCAGTTTTAAACGGGCGCCAGGTCACTGAAGCCCAACTTTCGGCTTTCGTGCGTGCGGCACGACGCAGCTGCCAGAATGGAACCGCAGTTTCGCCACCCGCAAATTTCTCGTGTCCAAAATCAGCGCGTAGCGCGAGAGATGGTTGCAGAATTGCACGCGAGCGCTGCCAATTCATTCCCGCGACTTCTTGACGCAATTGGAGCCATCCATACGGCGCCGCGACAACCGTCACGTACGGTGTTGCGCGGATCGTTGCGTAGTCGGGTGTGCCGCTCGAATCAGCGGGGGCGAGTGCCGACGCGCCTGCACGCAACGTCACACGCGGCGACACGCCCCATCGCAGATCAATGTTTGCGAGATCACCGCAGTTTGTCGACGCACACGTTGCCGCATCGGTGCGCCCTCGCTGCGCTGTTACGCCGTATTCCACCTTACCGCCAGGCAAGTGCTCACCCTCAAGTGAGCGCAACACAGTGCGGCGCGACACACCGTCAAGTCCGTAGGCAGAAATATTCAGCAAGTTTTGCCCAAAGCCGACAGGAACTTGCGACTCCCAGCGCCCATTTTCATCGGCTGTGACAACACCGAGTAATCGGCCGCCAGACTGAATCTCGATCTCTGCATTTGGCGACGCGACACCTGTCAGCGGCAGTGTGCCAAGCCCCATCGCGCGCGAGAATGGCGCATTGGTAAGTGACACGCCCATGCCTGGAAGCTGCGCGAGTCCCGTCGCTGCCCCCCACCCCACACGACTTTGTGTAAGCCAACTGCTGAGTGGATTGCCGCCGAACCAAGTCACATCGGGCGTGCGGCGACGCTGATTGCCATTTGACAGATTCCCACTGATTGACAATCCGCCGCCAAGCAGCGCGGCACCAATCGTCCCTTGGCCGCTCCAAATGTTGGTGCTGTTGTCTTGCGCCAGTGAATACGTCAGAGACACCAATGTTGGTGTCATTCCTGTTGTGACGATTTTCGCAGTCTTTGCGGGTCGCGCAGATTCATCGTACGCGTCGCGGATCGCGCTACGCGTGTTGCGCTGGCTGCGCCGAACGGCGGCTGCATATCGCGGAATAGCAGAACGCGATGACGTGATCACGATGCTCTGACTACGCGTATCAAAACTGAGCTCTAAAGCGCTGAGTGCAGTGAGCGTTTGCGCACTGGCATACCATTGTCCATTTCGCTGCACCAGTTCAGCGGCAGGAATCGCAATCGACTGGACGCCGTTACGCTGTTTTCGGCTACCTGTGAGTGTGGTTGTTGACAGCGTGGCACTGACAGGATCATCGGCGTTTAACTCCAGCGCGATTGTCCCATCGGCAACGCGGAGCACGGCGCCAATGAGCGACGCGAACTCACGGAGCGGAACCAACGGCCCAGCGGATGAAGGCAAAACGTTGAGCGGCGCCAGTTCTTCATCGCCAACGTTGAGCACTATAAAATCCGTTGGAGTAGTGGCTTCAATTTCAGTAACTTGTGGCGGTGCGATGGTGTTGGGCGTTGCGGATTGCAATGGCAGCGGTACACTGTCGCTGCGCTCTGTGAGTGCGATCGACGGAGGTGAGTTTGTACGTGGCCGAGCGCGTTCTGAGGTTTGGACAGTTGCAGGCGGCGCCGCGGGCAACACAACGCTGTCAGCGTCGCGCAACGTGTGCGTGTTGTCTGTTGTGGTTAGCACCGGCGTTGTCAGAGCTACCGTCGTGGGTTCAGCTACCGCTGCCGGTATCTGCACAGGCGCGCGTACCGTAGTGTCTGCGGCCAACGAGTGCTGTACGATGTTGGTGCTATGTACGCGTGACAACACCACTGTCAGCAGCAGTGCAAGGATCACGAGACACAGTACGAGCAGCACAACGCGGCCCGAACGGCGTTCTCGTGGAGTGTGGTCTGGTGACACGATGTATGCGGACCAGTGCGTGGACTATGGCGCGCGTAACGCCACGACGCGTGACACTGGCGGCAACGGTAACGGCAAGCCAGTGGGCAGGTCTGGTCGTGTGCTCGTTGCAGTCACGCGTACATTCGCAGCGCGCGCCCACTCCGCCGCTGTCAGTACGATTGCGTATCGCGGCGAGAGCGTGTGATACACGGCTGCTTGCCGTGTCACTTTGCTCACGACAGCACCACTTGCGTCGGTAACGACTGTCTCGACGGCCAACAGTGCAGCCGCACTCCCCGAACGCGTGAATGTTGGTTGCACAATCAAGCTGTCTGCTAAGCGACGCGGCAGTAACTCCGCCAGCTCCACGCTCGCTGACACGCGCGCGTGTCGATAGAATACCGGCAACACCGTCTTAACTTGAATCCCCACGCCAACGGTGATGTTCTTTCCATCAGACGATCCCGGCGCGGCGGATTGTATCGCGCGCACACCAATACGTGCCCAGTATTCGCCCGCCGCGAGCATCGGCGGCGGAAAGGCTGCGATGCGCACGAGTTGCACTTCGCCCGGCGCCAACACGAAACGCATCGGTGACACGCGCAGAATTGGAACTGCGGACCGCGGTGATGAGAGCGAACTGTCTGGCATCTCAATGACAGAGCGACCCGCCGTGTCCGTTTTCACGTACCCATACCGCAGATCGACAACTACTTCGAGCGGTGTAGAGTAAGGATTCAGCACGTGCAGCGTTCCCACGCGCGATTGATCGGTGAGCAACACCGCTTGTGGTGACACGCTCGCTGCTTGCGCGTGAGCCACGCTGAGACTTCCAACAGTCAACGTTGTAGTCAGTAGCAGTGCACGTGCGGCGCGCCGAAGTGCAGGGGATATCGGGTTCATCGTCAAGGGGCCAGACAGTGAGGAAACACCTGTTCGCCTGCTCAGTGTCGGACGAGCCGGATAGACGCTTGAGTGTCACGGATGACGCAGGACAGCCAGTCAGTCCGTCGCGCATCGTTGGCCGTTCAGCACCGGTTCAGAAAGCGTGCACTGCGCCCGAGACTCAGTCGGTACGCAAGTCGACTGACTCCGGTCGCTTTGTAGGTCAGTTCACCACCTCCCACGACCGAGGCGACGATGCCCACGTCGGTCAATGCAGTCTCCAGATGTTTCTGCCGCTCAGCAGCATGCATGGCCGTCGTGTCGACGCTCTCCACGACTATTGCGTTCGCGCAAGTCGCAACGACGGCGAGCGTGAGCGTGACTGCGCGCGTGAGTGGCTCACTAAGCGTGAATACGCAAGAAGGGTTGTCGTTTGGCACCTTCACGGCGCCGTTCACGCCGCGTCGTGTGGCGTTTACGGATAACGGTCCGCTTGGTCGCCGCGCACGATTCACCATTCGTGGTGATGGCGACACCGAGTTGATGATGGAGCTGATCGTGCCAGACGTGATGCGCAATGGCGCGGGCACGTTACCCCTCACGGATTGGGGAATGCGCGTGAACACTGTCGATGCGGACCAAGGCGGCACGGAAGCACCGCTGCTGCAAGGCGTCAATCGATCGTCAATTCGACTGCCCGGTGCGGCAGGTACCACTGGCTTGTTGTACATCCGACTGAGCGCGACCGCAGCGCCAACCGGATCGCAGGTCCCGGGCGCATATGCCGCCACGGTGCAGGTGTCACTCAGCTACGTCGGGGCATAATCGGATGGCTCCGACACCTCACTCTCTCAGGGCTTAAGTCATGACGACATTTGGCACTGTTGTACGTCGCGCATGGAGCGCGACAGCCGCGGCGCTGTTCTCTGCAGTGCTCGTTGCGAGTCCTCTGTATGCGCAGGCTGGCCCGCCATCAAATACGACGGCGCAGATCAGTGCACGCGTGTACGCCGCATTGACAATCGTCAAAAATGATGATCTGCGATTTGGGAATCTCTTCGCGCCTTACGCTGCGAAAACAATCGCGTTTACCGACAATTCCGCCGCTGGCGGTCGTGCGCGATTCACACTCTCTGGTGAGGGTGGCGCCGAGTTGAGCTTAACCGTCAACGTCCCGTCGACGATCGCATCTGGTGGCAATACGTTGCCAGTGGGCACGTTTGTGCTTCGTCGTCACACCGCAGATTCTGATGTGGCCGGCACGGATCTCTCATTGGCGTCTGGCGACAACACTGTGACCGCAAATTTGACCGGCACTGCAGGCGGCGCAGGCGCCATGTATTTGCGAGTGATCGGTACCGCGACACCCGGAGGCGCGCAGGCGACCGGCTCGTACACCGGAATCATTACGGTCACGGTGAATTACACCGGCCTGGTGTCGCAGCCGCAGGACTCCGTCGTGATCAATGAAATCATGTTCAACCCGCTCGTGCCCGGCGCGGAGTATGTCGAACTGTTCAACACCTCGACCAATGCGAGCTTCGACCTGTCGGTCTGGCGGCTGGATGGCGT
>JANNWU010000241.1:0-2751 GCA_031408755.1 Gemmatimonadaceae bacterium | reverse complement strand
TCTCAAAGAACGGACGCAGCTTCACGCCGAACAACACCGCCGGATCAGGATTGCCGCCTTCCTTCTCTACCACCGCGCGCGCAGCTTGAGTCAGCGAGTCTACTTGGACCTTGATCGAATCCGCGAGCAGCTGCAGGCGCGACACATCGATATCGGAGAGTCCAACAGAATCGCGCGCATCAATGATTTGCTGCGGCACATTCGGGAAGAAGCGACCGACTCCGGCTGCGATTCCCTCACCTGTCAAACGACCATTGGTTGTTGCACCGAACACGGCGCGCAAGCGATCACGCGTCTGATCGGGACCAAGCGTGTAGCGAATGTTGAAGCCAATTTGGAACGGCAATCGAATGCCGGTCTGGTTGCCTCGCGCGGCGCCAAAGCGTTCGTTCACTTCGTAGCGATATCGATTGTTCGCGGCGTCAAAGCCGCGCACAAACAGAAGCGTATTATCAGGCTGCGTAAATGCACCCCAACCACGCAGGTTATTGCTGCCGTGCAACGCCTGATCCAAGCCGCCGATCAAATTAGCCGTCACCAACGAGAACGTCAGACGACGATCCAACTTGAACATCGTTGGACGCCAGTTGAGCTGCAAGTCGAAGCTTGGCTGCCATGGACCGCGGCACGAATTGCGCCCCGCCAATGAGCCAGTCTGCGTTTCGATACACGCGCGTGCGCCATCGCTGGCACCGTCCAGCAAACGCGTCATTCCCTGCGCCACAACGGGATCCGCAGCTGTTGCAGGATCAAAGATGAACGCACGATCATTGCGCGCACCGTCGCCGTTAATATCGGCTCCGACGAGCGGCGAGAACGGCGCACCCGATGTCATCCGGCCAATAGCGGTGATCTCGAAGCTGGATGAGAGCGGGTGCGTGATCGTGCTCACCAGTACGTGCCGGCGATCAAAAGCACTCGGCCCCCACTCTGACACGTTTGGATTATTCGCAGTCGTTGCGAAAGAGAATCCGCCCTGTGCGCCGCCAAATGAGAGCGAGTTCTGATCTCGTGCGCGCGCGAAGGTGTAACTCGCGCTGATAATTGCGCCGCGACCCGTGAAACCGTTCAGCGAGACGGTACCCTGCACCTGCTTTGAGCTATTGCGCGAATTGATGTCAAACACAGAACCGAAACGCGGGTCATTGCGCGACAGCTGCGTTGGCACCGCGCCCGTGGTGGGAATGATCGCTGCTGCCGGAACGAAGACTGGACGATTCGCTTCATCAGCCAGTGCGAACTTCGGCGTCGTATTCAGGTTCAGGTCGCGGAAACCAGCCTGTGCTTCGCCGCGAGAGCCGCTGACATCGACATTCATAGTGAAGCGGCCAAAAATTCGCTTCGACGCACCGATTGAGGCACGCCATGCACGCGGGTTGCTGTAATCGTTATCAAACGTGGTGACGTTGCTTACCGAGCTCCGCAACGCGGGCGGTCCACCAGCAGCGCACTGCGTCGGAATGCTAGACGGATTCAACGCGTACGCATTCCAATCTGGCGTTGGCACACCCGCGCCGACACAGAAAATCTGTGACTCACTCAATGCCAACCCAGTTGCCGTTTGCGCACCAGCGAATAGCTGCGTATTGGGCGCATCGCGGAAGCGACCGATACCGCCGCGAATGGTCAGCGCGCCGCTGCCAAATCCGCCACCGCCACCTCCTCCACCATTCGCTTGCGGCTGCTGCTTGGACCAACTGAATCCAACGCGTGGCAGGAACGATGCATCGGTTGGGATCTGATCGGTGCGACGTCCAAATACCGAGTCCACGGCGAAGTTTCTAACCGGAGCGCCGTTAAATTCCGACGCTTCAAATCGACTGCCGAACACCAGCTGCAGCCCATCGCGCGGACGCCACGTGTCGCCGATGTAAATTGCAGAGTTCACGGTATTGCCCGTGCGCTCTGGTGACGCGAGCGTGCGTGAGAATACTGCCGGCGTGTTCGCGGCAAAATCAGCCAACGAGTTAAACGTGAAGCTGCCGAAGCGGTTGAATGCTTGATCTTGCGTGTAGCCGGTGCGATTAAGCAACCCGCCAATTTTCACGCGATGCTTGCCTTCATCGAGCAGCAGCGATGTTTCGTTGGTGGCTTCGAACACCGTGTTATCACTCTGCGATAAGAGTGACGTGCTGCCGCCGAACTGCAGTGTGCTGAGGCCCTGCGTGCCATCACTCAGATCACTCAGCACCTGCACGCGACCGAGTGGCAGCGTGATGAACGGTGTGCCCGTGCGATTGTCGATCTGCAGGCCGGCGCGCAGTTCGTTCACGACCGCCGTGCCAAAACGCGACGACAACACGAGCGATCCGCCGCCGCCACGATTTTCAGTGGTGCCACCGGTCTGCGGCAGCGCCAGTGATCCGACACGCGTCGGCGTCTGGTCGACGAGACGCCAGTCGCCACGCAGCGTGAGTGTATGTGCATCGCTGACCGAGAAGTCCATCCGGCCGAGGGCCGTGACGTTGTCGGCGTTGCGATTGTCGTCGATCACGCCACCGGCACCGGCGACACCGTAGCCATTCACCAGGGAGAGAAAACGGGTGACTGAATCCGGCGACGCACCAAGGCGCGAGCGGGTCGCGTCATCGGCGGCGAGCAATGACGGCAGCAGGTCCGCCTTGCGGCGACCCTGCAACGCGCCGAAGAAGAAGAGGCGATCCTTGATGATCGGAAAACCAATGCCGGCGCCGAACTGATTCTGATTGTACGCGCCACCGAAGGCACCCGTCGTTCCGCCTTGCTCGACCG
>JANNWU010000240.1:0-11689 GCA_031408755.1 Gemmatimonadaceae bacterium | reverse complement strand
CGTTTCGGTGTACGGCGACTCTTGTTCATTCACCCAGAAGTCTGGGTTGCGTTCGTTCAGCGCGAAGTTGCTCCGATTGAGCACCGGACGTATACCTTCCATCGCGCTCGTCGATTGACCGCGATGCGGATACTGCCACGGGCCTTTGGTTGCGTTTGGGTAGTCCTTGATGTGTTCGACGTTGCGGCCACGTTCGAGCATGAGCACGCGGAGGCCGCGCTCGGTGAGTTCCTTGGCGGCCCAGCCACCAGAGATGCCTGACCCGACGACGATTGCGTCCCACGTTTCCGTTTGCACGATCATCTCCGCGGCTGCAGTGAGAACTTGGTCGCGATGCCTGCCGACACCGACGTCTGAAAGATGCGTCCGTGCCACCGGGCGCGCGAATGGGTTCGGCGGAGTCGGGTTACCCGTGGGAAGCCGATTCGGTGGGAGGATCGCTCGACCCGTGCGGTTTGCTGCGCGCGTGCGAGTATTATGCCGTGCGTTGAGGGACGAAATAGACATTGCGTTGACGGCATATCTTCCAAGTAGGCTCTCAGAGTGTTGTCTCACATTTTTAGCTCGCGAGACCATGACGCGTTCAGAGACTTTCCGGCCCGGATTACCATTGGTTCGACTGACTGTTTCCGCGGCCACGCTGGTTGTGCTGTGTGCGAGCGTTGCGTCAGCTCAAACACGGTCGCGCACGCCGACTGCCACTGAACGAGCAACCGAGAGACATCGCGTGGAGGATTCGTTGCTGCATAACGATTTTGCGAACTTTGCGCGCTACCGTGATGCCAACCGCCAACTGCGCGCGCCGGTGAGTGGTGAGAAGCGTGTGGTGTTTATGGGGAACTCCATAACCGAAGGATGGGCACCGCTCTTTTCGACGCAGTTCGCTGGAAAGCCATACGTCGGACGTGGCATCGGCGGGCAGACGACACCGCAAATGTTGCTGCGATTTCGCGCCGATGTCGTGGCGTTGAAGCCGGCGGTCGTGGTGCTACTGGCCGGGACCAACGACATCGCGGGCAACACCGGCCCGTCGACGTTGGAGATGATCGAAGACAACATTATGGCGATGACTGAGATTGCGCAGGCGAATGGTATTCGGGTGGTGCTCAGCTCTGTCCTACCGGTGTTTGATTATCCGTGGAAGCCGGGCTTAGTACCGGCACCGAAAATTGTCGCGTTGAACGCGTGGATGCGCACGTACGCGGCGCGCGTTGGTGCCGTCTATCTGGATTACCACACGGCGATGCGTGATGCGCGCGACGGATTGCGACCGGAGTTAGGAGACGATGGTGTGCATCCGAACGCCGCCGGGTATCGGATCATGGCGACGTTGGTTGAACCGGCAATTCTCGCAGCGCTTGGCAAGAAGTGATGCTCGAGCGGATGGTTGCATGCACCGTGAAACAACGCACTCTCCGTCGTTCTCTTTCACCAACTCGCGCGGTGCGGCTGCTACCACGCCGGTGAGTCTGGCAGCACGACAAAAGGGCGTCGCCGCTGAAAGACGCCGTCCACATGGAGCAGCGACATCCCAACTCCAGCAGCACCCTGCATGTATCCAGTCTGCGCCACGATCGCGTCGGGCGACGTGCGGTTCTCGGCCTGCGGCCACTTCAAACCGTCTCCATCAATAGCAGCGCGCGAGAGTGTGTTTTTCATCACGCGAAACGCGAAATCGAGATGTGCCTGACTGCTCGTCGTGCGTGCGTGTGCGAGAAAAAATTCCGTCACGCCGCAGTTTCCGCAGCATTGCGAAACGTTGTTCCAGAACCCTGATCGATCAGGGTGTGCTTCGGGCACTCCACTGTCGATGATCGCGGCGGCGAGTGATTCGCTGTACGCTTTCCATTGCGGATCGCCGGTCATTTCTGTGAGCTGGTGAAACAGTCGCGCGGTGCCCGCAGGGCCGTGGCACCAGCTCATGTAGAACAGTTGCTCGCCGCCAGGTTCACTGTGTCGAATGCGTTGCCCGCCCGACGCTGTTTTCTCGGCAATCGCTTGAAGATATGTCGCGCCGGATATTGCTGCGGTTTTGTATTTCGCGACGTTAATGGCGCCGTACAGTGTTGCAAGGCAGTACGCGACACCTGCAGTCCCGTGCGAAAAATTTGGATACTGGCGTGGAGCACCCGCGGAAATTTCCCATTTGGTACCGATGGGCTGTGGCTGACCAACTGCCAACAGTTGTTCGCCCGCGCGCGCTGCGGCAGCCAGTGCCGCGTTGTCAGAGAGATTGCGGTCGGCCCAAATCATCGTCAGCGCGATACCGGCGGTACCGGAGATGATATCATTCGAATCGTTCCAGCCGCCTTTGTCTGTACGCTCCGCTTCGGCGGCATGCAGTAGCGCCATGGCTGTGCGCGCTGCAATTCGGTGCTCGCCATTGCGCGCTGCGATCGCAACGCGTTCAAGTGTATATGCGACACCCGCAAGACCGGTATATAGTCCAGCACCTTCAGCGCCAAGTTCCGCCGTCGTCTTCGGCAATGTCGCAGCCAGATAACGCGCGCCAGCGACCGCTTCCGTGAGATACTGCGCGTCGCGCGTCGCGTGATACAGTTCGAGGTAGAAGAGCACAATGCCGGCGGTGCCGCTGTAGACGTCCGTCGTCACCGGTGAAGGAATCTCCGGATTGGCGAGCCACGATGCGCCGCGTGCGTCGCTCAACTTCGCACGACGAATCCACCGTTCGGCCTTCACTGCGGCGTCAAGATACGGGCGATCCGGAGTGACTGTCCGTCGTAATGCGTGCGAGGGTGATGCGTGCAAAGATGCGGGTGATACGAGTAGCAACGCCGCTACCGCTGCTGAGCGCTCAAACAATTCGCGCCGCGTCATTCTCGCGACAAAGTCATCGTGCAGTGTCATTGTTTAGAACCGGTCAAGATCTTTTGCGGATACGGTGCGCCCTGGATAGCGCGACTGCACTTCAGCTAGCAATACCGCGTCTGACGCGCCAAAGAACAACTGATGATATAGGACGAGTACGCCAGGACGCGCAGCAGTGGCTATTCCGGCCAATTGCGACGCAGACGTATGCGCTTGCGCATGATATGGCTGTCGGCCGACAGGGATGGTCAAAAAACCAGAATCAGAATACACCTCGTGCACCAGAATATCACAGCCGTTGCACTCGCGCGCGATGGCAGGATTCGCGCGCGCGTCACCGCTGATCACGATGACCTTATCTGGTGTTTGAATACGGTATCCAAAAGAGTGCTTCCACGCGCTATGCGGCACGGAGAACGCGCGCACTGTCACACGTGCATCCGAATAGACCGTGCCTTCAGTGACTTCATGCACGTGTACTCTCCAGCCGTTCGGAGATGGCCCACCCGCACTCGCTATTCGCTCTTGGATATCCTCAACGTTGCCGTCGGTGATGCTGCGAGCGAGTCGCGTGGTGCCGGCGGGGCCGTACACTTCCAGCGGAGCAATGCGGCCCTGGATCCACGGTGTGAACAACACATCGTTGAGTCCCATGGTGTGATCTGAATGCAAATGCGTTAAGAATACAATGCCGAGTCGCTGCGGTTGGAGTGCGCGAATGCCGGTGCGCGCGGCGGCTACGGCGCGTCGCACGATGCCGGTGCCGGCGTCGAACAGGTATGCCGTGCTATCAACGACGATCGCGACCGATGGTCCACTACGTTCCGGATCGGGGATTGGCGTGCCGCTGCCAAGAATGATCACTTGTGTGCGTGACTGCGCGGCGGCATTGCCGACGCCGATGCAGGTGAGCGCGACCACGAAACTCAGCGCACTGCTGATGCTGCGGATTTGCAATAGATTCACGAGTATGCACTGGTACATGGAGCGTGATGCACGCGGAACGGCGGAAACGTATCGGCGCGTGCGCGTGGTTGCGCAAGCGAGGTGGTCTGCGCGTCACTTCATTGCGGCGCTGGCAATGCTGTTGGCGACCGGTTGCATTCATCGGGCGCCGGAGCCACCCCGAACCCTGCCTGTGCCAGTAGCTCAAGAGCCGGCCATAGGCGTGCTTGCAGAACCGAGCGCAGTCGCCCGGAAAGATGAAGACACTGCATCGTTAGCGGTGGTGATCGTTGAGGCGGCGCCGAAGAGTCGCGCGGCGGCTGGAGTCGAGTTTCGAATCGCCGATACCGTGCGTTTCACTGGTGCGGAACCAGTGCGACGCGATTTCAAAGGCGTGCCGTTCTTTGCCCACGCCAGCGCAATTGTATCGTCAGCTGATTTACGCAGCGTGAGCATCGGCGTAACTCCAAACGGTTATCCGACGGTGCGCTTTACGCTCTGCGCAAACGGCGCCACGCGCATGGCCAAAGCATCGTCGGCGAATCTGTCACGATCGCTCGCCCTTCTGTTTGGTGACAAAGTGTTGACGTTCGCGAGAATCGTTTATCCCGTCAGCGACAGCATAGAACTCAGCGGTGCGATGACGCTTCAACAAGCGACCGCTCTCGTCGCTGAAATTGGATCGTCGTTGCCCGCAGTGCGATGCAACGGCGCGCAGTGACCATGTGCTACAAGAATCGCTGAAGAAAATCAGCCGCTGGTGCGGTGCCATGCGGCCAGCACCGCTGCTTCACGATCGGGAGCAAGACCTGCGCGCGCTTTCTCCTGCTCCGCCGCCGGTCGTGTGCGGTACCAGTTCAGCGTGGCGTGCGCGGTGTCGGCGAGTGGACGAAACGTGAGGCCCACGTCGTACGCCTTTTTGCAGATTACACGCGCGAATCCCGCGGTGCGACCAATTGGCGGAACCCACACCGGCATATCGCTCCACGCGCGCACTTGGTTCGCACCCAAGAACTGCGCTGGCACCCAAGTAAAACGCGCGTCGCTGGTAGTCACCGCTTTGATGCCGTAGAGCATCTCACCAATGTTCGTCGGTGCTTTTGGTCCGGTGGCGTTGAAGATTCCAAATGTTTTCTGCTCCGCGATCCGAATCATCCATTCGCCAAGATCGCGTGCGTCGATGTACTGCACCGGATCGCTTGGGGTACCCGGCGCAAGAACTTCACCACCTTTGTCGATGCGCACGGGCCAATAGGAAAACCGATCAGAAAGATCACCGGGTCCCACAATAAGTCCGGGCCGAACAATGGTGACTCGCTCGCCAAACTGCACACGTGCCTCGTGTTCGCTACGAACTTTGTTCTGACCGTACAGTTGCGGATTGTACGCGGCATCAATGTCAGCGGCGGGGAGCAGCGTGCCGTTTTCGTCTATCGGTGCGGAGTTGTCGGAAAACACAGAAATAGTTGAGACAAACACATAGTGCTTCGTCCGATCACGCAGGGCGGTCCCGGCGCCGCGCACCCACGCGGGATTCGCGGTGGGATTGTCGATCACAACATCCCATTCTCCATTCTCCAGCGCCTTGTGGCCGTCGGGAAGATTGCGATCACCCACCAACCTCGGCACGTTCGGAAAGAGCGTGGTGTTGGTGACGCCGCGATTGAAGAGCGTCACCGAATGGCCACGATCAAGCGCATACTGCACTTGAAATGGTCCGATGAAACCCGTCCCGCCAAGAATCAGAATTCGCAACGGAACAGCTGCGCGCGTGGCGACGTTGCCGGTATCGAGCAGTTTCGCGTGCGCGACGTGTGATAGCGCATGCGCGATTGACGGCAGCACCACAGTGGCGCCTGCGACCGCAGCGGAAGACTTGAGGAAGGTGCGACGTGACACCGACATGAGCGAAGGCTCCTGCAAAGGGAACAGTGGCGCTGTAGTGTGCATCGGCGTTGGATGCGTCTCGGCGGCACAACTGCCAGCGACGTCATCCAAAGCAGTCAATGCTTGAAGCTGCCACGACTGCGCCACATGCGGAAGGCGACGCTCAAAGGTCGACAGAGCGGGCTGCGCTGCCCGTCGAGCTCGCTGGACGGAGGTATGATCGGCGCGTGAAGTTCTTTTAGTGTTCCGGCGTGCCCATCCGCACCCGCGCCGAGCCAAATTGTCTGGCTAGCCTTGCCGCAGTTCGCCGCTCCCTTTTCTCCCGTTGCCAATATCCTATGCTTTCGCGTGCGCTAGCTACTGCTGTCACGACGATGTGCGCTTGTGCCATTAGCACCGCTGCAGTTGGCGCACAGGCGCGCGCAACGCAGCTTCGCGAGCTTGACGCCTACATCGCGCAAGGCGTTCGCGATTGGGCAATCCCCGGATTGAGCGTGTCGATTGTGCGAAACGACTCGGTGCTGTTCAGCAAAGGCTACGGCGTACGCCAGCTTGGCGTGACGGGTGCGGTGGACGAGCAGACGCAATTTGGCGTCATGAGCACCACAAAAGCCTTCACCGCGATGGCAATGGCGATGCTGGTTGACGCGGGCAAGCTGGCGTGGAATGATCCGATCACAAAACATCTGCCGGAGTTTCAGTTCAGCGATCCATTCCTGACGCGCGAAGCGACAGTCAAGGATTTACTCACGCACAACATCGGGTTGGACAACGCTGATTTGCTTTGGGTACGTGGTGATATGCGGCGTCCGGAAATTTTGCGCCGCGTGCGATACTTACCCACAGGCTAATCGCTGCGTTCGAGTTTCATTTATCAGAATGTGATGTATGGTGCTGCCGGCGAAGTGATTGCACGCGCATCTGGTATGTCGTGGGATGACTTCATCCGCACTCGTATTTTTGCACCATTGGGTATGACCCGATCGTACACAACGTACGAGGAAATGCACGCGAAGAGCGGAGCGAATCAGTCTGCGCCTCACTATAAAATTCGCGATACGATTCGCGTGATTGATGATGAAACGGTTGACGATCTCCCGGCCGCCGGTTCGATCTGGTCGACAGCGGTAGATATGTCGAAGTGGGTGCGATTTATGTTGGATAGCGGGCGTGTCAGCGGCAAGCGGTTGGTGAGCGTTGAGGGCTACGCAGAGATTCTCAAGCCGCAAACAATGGTCACGCCGGATGGATTCTACTCAACTGCCGCCGTCACGAAACCGCATTGGACAACCTACGGACTTGGCTGGTTTCAACAGGATTTCCGCGGCCGATTCTTATCATTTCATACCGGTAGCTTGGATGGACGAACTGCTATCGTCGGTTTGCTACCAGAGTCGCGTCTCGGAATTTTCATCGCCGGAAATCTTGATCACGCCGAGTTTCGTCACGCGTTGATGTTGCAGGCGATGGATATGTTCGCCGGTACGAATGGTGGCGGTACGCGCAACTGGAGTGCGGAATTGCTCACGCTGTACAACGGCCTCGCAGCAGAGGGTGCGAAAGCGCTGGTGGCAGAAACGGCGAAGCGTGTTATGGGTACACGGCCATCGTTGCCGCTCGACGCGTACGCCGGTCGGTACGAACATCCCGCATGGGGTTCGCTGTTGGTCACTGTTGAGGCGGGAGCGTTGCAGATGCATATCGGATCGCACCCGATGATGCGCGGACCGCTGCAGCATTGGAACTACGACACCTTTCGCGCGACACTCGGCGATGGTCGCTCAAATCCCAATGCGCTGAGTTTCCAACTTGACGGGGCAGGAAAGGTGCGACGCGTGCTCTTCGACGGCAGTGAAAATTACGCCTTCACTCGAGCCGAGTCGAAGCCGTAGCGGCTGCTGGTGGAATGGGATGCACAACGCGCCGTCGATCGTCGAGATCGGCGGCGCGTCAGTGTTTCAGTCCGGTGTTCAGAGCGGAGGGCCAGGGATTCGAACCCTGATGTCCTTGCGGACGCCGGTTTTCAAGACCGGTGCAATAGCCATTCTGCCAACCCTCCTGCGGGCATCGCTGGTGCGTTTGCGAT
This sequence comes from Gemmatimonadaceae bacterium, assembly GCA_031408755.1. Classification (GTDB taxonomy): domain Bacteria; phylum Gemmatimonadota; class Gemmatimonadetes; order Gemmatimonadales; family Gemmatimonadaceae; genus JACMLX01. The sequence continues at coordinate 3,942 of JANNWU010000240.1, read as the reverse complement.
GCTGTTCGCAGCGTGGAAGGCTACGGCCTCAGGGCACGGTTCTCAAGGCCGTGGGCCTTGCTATGGTGAGTTCTGGCTCGCTTAGTCTGCCTTCATGAGCGTGGCAATGCCGGTAATCAGATCGAGCGTGTACGACTTCCCGTTGAGCCGAAGGTCTGGATATCGTGTGCCATCGAAATTCACGATGTAGTTAAAATGCAGCGGTGCATTTGGCGCATCGCCAGTCGTGATTCCCGAAAATTCGTAGAACACAATTCCGTTAGTCGGAAACGGCTGGCGACTCCGATTGTTCGGCAGCGTGACGTTTGAATAGATCACGACATGCTCTTGCCGCACAGTACGATTCCGGTCGTGCCAGTCGTATGTCTTGAATGTGGTGTCGGCGCCATTCAGAATACGCGCTTCCGATGCGCTACTCGTACCAGAGAATTGCCGCGTGCTTCGGTAAGCGCGCGTGTCAACGCGACTTGCTGCGCTGTCACCCTTTGTGGTGACAAGAGCAGAGCGCACGATGGCTGTGTCGGTTGTGGCGCGGTCAAACTGTGACTGTGCTGCACCAGTGCGCGAACGCCAATCAATACTCATCGCGCCAGCTGCATTTCGCGTTGACGCGTAGGACGCTGCCAACTGACATTTCTTTGTCTCGGCGCTCGCGTCATACCGGCAGGCGTGCGGCTGCGGCGGTAGCGAGCCACCGCTATACGGCAGTTCGAGAACAGCAAAGACACCGATGAGACCGAGGTTCACTCTGATCTGGTCGCCGCGCAGTTCCTGTTGGTTCGCGAGACTGACCTCAGAGCTCATCGCGTCTTGCAGACTGCGATCAACAATGGCCGCGAGCGCATCGCCATTGGCAACACCGCCAACTAGACAAACTGCCGCAACCGCACCTGCCACCCGCCCCATGCGCACTCGCTGCATCGCTCGCTCCATGTGTGTGGAATGACGTTTCCTACCCAGGTCCGGCAAGTTGAGCCATTCTTCCATCACAGTAACGCGAAACAGATGCTTTCGTCACATTAAGATTTCATCACGATTCAGACGAGGTGCTTTTGTTCTCATCCGTGATGCTGAATTGTCGAAATCCGATCTGAAGTGTGATCAGCGTTCGCGGGGCTGCGTTCCGTGGGCAAGTTCGTGCGCCGCGATCAGCCGCAGCGCTGGTTCGCTCACGACCATCTTGTACTGAAAGGCGTTGCCCCAGTCCGCAACTGTTACGTCGTGATGCTCAATGACAGCGGTGATAGGAAAGCCAGCAACGCTGCTCCATTCGCCAAAGTGCGTTTCGCGGAGTGATGCGCGGGCCTGCGTATTCGCACCGCGCGCGAGCAGCAATCGCGTGATTGGTGAATCGGTTGCAGGACTTGGATCCACCCACCCGTTGCGGAAATTCGTCCAAAAATTTGGATAGCTCACCACCGCGGCGAAGAGTGCTGTGTGACCGCCAAAACCGTGGACATCAACAGCCGCAGGGACGTCAACATCCATCCCACGGTCAAGCAGCCAACTCGCAATTTCCAACTCACCAAACTCCACGCATGCATGCAGGAGCGTCGCGCCGTGCAGCGTGGTGCGTGGCAGTTGTTCACTGTGGCAGCCCATTTCGATCGGGAAAATTTCAGTGTACGCGAACGTGCGTTGCAGCAACGCAGGGTCGCGTTCCAGATGCTCGGCGAGCAGGTCAAGGCGCCCTCGGTGCAATGCCATCATCGGCGTAATGGGAAATGCGTAGCCGTGTTCAGCGTACAGCGCCAAGATGGCGTGCTTCGCGGCCGGGTTGCGGCTGTCGCTCTGCAACACGACGGAGACAGGCGCGATGTTGCTTCCTTCACCGTCGATCACTCGCGCGCCAAACTCTAGCAGCAACGCCGTGCCTTGCACACTCAAGGTGTACGCTGGGCCACCGAGTGCATCGTCAGCCGGCACAGGCGATCCAAGCAATTGGTGCAACAATCGCGCAGTGCTCACTCGGCCCTGAAGTGACGCTCTACCTAGTGCGTGCTCTAAATCGGTGGCGCCATGATCGTGGAGCATCACGACCATCTCATCAAGCCCAATGTTCGCGGCATATGACATAGGCATGCCCCAATTACTTTCGCGAATGAGCACTGCTTCATGCAGCATGCTCGGATGCGCTACGATCAGCTCGCGAACACCAGCGACGTTGTTACTCCAGATTAGCTCAACAAGCTGGCATGCGCGGACGACACGATTCCAGTCAGGCGCGCTGTAGCTAATTGCAAGCGTATGTTGCGCATCGGCGAGGCTTGTTTTACGCGGATTACGCGTGGTGCCAAACACGCTGCGCAACTCACCCTCAGCCTCTAAGTCACCGGCGTGCAACGCAGCTAATAGCGTGCGTGCCTCAGCCTCGAGCTCTGAGAGAATTGGCTGAACTGGAAGTCGACGAGTGCGCATCTAGGTTTGACGGCGTTACGGAGTTGATCCCGCTGTGACGGGCTGCTTACGCTGCTGCCAATCCTGATACGAACCGTCGTAGAATCGCGCTGGCAAGCCAAGTATTCTCGCGGCGACGTATGTCATACTCGCTCGGTACCCAATCCAGCAATACGTCACAACGGTATCACCCGTGCGCATTCGCTCGCGATACAGCGCCGCCAACTCCGCGCGCGGCTTTAACTGCATGGTGTTTGGCACAAACAATTGCTCCCATTCCAACTGTCGCGCACCACCGAGATGACCGTCGCTCGGCATGCCGTGTCGTTCACCCGCGCCGATGTATTCGCCATCGGTGCGGGTATCGATCAGCGTTACGCCGGGCTGATTCATGCGCTCCGTTATCCACGTGCTGCTCACAACGAGATCAGTACGCGGGAGCGTGGAAATGCGACCACGCGTGATGAGCGCAGAATCTGTCGTGACCGCGCGACGTTCCGCTTGCCATCGCTGCATGCCGCCATCCAACCACGCCAGTCGCGTGTGGCCGAGGTACTCGAGAGAGAGAAGGGCACGCGCCGCCATCGGTGCTTCGTGTGCCGTCATCACAACGACCAGCGATGAATCCGACACGCCAAGTGCTTCGAAGGTCGCGCGCAACTGCTCGGGGGCGGAAAGTTCGGTGCTTAGTCCGTCGCGCTCGACGATCAGCGAGCGATACGCGAGCAGCCGTGCGCCGGGGATCCGTGCAACAGACTTCGCCGGTCCCATCTCGACTTGGATGATGACGAGGTTCGCGTCGCGACGATGTGCGTCGAGCCACGCTGGTGTGACCAGCCGAAGGGGAAGCAGCGTGGTAGTTTGCGCGGCGGCCGTTGATGCCATCAGCATAAAAAATGCGCTGAGCGCTGCTATGAATTTCGACATGTGCACTCAAGGAATGAGACGCGAGAACGTTCGCGCATCAGTGGTGTGGATGCAAGCGCCTGTTCGCCACAGTCTTGTCGCGCCCGCGCGTCCTGGCATCTTAACTCGCGACTCTTCGCGTCTTTGCTCGCAGAACCTCGTGTCATAACTCGCGACTCTTCGGGTCTTTGCTCGCATAACCTCGTGTCTTAGCTCGCGAGTCCTGGCGTCTTAGCTGGCGAGAGGCGCGCGTCGCACGGGCTTTCCGGTCAGCGCGAACAGCGCATTCGCAACCGCCGGTCCGATCGGCGGCGTACCCGGTTCTCCAACGCCAGTAGGCGGCTCAGTTGAGTGAATGATGTGCACTTCCACCTTCGGCATTTCGCGCTGACGAAGGACACGATACGTATCAAAGTTGGTAGTGACTACGCGGCCTGCGTCGATCTCAACCTCACCGTAGAGTGCGGCTCCTAAGCCGAACGCGATTGACCCTTCCATCTGTGCACGCACGATGTCTGGATTGACCACAATTCCGCAGTCAACGGCGCAGACGACACGATGCACTTTTGGTACGCTATCCACCAGCGACACCTCGGCCACTTCTGCAACGTAGGTACCGAATGATTTATGCACTGCGAG
>JANNWU010000239.1:0-7328 GCA_031408755.1 Gemmatimonadaceae bacterium | reverse complement strand
GAAGGACGGGAACGTCTTTAACTCTGTTCCCGCGGAGGGCGCGGTGGCGCGGAGAAGGGCTGATGGAAGGGAACCGCGTTAACACTGTTCGCGCGGAGGGCGCGGAGACGCGGAGAAGGGCGTGTTTGGGGGTGTCAATTTGATTGTGGTGGCTGCCAGTGCAGCCGCGTCGCGGGGGGAGTTGATCACGCGTTTGACGCCGTCCATCAGTTTTAGGCCGCCAAAATTGATGAGCAGGCCGAGTGGGAGGTTTGTGAGGCGTAGGTAGGTGAGCAATGTGCGCGCGAACACATCCGTGAGATGAGCGACGCACTTGATCTCGACAATGACGATGTCCTGAACGATCAAGTCGGCGCGAAATGCTTCGTCAAAGCGCACGCCGTCGAACTGCAACTGAATTGGCTGCTGACGGCGCACAGAAAAGCCGCATTTCTGAAGTCGCCGCGCGAGCAACGCCTCGTACACCGATTCGAGCAGCCCGGGCCCAAGCTCGCGATGCAGCGCAATCGCTTCCGCGAGAATGACACCAGTCACATCTTTCGTGTCCACACCCGTCCCCTCCGCGCCGCCAAATACCCGGTTGCCCTTCTCCGCGACTCCGCGCCCTCACGAGGACAGAGTTCATGATTTACCTCAAGCTCGCCATCCAAATTCACGCACCGGTATAAGAATCAGTGCAATCCATGGCCAAGCGGAGACAACGCCAAGTATGCATTGACGATCATCAAAAAGGCTGCGGGAAGAAGCTGGATCCACGGATCACGCACTCGGATGCGGGCGATAATACCGAGGAGCATGAGCAGTGACAGCCCTGCTGCGCTCACGACTGCCAACGGTCGTACCAGCAGACCCGCGAGCAATCCAATGGCACCCAACATTTCGATACCGCCGGTGAAACGCCGGTATCGGCTCAGACCAAATCGCTCAAAATCGTCGACCATACCATTGTTGAAGAGGTTGCTGGCGCCATACCACAGGAACAAAACGCTCGACGAGATCATCGTTATGTAGTACGTGATCGTCATTGGCCGTTGCCACACTGTTTGAAGCCTTCTTGACTTGCTTCGCACCCACGATTGAGTTCTACATCTATGCCTGCTCTCACACTGTCCACCGCACTGCAGTTGATCATCGGGGCCGGGCTGTTGAATGTTTGGCTGCTGCGCGCCGGCAACCAGACCGCATACCGCGGAGGCTCCGCGCAAACGTTGCGCCAAGAGTTTGACGCATACGGGCTGCCATCGGTGATGTTCTTCGTGGTTGGCACACTCAAAATTCTTGCAGGCATCATCCTGATTGCCGGGCTGTGGATACGCCTTCCGGTGACGCTTGCTGCGGGCGTCGTGGCGCTGCTGATGCTTGGCGCGCTCGCGATGCATCTGAAGGTGAAGGATCCGCTCCTCAAATCTGTGCCAGCGGGCGTGATGCTGGCGCTGTGCGCGACGTTGTTGCTGGCTGGCTGATTGCGACGAGCGCTGGGCGGCTACCAGTCTGAGTTTGCGCCGAGCTGTCCAGCTACGGTCGTTCCGTATTTACCAGAGTTTATCAGTGGTCGTGCTCAAGCGCCGAGTCGCGCCATCAACCAGTACGTCCCCATTGCGGCTGCAAACAAACTGGTGACCGAGTTGTAGCGCAATCGAGTACCGACTTCAGTAACACCAGCCGCTGACGATCGCGCGCATGACGATGCCGCGCAGAGCCGAGCATTCGCTCGACGGGGCGATCAACGCTGGTCGTGACAGCGCGCACAGCGTCGCGGGTTGGACTAAACTGTGCACAACAGTCCGCGCGGCGCTTCACCCGCTGACAATCGGGTCCCAGGGCGCGTGTTGCTAGCTGCACGACTGTGGTGATCCTGTCCATACGACCTTGTCGCAATAATGATCCAGAGCCAATCACTCCGCGTGTTGCTCGCGCTCGCAATTGGCCTAGCGCTTGGCATGGTATTCGGCACACAGCCTGACGGTGTGCTGTCCTCCGCCGTACCGCTGGCCGATATGATTGGAACGCTCTGGACGAACGCCATCCGCATGACCGTTATTCCGCTCATTGCCACGTTGACAGTTGCGTCGGTGGCGGGAACTGGCGCCACCGCAGATTTGAAACGCGCGATGGTGCGCGCGGTCTTTGTTTTCGTCGTGCTGCTGCTCAGCGGCGGCGTGTTGGCAATGCTGATTGGACAACTGGCATTTGCAGATTTCGTATTGCCCGCAGAGGTGGCCGCTCGCATCCGCGCCACGGCGACTGTGGTTGGTGCAACGCCAACGCTGCCATCGCTTAGTCAGCGCATCATTGAGATGATTCCGGTCAATCCGGTGAAAGCGGCGGCTGATGGCGCATTGCTGCCGCTTGTAGTGTTCTCGCTTGCGTTGGGATTCGCGCTGAAACAAATCGCTGCCGATCGACGCGATGCGGTCATCACGTTCTGCCGCGGCATCACAGACGCGTTGCTGGTGGTGGTGAGCTGGGTGGTGGTGCTGGCGCCGATCGGAGTGCTGGCGCTGACCTTCGCGCTCGGCGCGCGGTTGGGCGTTGCGAGCGTCGGTTTACTCGCACGGTACATCGCGACGCTGTCCATCGTTTTGATTGTGTTCACTGCGCTACTATATCCGGTGGTGGTGCTGCTCGGCCGACAGAAATTCCGCACGTTTCTCAGCGCAGCGGCACCGGCGCAGGCGATCGCGGCGGGTTCGCGCTCATCGCTGAGCGCACTGCCAATGATGATCAGCGCGGCGCAGGGTCAGCTGCGTCTGGATGCTGCCGCGAGCGGATTTGTGCTGCCGCTCGCGGTGTCAATCTTTCGTGTGAACGTGCCGATGGCGTGGGTGGTGGGCGTCATTTTCTTAGGCAAATTGTATGGCGTGCCGATCGATGTCGTCACGCTTGGAACGGTGATCGTGACATCAACGCTGCTCAGTTTCAGTGTACCAGGCATTCCGTCGGGCAGTTTGTTCATTCTGTCGCCGGTGCTGGTGGGGCTTGGCTTGCCGGCGGAAGCAGTCGGCGTGTTGATCGCAGTGGATGTGATCCCTGATGTGTTCAAGACGACGGCGAATGTCACGGCACATTTGACGGCGGCTTCGCTGGCGAGTGAGCGAAGTGTGTTTGCGCGGGATGAATGGACGCAATCGTAAGACACGTGCATGACAACTCGATGGGGAATGCTGAGACGCGATCCGTCGAGAAGTCAATCCGCCGAAGCACGCAGGAATGCGAGCTTCGGCTGGAGTGACGCCTGAATTCTCTATCTGCGAGAATGACTGGCGCGCAACCCGTACCGAACCAGCGACTAGCAACCGATCACCGAATCATGGACTCACAACGAAGTCCACCACCAGCGCCTTGTCGATAGATGGACCGGCCATCGCCACAAATGCTTTATGCGCCGGGTGCGGCAAATACGCATCGCGACCCGCAGCGTCAGCGAACGTCACCACGAAGCAGTGCGTGAATCCATTCGCCAAATTCTCGGGGCTGACATTTGTGCCCCATTCAAAGCCACGCACCTCGCGGATCTGCGCAGGCAGCGCCGCGAATGCGGCCTCAATCTTTGCGATATCAGTGCGTGTGGCGGTCGGTTTAAATGCGAACAAGACGACGTGACGCAGTAGTGGAGCGTGACGCACTTCAATTGCCGTCGGTGCGTGCGGTGAGTACTGCGCTGACGCCTGCGAACGCAACAGTGCGGGAGTCAGTGCGAAAAGCGCAATCGCGATATGGCGAAGCATCGTTGCGTGGTGAATTCGGGAATCGTTGCGAGCAGCGTCTCTCAAGTATGCGACGGATATCCGCTCGCCGCTATCCGTGATGCGGCAGAGCGACAGGGAGAGTGCGGATGTCGTCGTACATTCTCGCGTTACGGCCGAACTCGCCCCATACTTCTCAGATCTCGATGCGGTGTGCGTATTACTTGACGAAGTTGCAAGGAGCCCGTGCTGTCCCTTACATCATGGCTGAAGCGGCACCCGTTTCCAGTCGAAGCGCATTTTGATCGCGCGGTCGCGCTGTCGTTTGCTTTCCCTGAAGCGGTCGTACGCTCTCTGGTGCCATCGTCACTATCGATCGACACACATGAGGGTCTTGCCTTCGTTACTGTCGCGATGGTCTGGACGCGCGAACTTCGGCCAGCGGGGTTTCCGTCCATTCTGGGGCAACAATTCTTTCTCGCTGGCTATCGTGTGTTCACCCGTTTGCAAGAACCCTCCGGTCGACGACTTCGCGGCCTGCGCATTCTGCAGAGCGACACAGATCGACGGCGCATGGTATGGGCTGGTAATCTGATGACAGGCTATCGATACCAGCACGTCGCGGTGCACACGCGTCAGCACGGAACTACGACACACGTACAGACGGTGGATCGCAGTGGCGCGATCACGCTTGATGTCACCTTCAGTGTGCCGGATCACGATGTCGCGCTACCGGCGGGATCGCCGTTTCACGACTGGTCGGCCGCACGACGTTTCGCCGGACCAATGCCGTTCACTTTCAGCCCCGAGGGCGCTACCGCGATGGTCGTGGTGGAAGGCAGCAGGCAACACTGGGAGCCACGGCCAATCAATGTTGACGCTTGGCGAGTCTCACTCTTTGACACCGCGCCATTGTGCGACGCCACGCCGCATCTTGCAAATGCTTTTATTGTGGAAGACGTTGCGTACCGGTGGAAGCGCGGCCGCGTAGTTTCCGTACACGACTCTGCGACATGACGCGCGGGCCATTCGACGGCGTCAGCAACATCGTGCGGTTTAACTGGCCCATGTTCGCTATCGCTGCGACCCTGACTGTTGTCGCAGTGGCAGGCGTAGCGTTCGCCACGACAACAGCATTGCGCGCGCTCTTCGCGCTCAGTGCGGTGAGTCTGGGCGGAGGTATGGTAGTCTCTCTCGCCGTCTCGCACCTTATCTATGATCGCTCCGACTTGTATCGCTTCGCGTGGTTGACGCGCGCCGTTCATGGTCTCGATGTTCGCGCCGCCACATTCTGTCAGACGGGTTTTGATGAATGTTCCGGGTTGCTTCGTCAGCGTACGCCAGCCACGGCTTGGACGGTGCTTGATCACTACGATCCAGTCCGGATGCGCGAGCCCTCGATTCAGCGTGCGAGAACATATTGCCCTGCTGCGCCAGGTACGGTGTCGGCACCATTTAACGCGTGGCCAACCGCATCCAGATCGACAGACGTTGTCGTTGCGATGCTTGCAATCCACGAACTGCGCAGTGAAAACGAACGCACGCAGTGGTTTACGGAGGCGCGGCGAACGACAGATCGTGGTGGTCGCATCATCATGGTGGAGCATGTTCGTGATCTCGCAAACGCGCTTGCATTCGGCCCCGGCGCGCTGCACTTCCATTCGATCGCGACATGGCGGCGCAGTTGGGAAAGCGCGGAGCTTCGTGCGCGCGACGAATACCGCGTGACACCGTGGGTCCGCATTTTCGTTCTGGAGCACGCATGACTGATTGGTTGACATTGCTCTTGCGCCTAGCTGGTGCAGGGCTAATCACACTTGCCGTGGCCCATCTCCCGATGGGACACTATCTCAACTGGAAAGAAGAGGCGCGACGCATGTCGGCCGCGAATGCATCAATCTTTCACGTGCACACCTTTTTCATTTGCGCTGTGCTGGTACTGATTGGTGTACCGGCGATACTTGCGCCGCAGATCTTTCTTGTCCGCTCCCTCGCCGGTGCGTGGATCACCTGGTCACTCGCTGCGTTCTGGATGCTTCGGGCCTTCACGCAGTGGTTCATCTACCCAACAGCGCTGTGGCGCGGCAAGCGGTCGGAAACCATCATGCACGTGGTGTTTTCGTTCGTCTGGCCCGGCTTGACAGCGCTGTTCGCCGTCTGCGGGCTCGTGCAGATTGGGCGCATCGGATAGCGGTGGCGTTCGCCGCGCGTACCCGGACGTGCGCGACACATACATGACTGAACTCGGCACGCGGTAATACCGGTGAAATCACGAACGCGCTGCGGTAGCCGCGTACCAGACCAGCGCCAGCAATCCCGCATTTAACACCAGCATGCCGAGTGCGGAGATCAGGAGATCGGCAGCAAGCACGATCTCCAGCGTATTCATTGAGATCAGCGCAACCGTTTGAATGGCGGCACATGGCATCGGCAGCCAGCCGGTCATGAACCAGACTCCGAGAACTATTTCGCCGAAACCGATCACATTTGTTGCGAGATCCGCATGACGCTCACCAAGCACGCGCGCAACAATGGCGCGATGTCGGGGAATACCGCGCAGCAGCTTGCTGTACAGGCCATGAAAAATCCAGACGCAGCCGACAACAATTCGCGCGGCAGTCGCAACGTCAACGTCTTGCATAGCGTTGAATTTCCGGTGGCATTGGGGCCTGATTTACCTCGTTGATCGTCACGTTCACTGAACGAGGCTTCGCGGCAGGCAGCTCAGTACCCCTTCGATACCCGCAGCGTCAGGCGAGCCCAAAAGATTCGGCATCACACTCAATAGTAGTTTAGCGTCACGTCGTAACCCGCCGCGTCGGATAAATCCATCCCGCCAGCCAGCGTGTCAGTCGCGGCATGATCACCCACGTCATCAGCGCCACTTCAATCGTGATCGTTACCAATAACCGCACGGCGAACGGCGCTGAACTGAGTACCAGCCCCACAAGGCTACCAATGGACAGCACGAGCAAGTAGACAACCGCAATCATGAGCAACGCCATTCGCGCACGCGATGGTTGCGGTACGACGGTGCCAACGGGCGCGGCGAACCAGAACTCCAGACCAGTGTATTGTTGCCACGCTGCGTCAGCTTCAACCACGCTCGCGACGTCGGCGAGTGCCAGACGCCGAAGATCGCTGTTCTCAAAGGCACGCAAGTGCGCGACAGAATCGAATCGGAAGACGCTGGTGTATTCGCGAGAGCCGACCGACGCAGGACGATGTACAGTTGCGCCAAGGTATCCTGGCAACGCGGTAACGTCGCGCAGCAAACGTGCAAGCCACGCTTCGTAGTCCGCTTCGCGACCAAATTTGACCTTACGCGTAACGACAACCGTTACCGGCTGATCATGCTCTGGTCCAGAACTGGCCAAGCTTGCAGCGTGCACGATTAGCGCCCCAACGCATGCACGACAAGCTGCGCTGCGGCCGCGCCAGAGTACTGCTGCTGCCCAGTGACAAGCAATCCATCACGCACGGCGAACTCGCGGAAGCGTTGATCGACAACGAAATTTGTGCCTGCGATCCTGCGCGCCTCATCTTCAATCCAGAACGGTTGAATACGCGAGCCAACAAAACTGTCGGCGAAGACTTCTTCGCTGTTGGCGAATCCTGTCCATGTCTTGCCTGTAACTAACA
>JANNWU010000238.1:0-1750 GCA_031408755.1 Gemmatimonadaceae bacterium | reverse complement strand
ACCGGCTATTCGTCGCTGGCGTATCTGCGGCGGTATCCAATTGATGTGCTGAAAGTGGATCGCAGTTTCGTTTCGTGGAACAAGACGCCAATTGTATCCGACGGCGTTGCGCGCGCAATCGTGTCCATTGGTGAAAGCTTGTCCATGCGCACGGTTGCCGAAGGTGTGGAGACGCGCGAACAGCTGGATCAGATGCGGCGGTTAGGATGCACCGTTGGGCAAGGATACTTCTTTTCGAAGCCGCTCGCACGCGATGACTTCGTTCAATTTCTGCGCACGTGGGAGCCGCAAACAATTCTGAGTGGCGGCGGCGCCGAGAATGGCGAACGCGCTGTGTAGCGGCTTGGATGCGATCGCGATGAAAAACGTATGTTCGCGCGCTACAGCAACGGTGTCGTCGTCGACCTGCCTGCAAGCCATTGATTGATTCGCTCGGCAAGTGCAACGTTCTCGGCTTGCGTTCCGGAATACGCATCAAGCAACGGAATTCTGTCGGCGGCCACATCCAGCTCAACGCGCCACGACGGACCATCGCCAGAATCGTGTGATGTGACGACTGCACGCCGCACCTCCACCAGCGGAACTTGGCCGGTCCGATCGCGAAATCCCAAGCCAAAACGCCGAGTCCATGAGAATTTGCCGTCCGACCGATCCAGTCGCATTGAAACGCGATCGGCTGATAGCCATGTCATTGCCACGCAGCTTACGATCGCAGTAGCGAGAACTACCCACGCGCCGAGAGTTCGCTCCGGCTCCGGACGTACGGCTTTCATGCACAAAGCACTCGCCATCCCGAAACAGAGAAGTGGGACAAACCATGGACGACGCGAGAGAAGTAGCCGGTTCGCGGACAGTTCGACAATTTGCATGGATGAAGTGAACACATTGTGCCACTTGGTGAGCAAGTGGAGCTCTGACGAACCCGTGAGGACTGGGGATGAAACTACCGCGTTCGCTCTTGCCTTTGGCGCTGGCCGCTCTGGTCGCCGTCTGGCCAACGACAGCCCATCCGCAGCAAGCGGCTGTGCATTCACGAATCGTGGGCGTTGTGTGGGATAGCGTATCGGTTAGGCCGTTGCCGGGTGCGACCGTGCGCATCGTCCGCGCCGACGATCCGTCCATCGGTAGAAGCGCGCTCACGGACAGTGTGGGCAAATTCCAGATCGACAGTGTGGAGTCGGGGAGTTGGTTAGCGTCGTTCCTCCATCCCGTGACTGATTCGTTGCGATTTGATCCCGCGGTGCTGCGCATTGCGATCATCGACTCGGCTGTCGTTTCGCTTACGCTCGCGACACCGTCGGCGCGGACGTTGGTTGGCATGATCTGTGGCGCGGCATTAGCGAACGATCGCGGTGTAATAACCGGTGAAATTCGCGGCGCGTCTGATGATGCGGTACTCGCGAACGCTTCTGTCTCAGTGGAGTGGTCGGAGTGGGTGCTCCAGAAAGGGAAGATGTTCACGGAGCAACGGCGCATCGTCGCGAAGACTGATACGCTCGGAAGTTTTGGTATGTGCTGTGTACCTGCAAGCAGTACACTCCGCGCCGTGTCGTGGAGCGGTGCCGATTCTACCGGTGCGATCGAAGTGAGTGTGTCTGACGCTGGCTACGCGCTACAAGATTTCTCGATTGCTGCAATTGAGCGGGTTCGGCTTGCGGTCGATTCTACAACGGATAGCGCGTTAGTCACAACTGTGCGTCGAGGGCGAGCGACTATTCGCGGCCGAGTGACGTCCACTGACGGCCGACCG
>JANNWU010000237.1:0-24074 GCA_031408755.1 Gemmatimonadaceae bacterium | reverse complement strand
CCATTCGGTAAGCGCGCCACCAGTGCTGCCGAGTACCTGCTTGTTGCGCAGGACGCCAACGGAGTCAGCGGTGATGCGCTGATTGAGGTGTCGCACGCCGACGGTCGCGTACCACGTGCCGCTGATGCGCTGCTGAAGCGTCGCGATGGCTTCTGTGCCCGTCGGCGTAAATGTTTCTTCTGCGGATTTCGCTGCTTGATCACCGATACCAAAGTATGGCAACGGAAACTTTTGCCATTGCACGCTACCTGCAATGCGACGATCGTTGCCACGCGACCAGCGTTCACCTTCAATACGAATGCGCGTTTGATTTTCCGCCGTTCGCAACGCTGATGCGAGTATCGACGACGGTCGTGTTTTCAGCTGCGCCGCCGGTTCCCACACCGCGAGTACAGTGGCGCCGTATTGAAATCCCGTTTCCGGTGCCGAGCCGAGTGCTGGCAGCGGTTGAATGCGTCTGCGTGCAATGGAGTCTTTCGTTGTGACTTGCGTTGTCACTTGCGTGGTGCTCTGCGCACCTAGGCGGAAGGCGGAACCGAAGAGCACCGCGAGTGCCGCGGCGATGATCGCGGTGCGAAAGACGTTGCGGTCGGAGCGTGACATGGCGGTGCCTCAGTGGGGAGTCGGTTGGTGACGTCCCCTATGATCGGCAGGCGCGGTTCAGGCGGAAATACGTCGGATGACGTAGGCAGGCGGTGGCGATGACGTAGCACAGGGCGCGGGGACGCTGTTCAGCCGCAGAGTGCTGAGACCTGCGAGCGCTTCTACAACGGCTGTGCGCGGATTGCATCGCTCACTTGAGCGCCGTTCGTGCCGCGAGTATCTGCTCGTGCTCAAATGCGTTCGCGAAGTCTGCTAACTCCTTCTTCGTCAGACCTACCTCGGGCGAGAGCGCCACTTCTTTCCACCGATCAACTGCGCGGACTACATCGGCGAGCGCGAGCGCCGCTTGCGCTGGCTGCAGCTCGAAACGCGGTGCAGCGGCGAGCAACATCTTGACCGATGTAATTGGGCCAGTGTCTTCGCTAAGCATCGTTTTCGACTCGCGCGCTTTGTCTGGAAACGGGTTGAGATCAAACGCCGGTGACAATCTCCATTGGCCCTGACCGACGTACAGGAACCCAGTGTTGTGGAGATGGTCATCGACGTTGGTCACCAACAGATTGAAGAGCAGCCTGCGCCAGAGTGCCATGGCATCTACTCCGAAATCCGCGCTGGCGGAACGCATCGCGTCAACGAGATCGGTGTACGTAAGTGAATCGCCGCGCTCCGCTTGCAATAGTGTGGCGGCTGAGATGTACGGGATGCGCGCACCAGCAATGCTCCGGTCAAAGCGACGGATGATCGCAACCGGAGCGCCGTCCACCATTTCGATGCGCGCTTGTGCAGCGTCGATGCCTGCTGCCATCGCCAGCTTTAGCGTGAGGACTTCAGCACGTGTGACATTGCGCTCGTCGCCGACACTCGGAAACTTGCCAAGTGCCAACGAACCATCCGCGTCGAGAACGGTGCTCTTGGGGCGCATGCCGCCGAGCGACGTCCCGTTGCCGAGAAGATATCGCAATTCGGTGGCCGACTCGTCGTCTTTCTCAAATGCGTGCGATGCATGCAGAATCCGCGCTAGATCAAGCAGCGCTGGCGTTGTTCGGCGACCGTGCTCCATGCTACCGACGAAACGTTGCGTAGCATCACGAAGTCGCAACGCACCGATGCGGCTGTGGTCATCGACAGCGCACAGATAATCGAGCTCGGAAGGCGGACCAAGCGCCGGGTTGTCGTAGCGATCTTTGGCGCGTGCACGCGCAATGATCCGTCGTCCCCAACTGTCCGGTTCCGTATCAGCCAACGCGAAAAAGAAGCACGAGTCTAGGTTGGTTGGCGCTTTGCGAATCTGGTACTCAAGGCTTCGAAGCGAGAGCTCTGGTGAGACGTTAAATGCACGCGGGTCTTCGAGCCACTCTTGCGTGTACGCAAACTGAGAGAACTCGCGCGTCCCATCTTTGACGTATACGAGTCGTCCGACCTGCACCGGAGTTTCGCCGAGACAGATTTCCATTGCCGCAGTTGTCTTCAGGCTTGGTTTCGCAACGCGAGTCGGTCGTTTAAGCATTCGCTGCGGGCTGCTTAGAACTCGCCACCGTTCTTCGGCGAACTTCGCGATCTGCGCACGCGCTGTGGCAACGCTTCGTCCATAAGGACGAGTCCAATGCTGTCTTCGGCGCTATCCAAGAGGGCCGCGAACTTATCGAGTTCGCCAAAGACTTGCAGGGTGCGTACGAGGTGTTGCAACGCGGTGCCAGGGTGGCCCTCCTCTAGGCGCCGAACGGTATTCAGCGACGTACCGATTCGCTCGGCGAAAGTGACTTGGGTCCATCGCCGTCGGCGTCGAGCACGCGAGATGTTTTCACCCAGCCGCCGGAGGGTGCGTTCGACGGGGAGTGGTAGTGGGGTCTCCATGCTTTAAAGCCTACAATACAGATAGTTAGATGGCGTAAACGTCTAAATTTCATGTATTATAGCAGAACAGTCCACGCAATGCAAACCAAAACGATGAAGAGTGCATAAACAATACGCTATCTAGCTTAAGCACCCAAATATTGCATATAAAATTATCGAGGGCGATGGATAATCATCCCGACGGAGTTGCAGAGCAGCAGCTCGACGAGGTTCCGCTCCGAGCTACCCTCGCTACCGCCCCGCCACCACCGCCACACACTCGATCTCCAACTTTGCCCCCGGCACCACCAACGCCTTCACAACCACCGTCGTCCGAGCCGGAGGTGCCACCGGCCAAAACTCGCGATACACCGCGTTCATCCCTTGAAAATCGCTCCCCTCAACCAGAAACACCGTGCACTTGGCCGCGTTCTCCATCGTCGCGCCGGCAGATTCCAACACGCGCTTCACATTCTCTAACGTGCTGCGCGTCTGACCCTGAATTGTGGTATCCGCGTTTGCACCGCGTGACGGCAATTGCCCCGACGCAAAAACCAAATTGCCAACCTTGATCGCTGGTGTCAGCGTTGGCGACGATTGACCAATCGCCTCGCGCACCTGCGCGTGTGCCGGTGCAACGGTGACGGCGACAGATGCGCACACCATCAGTGTTGCAATACAGAACGAACGACGCATAGCGAAGCCTCGGTTAACGACGTGATGCGGCGGATGCCGCTGGAAAAGACAAGCGAAGCGACGCCAGCGCCAAACTGTCGCTCGACAAGCGGCGCGAACCAACCGGCATACCGTTCACGCTCAGCAGATACGCAACAATCGCCGCGTAGGTCCCATTCGTCAGCGATCCAGGCTTGCTCTGCGGCATCTGCGAACGAATAGTCTCATACAAATCATATGCGTTTCGACCGCTCCATTTGAGACGGAAGTCAGCGTTGGCCATTGCCCCAACAGCGTGGCACTGAATACACGCAGATTGAAACCATTGCCCGCCAATTTCCACCTGTCGTAACGCTGCTGAATCGACAACACCTGCTGTGGTCTGTGCCTGAGCGGCGCTCGCAGCCACGAGCAGTGCGGCAGCGGCAACTGAGCGATGAATAAAACGAGTACACATACGCAGGAAGCTGATCGCAGCGCAGACCACAGGCAAGCCGTAACGGTACAGCGTATTGCAAAGCCCGCGCGCGCCAGCGATCTTCGCGCCACAGGCTTTTCTGCACTCCCGCCCTAGCTCCCAGCGATGTCAGACGACTCAGCCCCGCGCGACTCGACGCTCCCCCGACGCGACTTTCTCCGCATCGCATCGCTCGGCACAGGCGCGCTGCTCGCCGCAGCAACGCCGGCCAACGCGGCCGCAAGTATCGCGCTGCCCGAATCAACCAAAGGTCGAGCGCGCGCGTCCAGCCACGTGATCGTGATTGGAGCCGGTGCGTGGGGTGCGTTCACGGCACTCAAGCTGCGAAAAGCTGGCAATCGCGTCACGCTCATCGATCAGTACGGCGCAGCAAACTCTCGATCCACCAGTGGTGACGAAACGCGTGGGATTCGCTCGTCGTATGGCGATCGCACGCTCACGCCTGCGTTGTGGACGGAATGGGCGCGCAAAAGTTTACAGAAGTGGCGCGAGTTTGACGCGGAACATGCGAAACGATTCGGCACGCGATTCTTCTTTACAACTGGCGATGTCATTCTGCGCGAGAAGGCGGAGAGTTTCACGACCAAGACGCAAGAATTGTGGACGGCGCAAGGCGTCAAATTTGAAATGCTGAATGCCGCTGAAGCCACCCGACGCTGGCCGCATATCAAAAGCGACGGCAACGAGATCATCATCTACGAGCCCGATGCTGGCGTCGCTCGTGCGCGTGATTCAATCCAAGCGGCAGTTGCACTGGCGCGTGACGCGGGTGTCACTTTTCAGCTTGGTCGCGTCACGCCGGGCGCAATTCGTAACGGTAAAATGGATGGCATCACACTCGGCGATGGTACACGTCTTACTGCTGACGCGTACGTATTCTGCTGCGGCCCATGGATGGAGAAAGTTTTTCCCGACGCGATGCGCAACAAAACTCGCCTACCGTTAGGCCATGTCTGCTACTTTGGCACGCCGATGGGTGACAGTCGATTCACCTTTCCGAATTTGCCGAGTTGGAATGTGCCCGGCGTGACCGGTTGGGCGGAGTTGCCGGTAGACAGTCGCGGCTTTCGTGTGCGCGGTTCGCTCGCGCCACCAGCACCACAGCGTACGGCCGAAAGTGACGATGCGCCGCCGCCGCCACCGCCACCGCCCGCAGCGGTGATCGATCCGCGTCAGCAAGATCCGGATCTGAGCGCACGGTGGTCAAACCAAGATCGTATTGATGGCTCGCGACGTGTGTTGACGAAATATTTTCCTGCGCTCGCTGATGCACCGCTCATTGAAACGCGCGCCTGTCACTACGAAATGAGCGTCAATCGCAACTTCATTGTTGATAACGTTCCAGAGACAACGAATGCGTGGATTGCCGGTATGGGGCAAGCAGAAGGTTTCAAATTTTCGATCGTGATGGGCGACTACGTTGCGTCACGCGTGACCGGCGATCGTGGTGATCTGGCGCTGGCGGAAGCCTTCAAGTTCCCGACGGAGTCGTACGACGTAACGCCCGCTGCGACGACACCGAGACCGGGAGAGGACGAATGATGCACTGCATTCTGGCACGTGTTTGCATAGGCGCAGCAGTCACGTCGTTCGCATTCGTATCCCATGCGCGTGCGCAGTCGGCAGTCGTACCAATCAACGACCGGCCCAACCCGTATCGCACCGTTGAAGGATGGGCCAAACTTCCTGCGCCGCGCACATGGGGCTCAACCAGTGCTGTCGCGATCGACAAAGATGGCGTGAGCGTGTGGGTAGCCGAACGCTGCGGTCAGAATAGTTGCGTCGGTTCGGATCTCGATCCGGTGATGTTGTTCGACGCGAGCGGCAGTCTGGTGCGGTCATTCGGCAAAGGGTTAATTAACTGGCCGCACGGAATTCACGTTGATTTTGAAGGTAATGTCTGGATTGTTGACGGGAGAGACAACAAGCCTGCTGCGGTACGCAACGCACCTGCAAATGCACCACCGTCTGTGATGCCCGCGCAAATTTTTGGTCATCAGGTGTTGAAATTTTCGCCGCAGGGCGCACTGCTGATGCGACTTGGCAGCGAGGGTGGTGCGCGTGATCCAGGATTTTTCTTCCAGCCGAACGCGGTACATGTCGCACCGAATGGCGACATCTTTGTTGCCGAGGGTCACGCGTCGAGCGACAGTGCCAATGCGCGCATTCTCAAGTTCGACAAGCGCGGGAAACTGCTGACAAGTTGGGGCAGCAAAGGCACCGGCGCAGGCCAGTTTGATCAGCCGCACGCACTTGCGATGGATTCGCGCGGCCGACTTTTTGTTGCCGATCGTACCAACAATCGCATTCAGATCTTCTCGCAAAGTGGTGCGCTACTCGACACGTGGTTTCAGTTCTCACGCGCGAGCGGATTATTCATCGATCGTAACGACGTGCTGTACGTGGCCGATTCAGAATCAGGATCAATCGCGCCAAATCGACCGGAATGGAAGCGCGGTATCCGGATCGGGAGTGCGCGCACGGGTGAAGTCACGGCGTTCATTCCCGATCCAGCTACTGATACGCGTAACACCAGCGCCGCCGAAGGTATTGCAGTGGATTCGCGCGGCGTGATTTACGGTGCCGAAGTGGGGCCGCGCGCGCTCAAGCGTTACGAGCGCGCGCCGTAAACGAACTCACGACGCGTTGTGGGTTTGCGTACCGCGAAAGCTGATGTTACGGCAGCCGCAATGCCACTAACGCTGTCCCAGCCCCCGCGCCCATCGCGAATACGATGTACTGTTTGCCGTTGTGCATAAACGTCATTGGCACTGCAGTAGTACGCGACGGAATCTCCACAGCACCAACCTGTCGGCCGGTTGCTTTGTCGACTGCAAACAGTTGCGGCTTTGCGTTCGGTACACCACCTGAACGACCGGTTCCATACACCAGAAGATTTTTGGTGAGCATAATCTGCGCTTGACCACCAGCAGCGCGTGGCGGCAATGTGACGCCCGCGAAGAGCGAATCGGTGCTCCGAACGGGCACCATTCCGCCATTCGGAATCCACCAACGCTTGTCACCACTATTCATATCATACGCAGTAATGCCGCCAAGTTCTTTCGGCTTCAAGATCGATACGCCGCCGAGCATCGAGGCGTTCGCGCGACCTTCAAATCCTCCGCCACGCGCAGTTGGTGCCACATAGCCAGGAGGCGGTGCCACGGCACCAAGCAATCCGCAGTTGTCGCGCGGCGAGCTGTATCGAAACTCGCTGCATGGATCCTTCTGCAAACCGATTGTCGACAAACCGCTCAGCGCCGCGACATATAGCATGCCCGTTTCGGGATCAAAGGCTGCGCCACCATCAATATTGACGCCACCCGATGCACCTGGTGCATACCATGAGCACCGCAATCCGGTGCGGCTGGTGCCGTCAGTCGTGACAGCGGGAATGAAGTACGCACCCATGCGGCACCGTTGCGCCATCTTCATTGCCGAATCGCGAATTGCGGGCGTGTAGTCAATCACGTCGCCGGCCAACAATCCTTGCTGTGAATACGGCGCAGGCTTACTCGGAATTGGTTGCGTGCGCGACGTCACCTCGCCGGGTATGTCACTCTGCAACACGCGCGTCTCGACAATCGGCCAGATCGGCTCGCCCGTGACACGATCAAAGGTGTAGAGCCACCCTTGCTTCGTGCTTTGCGTGATCGCTTTCCGTCGCATGCCGTTCACGGTGACGTCAATCAGATTCGGCGCCATCGGCGTGTCGTAATCCCAGATGTCGTGATGCACCATCTGGAAGTGCCACTTCCGTACACCGGTTTTCGCATCCAATGCAACCAGCGAATTGCCGTACAGATTATTCCCGGGACGATGTCCGCCGTATTCGTCCATCAACGGCATGCCAACCGGGATGTACACCAGGCCGAGTTCCGGATCAGCGGAGTATGTAGCCCACGCGTCGTTCTTCCCTACACCTTCAGTGCCAATCGCTGAACCGTTCTGCCACGTCTCTGCGCCAAACTCGCCCGGCTGCGGCACGAGATTGAACTTCCAAATTTGTTTGCCAGTTCGAATGTCGAATCCGCGAACGAAACCGGGAATATTCCGAACGCGAATTGGATAGTAGCCATGGATTGATGAGTTGCCGACGACGATCACATCATCAACTACAATCGCCGGTGAACTCGCCGCAATTTGTCCATTCACTGGATCAATGCCGACAGTACCATCGGCACCAATCTTCTTCACTGGATCCCACGTCTCGCCCGGTTTCGCACGCCGCGCCGGCGCCGCATCTGAGATCACAAGCGCGCCTGAATCATCCACTGCAAGCGGCACCAGTGGATAGCCAAGACCATCTTGCAAATCGACGACGCCGTTGGTACCAAACGCCGCATCAGGACGGCCTGTTTTCGCATCCAGCGACACCATGTGATAGCCCGGTGTCACAACGATCACGCGCTCAACCGTACCATCGGTCCAGTATGTGGGCCCGCGACCGGCGAACTGTCGCGCCGCCTTCTGCCAGCGAATTCCTTCATCCAGTCGATACATCCACAACGTTTCGCCGGTCTCCGGATCAATGGCCATCACCGATCGTCGTGTTGTCGCGACGGTGAACAAACGTCCGTTCGCATACAGCGGCGTCGTGCGATAGTACTCATCAGGGCCAAATGCGCCGGCGTTCCATTGCCACGCGACTTTGAGCGAATTGAAATTCGCTGCCGTGATCTGATCCAACGGCGAATAGCGCGAACTGTGCGCATCACCGCCCCAATAACGCCACTCGCCCGGCACATTACCGCGCACCAACGTCTGCGGCGCAGCAACGGCAACTGCTCCACCCGGAGCACCGTCAGCGCGTGGCATCTGCGCGTGCAGCGATGTTGCAAGCAGCATCGCTGACATGATAGAAAAACGCGTGTTCATCGACGAGTACCTGGCGTGGAGGGAGCAGCGCGAACGGAGTCGAGACGGATACGATGCAACGCGGCAGAGTCGGCGACCAGCGGTTCGTCGCCAGCGGGCATACCATTCATACGCAACAGGTACGCAAGCGCTTTCGCGTACTCGTCGTCACTCATGGAGCCGGGTTCATTCTTTGGCATCTCGCGCCGGAGATAGCCAAAGAGTTCGCCCAATGTGCGGCCATACCATTTGTTTCTAAACGGGGGACCGGTGTGCGCCGTTGGCGTGTGACAGCTTCGGCACTGCGCCGCAAACACATCGCTACCGCTGGTGGCCTGCGCGGTGGTGTACACACCATCCATAGTCGTGCGACGTGTGGTGTCGGCGCGCGAACTTACGCGCTGATGCCGAGCGACAATCGCAGTCGCTGCCTGATCAACTTGCTCATCCACGGTCATTGCGGCGCGCATTGTGGGCGCATCGTTGAGACTGCGCATACCATCACGCTTCCAGACGGCGCCCGTCAGCGTCGCGATGAGTGCGAGTGGCGCGAGAAGTTTGACGATAGCTGGCACAGTGCGGAGGCTCCGGGTACTTGGGACGGCGCGCATCAATCACGACCGACGCGGCACACGAAGAATCTGTCGAAGTGCAAGCGCCACAGCCAATGCGATCGCCACCATAAGCGCAACTCGCATCATACTTAACGCCAAACTTCCGTCCCAAGCAGGTAATCCAACTCGCCCCCGAAACTCCGCCAGCGTCGCACTCCTCTCGGTCGTCCAATGCCACGCCGTGTGCGCAACAAACAGCGAACCAACAATGGTGATCAGCCGCTCACGCGTTGCGCCAACGTAACGCCGCACCAGCCAGAGCATGGGAAGCGTGAGTGCGAGCACGAAAAGTTGCCCTAGCTCCACACCAACATTGAAGGCCAGCAGCGCGCTCACCAGATTGCCGCCCGCAAACTGCAACGTGTTGCCAAGCGCAAGCGAAAACCCAAAACCGTGCACGAGTCCAAAACCGAACGCGATTGGCCAGCGCGTCGCGAGGCGCTCGTCGGTGAGTAGCACATTTTCGATAGTCAGCCACACAATCGACGCCGCAATCAACATCTCGACTAACGGTGGAAACCACAGCGCCTTTGGCGCAAATCCGATCGCCGCCGCGCCGAGCGTCAACGAGTGCGCGACGGTGAAAGCGGTGATGATGCTGACAAGCGACTGCCACCGTCGCAGTGGCAGCACCAAGCAGAACACGAACAGCAGATGATCGAGTCCGCCTAGTATGTGGCAGAAACCTTCGCGCACAAATTCCTTCACGACGTGATACCATGTTGGATCAAGCGCGACGGCTTCAGCATTGCCATCATAAGTCAGTGCTCGCTCGCTACCGTCAGCCGCAACAATTCGAATCACATTCGTGGTGCGAATTCCCAAGTGTGCGAAATTGGGATGCAGCACTAACCTCGCTCGTGACGAGGGAAGCACGTAGTCAATCGCCACGTCGAAGAGCGTTTGTTTCCACTGCATAGTCACCGAATCCAACGGCGCAAGCAGGAAAGATCCGCGCGCATTCGCAAAAGTATCGAACGCTCGATCGTTTGGTAGCGACACGCGCGCACCAATGATTCGCGGCGCGCTGAGTTGGCTTCCGTCGGCGGTGATCGAAATGCTGTTGACAAGCCAAAGCTGCGCTGCTTCTGCGAGGAGCGGACGTACACGCACGAGGTCGAGTGAACCATCGTCGCGCAATGGAAAATCGAGATCGCGCATCGCTTCAAGTGGTACACGCAGCAGAATGCGCAACGTCGTGCTATCGCGCTGTACGAACGCACGTACCGCCACGCGTTCCGGAATCTCGTGCGCGAATGCGCGTGGTACTGCCGCTAGCATACACGCGATCATGCACGTCAGCATCAACGCGAATTGTTCGACGGATCGCCGTAAGCGAACTATCGACCCATCGCGTATCAATCCTGGTGACATAAGCGCGTGTCTCTGGTGCATCACTGCGGTGAGAGATAGCATTGGGCGCAGTTTCGCGCAGGGCTGCTGACAGAGTCCCGCCTGACATTCAGGTGGGGAGTTGGGCGAACTTTCACATCGAGCAACTGAGGTCGCAATGCACGCCAAGCGTACGCTGTGGACGGTGTCGGTGTTGGGCGCGGTGATTGTCTCGCTCGGCGTTGGGCAGCGCCAGCTTGCGACTGCACTCGAGCGGGAAGCAGTTGTCGCGCCGGCCTTCGAGGTTGATCCGCTTTGGCCTAAACCGCTCCCCAACGGGTGGGTGTTGGGAATGGTCATCGGACTCGGCATCGATTCGCGCGATCATGTCTTCATTGTGCACCGCGGCGCCGCCACGCTCAATGCTCGCACCGAGTCAGGCTACGCGCTCGTTGGTCCCTGCTGCTCGGCCGCACCGCCAGTATTGGAGTTCGACCCAGAAGGCAATCTCGTGAATTCGTGGGGCGGGCCGGCCGAGGGCTACACGTGGCCGAGTAGTAATCACGGCATCGCGATCGACCATCTGGATAATGTGTGGATTGGCGGCAATGGTACGCCTGACTCAACGCGCGGTATCGGATTTGATTCACACATTCTGAAATTCACGCACGCGGGAAAGTTCTTGCAGCAGATTGGCGTGCCGGGCCGCAGAGCCGATTCCAAGTCGATGGATTCGTTCGGTCGCGTCGCGAAGGTTTCGTTCGACACGCGCGCGAATGAAGCGTATGTGGCTGATGGATATGGCAATCGCCGCGTTGCCGTGTTGGACATGACCACGGGCGCGATCAAACGTTTTTGGGGCGCGTATGGAAATGTTCCAAGTGATACGAATTACGGGCCGTACATCCCTGACCGACCGTTGATTCCGCAATTCCGCACGCCGGTGCATTGCGCTGAACCGTCGGTTGATGGATTGGTGTATGTGTGCGACCGCGTCAACAATCGCATTCAGGTGTTTCGCACCAACGGCACATTTGTGAAAGAGCAGCGCATCGCACCGCGCACGTTGGGTGACGGTGCGGTGTGGGACATTGCGTTCTCAAAAGATGCCGCGCAGAAGTATTTGTATCTTGCAGATGGAAAAAACGAGCGTGTGTATGTAATGGAGCGCGAATCGCTAGAAATCTTGACCGCCTTTGGCGACGGTGGTCGTCAGCCTGGGCAGTTCTTCGCGGTGCACTCGATCGCGACCGATTCGAAAGGCAATATCTTCACGACTGAGACGTATGAAGGCAAGCGATTGCAGCGGTTTGTGTACCGTGGGCTGCGTCCTGTGATGAAGGCGGATCAGGGTGCGCCTTGGCCAGCGGCCGTGCGGTAGGGTGTTCGGTGATGTATGCGGTAGGATTTGAACTACGCGCTGATGGCGTGCGTGAAAACGATGATGCTTGCAGCGATTGTGTGGGTTACCGTGTGGGTGCTGCACGTATCGTCGCGGCATGTTCTTCACTTGCCATTCCCTCGCGCCTGAGCGTACCGTATGGTCATGCCACACGCGTCGTCGATCTACTGGACTGTTGCGATGCTCGACGATTTCCCGGACGACGGGAATCGCTACGAGGTCATCGACGGCGAGTTGTTTGTGACGCCGGGGCCGACGTATGAGCATCAAGAGGCCGCGGTCCGATTGTACAGGCTGCTCTTTCCTTATGTCGAGCCGCTCGGCATGACGGCTTTTCTGGCCCCAGCCGCCGTCTTGTTTTCCACGCGTCGCGAAGTGCAGCCGGATCTTTTTGTCTTGCCGAATGTGAACGGCAGGCCGCCAAAGAAATTTGGGGACGTTGGCGTGCTAACCTTGGCTGTCGAAGTGTTGTCACCGGGCACGGCGCGTGTCGATCGCACGCGGAAGCGGGCGCTGTATCAGGCCGAGGGCGTTCCGGAGTATTGGATCATCGATGTCGCGGCACGCACGGTGGAGCGGTGGCGCGTGGATTCGACGAGCGCGGAGATGTTGCGCGATACCATTGTCTGGCAGCCCATTGCAACGCGGCCGCCGTTGGTGATTGATCTCGCAGCGTATTTTCAGACACTTACTTGGGAGTGACGTCGCGCGGAACCTCTTTGAACTGACGCTCCGCCTTTCGCGAAATCGAGATACTTACGCGCTGGTCGCCCGAGGCATCTGCCGCAATCGCTTCTCAATAGAATCCAGCCGCTGGAGCACTTCCTCCTGCGCAGTGCGAAGCCGCGCGAGCGTCACGAGCGCCCAAGCCGACGCGACGATTGGCACTAGCACCATAACCAGCATGACAATGCTGCCAGTAAAATTAAGCGGAAACGGCAATTTTTAAACCTTCCGTTGTGAGTAGCACTCGCGCCGGTCTCGCTAATGCTACAACGCACCAATCGGCTCGCATTACTCGGGCCGCAGCACGCTGTCACAACCCGGACTCGGTGCGCGACAGCCACGTTGCGTAGCGAACTTTCCACGCATCGCGCACCAGCGTCGATTCAAGGAATACGTCCACACCGCCGTCGTACGGTCCAAAGGCGCGCGTGCCGTCGGCAGAGACGAACATCACCAACCGCTCCCGATCATCAGCGACGCTGCGCAAAAGCTCGTCAAACGCGCCCGCGTTCCACTGCACTGTCGCGGTGTAAAGATCGATCCACGCGTCATCGGCGGGATCCGCGTGCGCAACCAACTCACGCGGATCAACGGTGCGCACGAATTCCAACACCGGTGCATCAGCGAACGCAGTGACCGGACGCGTGCGCCGCTCATCCATCCATCGGAACGCACCAATGACCAGAGTCACCGCGCCGTGCTCGCCAAACAACGCTGTGGCCAACGTATTCTGGCGCGACAACAGCTCGCGATACTCGTCAGGCGTATTCGCGTAGCGCTGTGATTCGGGGAGACTGTGGACTCGCACCCATCGCTCGCAAAGTTGTAGACGCAAATGCGAAGCGATGGGCGCGAAACCCGCGAACGAACACTCCATTCCCTACGGCACCACCGTCGTCTTCGGCTCCAACTTTGCCGCCCACAAACCAGAGTTGAAATCGGTGAACAACACGCGCCCCTTCCACGGCATCGCGTTCATTACAAATGGCGCGTTCGCCGTCATGCCCTTCGGATCGTACGGCTTGAACACCGCAATCTCTCGCCGTTGCTCAGCCAGGTTCCCCAACAATTCACCGGAGACATCCACCACTCGCACACCGCCGTCATAATACGCCTGATAGAGAATGTCATTCTCGACGATGATGTCGTGCGCTCCGTAGTCCTCGAGATGATAGCGCCCGACTTTGCGCATGTTCATAGGATCAGTGGCATCAACGATGTGCACGTAGCCGCCTGACGTCTGCGCAACGCCGCCCGCCTGACCCAACGATGCGCCGTAATTCGTGCCTTCCCAGACTCTACCTGCGCGATTCATCTCTTCATCGCCAATAAACAGATACGTCTTTCCAGTGCTCGCCTGCACGTACGGATAAATCTCGTGACCAGAATTGATGGGGAAAACACTGATCAGCTTCGGCGTTTCAATTGTACCGCCCCACTTCCCGTTACCGACATCTACCAACACTGTGCCCGCGCCGCCCTGCGCTGAATAAGCGATACCGTCGCGAACCCAGAGGTCGTGAATGCGTGCACCCGGGTGGCGATACTCACTCACATACTTCGGCTGCGTGATATCGCGCACGTCGATAATCACGTACTTCTCGCCGCCAGAAATTGCGAACAGGTAATCATTTGTAGCGAAAACGTTGTGTACGCCACCCGTCAACTGCTGATTAAACGTTGAAGCAATACGCGGGTGCGCAGGCACCGCCAGATCCAAGATCACGACACCATTCACACGATTCGACGCCCCTTCACGCGACAGCACACCGTAGCGCCCGTCAGGTGACACCGTCACGTCGTTGATCGTGCGCGCATCAATACGAATCGAGTCAGTCTTGATGATGTTGTTCATATCGGTGATGTCAAAAATCAACGCGTAACCATCACCGCCCCACGTTCCAACAATGCAATAGTCGCGACCATCTTTGCCGGTCCACGGCCAGAGGTCTGACGTGGCGGTTGTGTTGACGACACCACGCCCCGTAATCGTGATCTTCCGACGCGCATCACGCGGACTCACATCAAGCACAGTGCGAGAAAACGCATTTCCCGACTGCGCAATCAATGTGAATCGTCCCGGCGCGTTAGCCGCGAAAAGCGGCGTGCCATCCGGCGCACGATCAATAATGCCGGGACCACCGGGAGCGACGGTCGTGTCATCGGGCGTGTAGATAAAACTCCAATCGACTTTCGCATCATTCACCGCTGCACCGCTTGCACTGCGCGGCACCGCATTCAGATGCACCACGTCACCGGTGTTGATCGATGTTTCGCGAATCGACGTTTCAATACGCACGACGGGACTCGCGACAACGGTATACGGTTTCTGCGCTGACATCCCTTCTGCGTCGGCCGTAATTGTCACAGTGCCGGGCTTTGTCGCAGTCACGTTTCCGAAGCGATCAACTTTCGCAACACTCGTATCCGAACTGCGCCACATTGCCGTGAGATTCGGACGCGCTGACCCGTCAGCATGCACGCCCTTTACCGAATGTGCCAGCATTGTACCGGTGTACATTCGCCCCGCCTCAGCCACCACGTCGAGGCGCGTTAACGTCGGCCAAGTCACAGTGACCGGAATGTTGATTGTCACGGCGGCGATTCCGCGTCCGGTAAACGCAGACGCCACGACAGAATACGTTCCCGCTTTCAACGCACGCAGTTGCCCGTCAGCGTACTGCACCGAACCGCGCGGCCCACCAATCCGAAGCGGCGCACCAGCAACGGCATTGCCCAGCGAATCGTACGCCGTGACTTTCAGCGGAACGCTCTCGCCCGCCTTCATCGTGATACTCGCCGGCTCCGCCACTAATCGGACCACTCCGACCGTATACTGTGCCTGAACGCCGGACGCGAAAGCCAAGCTCATGATGCTGGCTGCGATGACGAAGCGATGACTGCGCGCTACGTTCATAATACGGACTCGCCTGAATGGGTGGGGTAATGCGATGACGACGGATGTTACGATTGCTGTTCGTGCCACTGCTTCTACTTTTGCTTCTTATTCGACGTCCGTTTCCACGTTTTGTACGACCGCTGCACGTTTCGCTGTTTCTCTGTCTTGTTGCTTTACTCATTACTCGTCTTTTTCAGCGCCGCACTCGCGACGCACATTGGAATCATCATGGCCTTCGTACTTCTTGCTCGCAAGTCGAATCTACGTCGCGCACAACTTTCGCTTGGTGTTCTGCTACTCCTTGCTTCTGCGCCGTTGTTGCATGCTCAGCGCACGCGGGCACCTCAACCAACGCGCGCCACAACAACGCCAGCGCCGCGCGCTACTCCACCTACGGCCACCTACTGGGTATACGTTGGCGCCGAGTCCGCCGATCGGATCCATCGCGTGCGTTTTGGGCCCAGTGGTGCCGTGATTGAGAAGACAATTGGCATCGGTGAGCTGGCGGCCGAGATGGAAGGGCCACACGGGCTACAGATCTCGCCTGACGGGCAATTTCTGTACATGACCACCGGCCACGGCACGCCGGACGGGAAGCTCTGGAAGTACGCACTCGGCCCGGACACGTTGGTCGGCCCCGGATTGTCGCTCGGCAAGTTTCCAGCGTCACTGGACGTCACGCCCGATGGCCTGTACTCGTTCTCCGCCAACTTCAATTTGCATGGCGAGATGGTGCCGAGCAGCATCAGCGTGGTGTACACGCCGACGTTGACGGAGGTCGCGCAGGTGGAAACGTGTACAATGCCGCATGGAAGCCGAATTGATCCAAGCGGTACAATGCATTATTCCGGCTGCATGATGGATGATCAGCTTGTCGAGATTGACACGCGCTCGTTCGCTGTCACGCGCCGTTTTTCGCTCGCGAAAGGGAAAGAGGGCGCATTGACTTCAGCGATGCCCGGCCACGACATGCACGTGATGCCGAGTACGAGCGCTGCGCCTGACTCTACCAAAGCGGCACCACCGCAGATGGATATGACGCAGGGGCATGGTATGTCGATGAATGCGACCTGCTCACCAACATGGGCGCAGCCATCAGCAGATGGTAAAGTTGTCTACGTCGCGTGCAACAAAGCCGACGAGATTGTTGCGGTGGATCGCGCAACGTGGACAATCACGCGCAGAATGGCGACAGGTCGCGGACCGTACAACCTAGCTGTCACGCCGGACGGCTCACTGATGGTTGCGACGCTCAAGCAGGGCGCTGGTGTCGAAATCTTTGATCTCGTTACCGGAGTCAGTGTTGCGCGCATTGCGACGTCAACGACGGTCGCGCATGGTGTTGCAGTGAGTTCCGATTCGCGCTACGCGTTTGTGACCAGCGAAGGCGTTGGCGCGCAACCTGGGAAGGTTGATGTGTACGATCTCCGCGCGCGCGTGAAGGTCGCGACGGTTGATGTGGCGCAGCAGGCGAGCGGGATCACGTTCTGGAGGATGGAGAAGAAGTAACGCGCAGCAACGAAGTGTTGCGTCATGGCGCCGCGCTGCAGGCTTTACGTAGCCGCAATGACAGCGCGCGTCGCCCATCCGCTGCCGTCATTCGCTTTCCTCCCGTCACAACGAGATAGTGCAACAAAGCCTACAGCACATCAGCGCGAAGGTCTAGCGAGTCACTGTGCGCTCGCAACACCGCTTGAACAAACGCGCCCTTCTCAATCGAATACGCTGTTTTATTCCAGTTTACTGCTGCCGCCACCCGTCGCTTCTCGTTTGCATACGCAGTAGCCAGCGTTAAATCGGCTTTGAGTGCGTCACGAAAACGAAGCAGATCATTCCATGCCGCAGCCGGTAGCATATAGAGGTGAATCTGCTCCGCACGCTCACCATCCACATCCCGCGTATAGTATCGCCGACGCAGATCGTCACCGTTCGGACCACGGTAGCGATAGCCGAGTGCTTCGAGCGGTTTGATACACGCATCAGCCGCGTGCTGATCAGCAACAGCAATCGCAATATCGAGTACCGGCTTCCCGGCGAGACCCGGGACCGCAGTGCTACCAACATGCTCTATCGCCAGCGCCAGCGAGCCGATCGCATCGCGTACGCTCAGTGACACTTCGCTGAATCGCGCGGGCCAATGCGACGCATACGGCACGAGTCGAAGTCTACTTGACATAAGTGCACGAGTACGAAGTTAGCAAAGCGGCGTTCATCGGCGTACCATAGGTCATCAGGTCAAACGCACATACATCACGACATTTAGCGAAACGGATGTATCCGACGCGCCGTTGCATACGCAACACCAATCGCGGCGTTCGCGAAGCTAAAATCGAAACCCAACCCCAAGTTGCGTTGCAGCCGCGGGCGCGAAGTTTGGCGACGCGCTTGCGACCGGTGTATCCCTCCAACGTGGCGACGCATCCGTCGATCCAACCTTGAAGCCGATGAACGCACCCAACGCGCTCATGCCAACGCGAAACCGAGTCGTACTAAAGATGCGAAACTCATTGGTCTCTCCCCGTCCAGCTAAAAATCCTACAGCTAAACCGAGTCCCGCGCCGATCAATGCCGCACGTCGAGCGGATCGCGGTTCGGTGCCGTCAGCGTATGCCGACCGGACGACATTCGCGAGCGACACCGCTGAACCAGGCTGCTGCGGCGTGGATGACAGAAACACCGTATCCGCCCGAACCTCCGCCAACGGGCCAACGATGGTCGTGCCGACGTTGGTGGTAATTCTTACCAAAGTTCCGGGCCGGAGTTGCGTCAGACGCTGCGCGATTCCATCGGTCGGCGTGACAAACAGCACGCACGTGCACCACAGTGACAGTCCGCGCATGAATTCTCCGAGAGAGAGTGGCGAGGTGAATGATATCCTACACCTTTGCAACTTCTACGTGTCACGAAAATCTGCCGTAAGACTGCAGAAGAGCACGCATTAATTCTCGCGTAATTGGGCGCTACTTTGACGATCGTCGCTGTATCAACGCACGAAGCAGCCGCGAATACGAAAGTGTCAACGATGTTCCCTATCACTCACAATCCCAGTAGAAGCCGCCGAATTCCTATGATGAGCGACGACGCGGCGTCGCGGTCCGACCATTTTTCTTCGAGCGCGTTGCGCTGACGCTCGCCCGCGGGGTCGGGACAACCCCAGTGTTGTCAATCGTGGGCGCAAAGAAATGACGCTCGAAGTCGATCACTCGGCCGGTTGGCCCGACGTTGAGGCCATCTGCTTGCAGCAGTGATGCCTGAGTTCGCCCGAAGGCATCATACTTCGCGCGTCCCAGAACTCCGCCGTCACTCACGATACGATGCCAATGAGTCGCTTCGCGCGCTTCGTCGTTGCGCAGCGCGAGGAGAAACGCCACTTGACGCGGAACAACATCTAGAAATTCACCAAGCGCGACGAACGTCGTGATCTGTCCCACCGGGATGGCGCGCGCAATCGCATACACATCCGCTTTGATTCTCGCGTATGCCTCAGACTTTGCCACGATGTTGCACTCGCCTCACGCAAACGGTCATCACTGCGGAACCCTCCAACGCCGATGCAAGCGATTGAACAAAAAGGCGTTCGGCGGCAAAGTGGCCGACTGATCTCAATCCTACTCACCGACCAGCGGCCGCAGTGACGGCAGCAACGCGGGTTCGTTGGCAAACTGGCGCAGACCAGTGCGGCTCGCGTTCACTGCATCACCTCACATTCTGGGAAACGGAGCTGCAGCTCCGCCTCTGCACCCTGCCGCTTCAAAATAATGTCGAGCCCGTGGCTTCTCGCTGAACCGACGTCGATGGACGCCTGACAGGCCGCAGCGAGCTGCCGCAACGTCGCGGATGGGCGCACTTCAGGCGGGAGCCACACTGTACGAAGCTCGATCGTCGTGAACCCATGCGCCGCTTGCAGTACGCCGCGGCGCGACGCCGGCCACTCGCGCGGTGCGCGGGATCCCGGGAACGTGAACATCAACGGTTGCGCAAGATCATCGCTGTCGGTTGCCACATCGATCGCCACACCGGCCGGGAGATACGGCGGCAGACACTGCCACGTGGGTATCGTGCTGGCACCCCGTGTCTCACCGCGCCACGCGATGCCAAAGGGACTCGTTCGAGACGTACGCCAATCGGCGCGTTCCGCGAGCTGCATCCTCGCGACCGCGGGGCTCCGCGCCTCGGTCTCGGATCTGACCCACAGCACTTCGAGAAACGCGTTCTCGAAGCAGTAGCAGACATTTGCCGTGCCTTGGCCGACATGCTCGCGGCGATAGGTGGGCGTCAAACCAATCGCTTCGAGCCTGCGAATCTCAGGAGCGGACGGCGTCGTCAGGATGAAGAAATGATCGAGCTCCACGTCGCTCCTCGCGTCGTCGCCAATGAACCGAGGTCATATGGGACTGCGCGCTGTGTCGCCGTGCGCAGACCACCGCTTTGCCAGCAAACGAGAAAATTCGTTCTGCGGCGCTGCGGCGTAGCGAAAGCTATCCTGCACACAATTCACCTACCGCGGTGTCCTGACCAACGCGGGTTAACGAGCCGTCATCCGGCACGCGGCAACCGCGTCAAGCGACCGATCTCCGCAGCCGCGGCGGAGCGCACCGCATGCCACAGATCCCAATCCTGGCTCACAGATCCTCGGGCGTCAGCCGGTGTGCTGCGCGATCTATCGCAACATGACTGGTCCGACTTCATCGCCGTCGTGAAAGGCAAAGACGTAGTTTGGCCATCCCACGCGCGCGAGGACTCGGTGTGATCCAGTCTGCCGCGTTCAGCTGCCATCCGATCCGAGCCAGCCCCGCGTAGACGCGCCGAGCTTTCGCCGACGCAAACTCGCTCACGCCGCGAGAAATGTCACGTTGAGAAATTCCGGTACGGCTTCGTCATGCTCGAGCCGGTCCGCCAACACGCGCAATACCAGCGCCTGCACTTTGGACCGCATCCGTCTCCGTCACGCCATACGCCAAGACGCCAGGCAACGCCGCGACGGCCGCGATCCAGCGACCATCCGCTTCTTTCTCGAGTTCAATCGACAATGTCATTGTGCCTCCGATCTGAACAGTGCGCAGGGGACGGACCGGGCGCTAGGCGCACGACAGGGTTCCTCCGCAACGGAATGACCGGGGGCGCGCGGCGGTCAGAAGGCCCCGTGTGATAGCACGTGCCGGGGCCGCGCCGACAGTCGGAGCGATGGCTAACGACTTGAGGTTCTGCTGCAATGCGACCAGACGAAAGCTACGCCTGCGCACCGACAAGTGGTCGCAATGGCCGCCGCAACGCGGGTTAGAGCGCCGCGCGCCCGAACCCGCTCCTCACCCGGCAACGCTCACGCTGCGAGGGCGCCAGCGCAGATTCGGCTTGCGCTGCGACAGCGCACAATCACGCAGATACAGATTGATCAGCGTCTGATACGGAATATCCAACTCCGCGCTGAGCGACTTGAAATACGCGATCGTCGGCGCATCGAGTCGAATCGTTACGGACTGCTTCAGCATCTTCGCGTACGGGTTTTTCCGGGCGGTGGAGAAATCGTATTCAGCACGCATCAGTGACCTCGTGCGGCGTAGCGCCGCGATTCAGACCGGGATGCCCGCCGGGCGGAGATTACGCGAATCTCGGCGTCCGACGCGCGAAAACAGTGCGCCACGACGAGGATGCGCAGCTGCTGGCTGAGGCCGATCAGCAGAAAGCGGTCTTCCGCCGCCGAATGCTCCGGGTCATCGAGCAACAGCGCGTCGTCATCCAGGAACGCCGACTGCGCTTCCGCGAAGCTGATCCCGTGCTTTCGTTGGTTGGCCGCATCCTTGCGCGGGTCCCAGGTGAACTCGGGGGCGTCCATACCCAAGTGTACGCACACGGTACATACAGCGCAACAAGCGTGACTCAAACTGCACCTTCAGCTCATTTGCGCTCTAACCGTGTAAAGTTCACCTGCAAAGCCCACTAAGACTTAAGACCCCATCTTCGCTCGCACCACGCTGCCATGTCTAGGTTCAAAGTGACATCCGCGCTTTGTCAGGTGCAACGATCGGTTGGACGGCTCCATGAAGACG
The DNA here is from genome assembly GCA_031408755.1 of Gemmatimonadaceae bacterium. Lineage (GTDB taxonomy): Bacteria > Gemmatimonadota > Gemmatimonadetes > Gemmatimonadales > Gemmatimonadaceae > JACMLX01. The sequence continues at coordinate 2,608 of JANNWU010000237.1, read as the reverse complement.
AACGCCGGTTCTGGAGGGCAGTGATCGCTGCTTTGCTATAAATCGACGCGCTCAACAGAGAGAGCAGATGGTTCATCAACAGGAATCGTCCACTCATATTGATCGGGGTACCCGCCGGAGAAGCATCTGATAACCCTCTTCTCAACCTTAACTCTCTCGAACGGTTCACTCGAGGTTAGGTGGAGGACCCAGAGCAGCCGGCCTTCCTTCGAATCTGCGACGGCAACGAAGCCTTCTCCTTCCCACGATGTTTCCCCGACAGTTACCAAAATGCCGTCCGCGTCAGCATCGGCGATGCTTGCCAGATCGCACCAACCGTCCAGCAAGCTGTCACTGACCGCACCTAGCGTAGTTTCACGAATGACGCGGAATCCGCGCTCTGGGCCGCCATCCAAGATCAATATGCGCCCATCGCCAAATACGATTGCGTCCTCTATTCGTGCCCGGGAGGGCGGCCAATCTGCTTCCATGTCCGTCCAACGTGTAAAGTTCAGTGGCAAAGCCCGCTAACGTCCAAGACCCCATTTTCGCTCGCACCACACTGATATGTCCAGAATCAAAGTGCCCCCCGCGCTTTGTCTGTCGGGTTGAACGCTGGGTTGGACGGCTTTCTGCCTCAATCATCGACTACGGATTCCAGCGTCTAACGCATGGATTGGCGGCCTGCGACTTAGCATGTGATTCGGCTAATCCGACGTCTCGATGAAAAAGGATGACTCCTCATGGGCGAAGCGTTTGCACGATCGCGACGAAACCGTATCCCACAAAAACCACGCCGGCGGCGTAGATCCACCATTCTCGTTTGGTTCCCCAATGAGACGGAACCCCCGCTAGTGCAACAAGCACGAAAAGCAAAGATGAGAGTGCTGGTGGAACAACGAACGGCCACGATCCTAGATGGACGGTCCCGGCAACCAACGGAAAGAGGCCACAAGATGCCACGAAGAGCGGCAAAGCCGGCAAGCGGGTTCTCCGAATATCCGATGCATCCATGCGTCCGTCCAACGAACGAAAATACGTTCTGCTGCACTGCGGCCTACGGATGGTATTCCTGCTCACAATACATCGGCCGCAGTGGCAACAGCAACGCGGGTTAGGCAGTTCGTGCCACGATGCGCCGAACATTCCTCACACGGGGTCCTCCGTACATGTGCCACTACGCCAGTCACTTGCGCGGTTCACCCGCGCGCGGATCAATGACCCTCTGCCAAGTTTCCCGTCCTGCGATCGCACCGATACCTGCGCCCCACAGTGTGCTACCGAACACGAAGGACGCACCGTCAGCGAAGATATTCGGACCGCACGCAATTGTGCGACACCCCGTCGTTGGGTCGCGACCATAGCCGGTCGCATTCAGAAGGCCGAGCGCGACACCAACGCCGGCGCCCCACACGATGCCACGGATCGCGCCGGCCCGCCGGCTCCGCCCGCGCGAGACATCGATGCGGGTGACCGACCCGAGCGGGACATCGATCGGCGCGGCGTTCTGGCGGACGAGCGAGAGCGTGTCGCCACGCCGCGCACCAATGGTTGCCTGATAGCGTGCCGCCCAGAGAGCGGGGGCAACCACGCGAACCTTGGCGCCAGGTTGCAATTCCAGTGTTTGCGCGTGCTGCTCAATCGGCGATGCGAAGGTAGCCGCAGCGAACAGCAGGAGTTGAACAGGCATAAGGTGGTTCATCGACATGTTTCGCGAAACAAGGTGCCGGTTGAACTGCCTAACGAAACTGGATTCTGCTGCAATGCGGCCGATGGATGCTGCTCGTGCTCACGATACCTGGGCCGCATTGTCAGCAGCAACCCGGGGTTAGAACGCGGTCCCACCGATCTCCACCAACGGCTCTCCTGCTTTCAGCAGCGCCATCGCACACGGCCACGTGTTGGCAAGTAACATGCGCAGATACGCATTCGAAGTGTTGCCACAGGTTAGCCAGATGATCTGCGGCGGTGGCCCGAAGCGCGTCACCAGATCCACAAAGTCGCTGTCCTTACTCAAGATCATGGCGCCCGCGGCACGCGCGCGCTCAAAAATGACGGGATCTTCCGCGTCGCGCAGCCCTAGATCACGAACCGCCACCGCGTCAAGTCCCAGCGTCTCGCGCATCCGGTCGGCGAGGGCTGGCGCGAGTTGCGCGTCCACCCACACGGCCGGCACGGCCTACGCGGCCAGGACGGGATGCGCCAGCCGACGACTCGCAAACCGGAGACACGCCGCGACGTCCTCACGTTCGAGATCCGGCAGTTCGCCGACCACGTCATCGACGGAGTGTCCCGCGGCGAGGAGATCCAGCACATCGCTCACGCGAATGCGCATGCCGCGCACGCAGGGACGCCCGCCGCATTGATCGGGATTCACCGTGATACGATCCATCAGCTCGACGGTCTGGCCCATGAGCCTCACTCAGATTGGGATACGAATCAATCTACCGGCCTGCGACGACACGCAACACCGAAGGTCGCCCGCGTTCTAACGAAACGGGGTTCTGCTGCAACGTGGCACCACACCGTCGGGAATCCTGCGCACGAGACATCGGCCACGTTGTCCGCAGCAACCCGCGTTAGCGCGGCGACCAGCGCCTCACGCACGCCGCACCGCGCAGCGCCGTGC
>JANNWU010000236.1:0-4703 GCA_031408755.1 Gemmatimonadaceae bacterium | reverse complement strand
CACCCATTCCGCGGTAGACGATAAACCCAGAGCCGCTAATTTTTGCACCGCGCGCGAGATCGAGCATGCCGAGGTCCGCAGCAACCTCCCAGTGCGGACGAACAGTTTCGTCCACGCGCGCTGTGCCCCAACTACGCACGTGCACGTTGTTCGTCTCTTCGCCAGCAGGAACACGGTCGCGCGTGATGTTTGGCAGCTCCAGCATGAGACCATCCATCGTGCTTTCGGTGGCAACCAAATCCGCCTCGACACGTGCGATCTCGTCGCCAAGGGAGCGGCTCAGCGTCACCGACTCTGTGGCGTCTTCGCCGGCGCGTTTCTTCTGCGCGACTTCCTGTGTCAAAATATTTCGACGTGCTTTGCGATCCTCGACGTTCGTAATGAACGCCCGACGTTCTTGTTCGAGACGTTCGAGTCGATCGAGAATCGGGCCGAGCGTGTCGAGTTTCCCGCGTCGTGCAAAGCCGTCGCGCAACAGATGGATCTGCTCGCGAACGAGCTTCAGGTCATGCATAGATCAGAAAGTAGGAATTCCAGTCGCGAAAGAACGAAAGTTACAGTTTGGCTGGATCGTCGCCCGGAGCACCAAGCGACGAGCAATCGCATCGACGGTGTCGATCACGAATTTGGTGTACAGGAGCGTACCGCCAGTGGTCTGCCGCGAGCAGAAGTTTGACTGCGAACGCACAACAACCGTTTGCCCGATTGTGACAACGACCGACGAGTCGGCGCTGTAGCCGCTCTCCGGCGCGCGATCCAGCGTGGCGTATGCGGTCGGGCTGAGCAACAGCGAGACACTTGGCGGTGCCACCGTCGCTCCGGGGAGCGTCACAGTGATGCGTCGCGCCGGAACGACGACAACGCGGCCAGATGCATCAATGTCAAAGCCTAGGTCGAACTGTTCGCCGATCGAATCGAGCCGGAACCGCGAGAATGTGCCGATGCGCCAGAGCGCACGCGCCGAGGCTGGCGTCCGCGTCAGCGTTTGGATGGCGAAACTGTCGGCGACGGTTTGGAATTGTGCACGGACTGTGAACGGATCATCGCCGCAGCCAGTAACAGCGAAAGCGCAAACGCTCAGCGCCAATAAAGACGTGGCGCGGAAGACTCGGGGCATGCAGCAGAGGTTGTGGGGTGACACGACGGCGTTCGACTGGTAGAATATCAGAGCGCCGGGAGCGGTTCAAGCGATTGCGGCGCCGATAGTTGGGTCAATCTTCACATCCCTACACCGTCCCCATGGCAAGTATCCGTGATCTAGTCGACGCCGTACGTCGCCGCGACGGCGTTGAAGCCGCGATTGTGCTCGGCCGCGACGGTCTGCTGGTTGACGGCGACACGGTCTCCTACCTCGACGGCGAACAGGTGGCGGCACATTCGCCGGCGGTCTTCTCGGCCGCCGACGCCCTTGGAAAAGCTGCGCGGGCCGGGCAGCTGCAGACCGCCGTGCTTGAGTTCCCGGGCACAATTGCCATCATCTCCGCTATGAGTGAGGACGCGCTGTTGGTGGTACTCGCGCGCCCCACGGCGGCGCTTCCGCCACTGTTAGGCGAGTTGCGACGCCTCAGGCAGCATATCGCTTCGCTCGCCTGATCGTCCCAAACGGAAGCGGTTGGCTTCCACCTAAACAGATTTCCTCGTTATGTCGCTCTGGACCGTAATTCTTGCCGGAGGCGTTGGGTCACGTTTCTGGCCAATCAGTACGCCGGCTCTGCCAAAGCAGCTCTTGCCGCTAGTCACTGGGCAGCCAATGCTGCGTGACGCCGTTGATCGTCTGCTGCCGCTGGTGCCGGGCGAACGCATGATGATTCTGACCAACGCCACATTGCAGTCGGCGATCAACGCGATGCTGCCAGAAGTGCCGGTCGAGAACATCATTTGTGAACCGCGTCCCGCTGGCACAGCCGCCGCGCTGACGTGGGCGTCGCGCATCATCCATTCGCGCGATCCACATGCGATCATGCTGTCAGTGCACGCGGACTGGGCGATTGGCGATCCCGATGGATTTCGCGATGCGCTCTTACGCGCCGCCAACGTTGCAGAAGCCAATGATGCCCTGGTCACGGTTGGCGTGACGCCATCTCGGCCCGATCCAGGTTTCGGATACATCGAGCCCGGCGAGCGCGTTGGACAAGTGGCCTTTCGCGTGTCGCGCTTTCTCGAGAAGCCAGATCGCGTGCGCGCTCGCGAACTGATCGCGGCGGGATGTTTGTGGAACTCGGGAATTTTTGTGTGGCGTGCGTCGCGCTTTCTGCAAGAAGTTGAAGCGCATTGTCCAGAAGTGTCGCGTGCAGATCACGAGCAGACGTTGGAAGGTTTCTTCGGCGCAGTGCAGTCAATCAGTGTTGACGTTGGCGTGCTTGAACGCAGTGACCGCGTGTACGTGGTTCCTGGCGCGTTCGGTTGGGATGATGTAGGGACGTGGGCCGCATTACGACGCGTACGACCGGGCGACGCTGCTGGCAATGCGCTACACGGCGACGTGACCCCAGTCATGTCTTCCGGTAACGTGGTGCACGCGGATGGCCCGAGCGTGGTGCTTTATGGCGTGAGCGATTTAGTGGTAGTGGCAATTGACGGATTGACCGTCGTGACAACGCAAGAGCACGCGGCCGATCTCAAAACACTGATTGATAATTTGCCGCCGCGGTTAAAGGATCGCGGGTGACACGCCTCGTACTACTTGATCCGACACACCTCAACGCGAGTGCGGATCCGACGGCGCCGATAACCACCGCCCGGCCGCTTGCGGAAGTTCGAGTTGGCGCGCGTCTCATTCGTGAACGTTGGAGCGGCGTGTTCGGACTTCCGGTGTCGGGTGTCATTGCTGCCGCGCGATTGACGGGCTTCGATGAACCCGGTGCAGCGCCGGTACTCCGTGATGAGGATTCGGTCGAGACAGGGACAATTGTCGCACTCAGCCAGTTCGCTCCTGCGTTGCATCGCGTGGACAGGCAGCGTGCTGATACGTGGACGTCGCACGGGACGGTGATTGCGACGACGGTGGCGCGCTGTCGCGTGCGCGATTTGCGGCACGCGGCGCTGATCGCAGGTGGCCGCGCCGCAGCGCTTGAATCGTGGCCCATTCGTAACGCGTGGGATGTAATTGATCACCTGCCGGTGATGCTCAAAGCAGATGCGCAGGAACTCGCGGACGGCTTGCGCGACAGTGCAACACTCACACTCGGCGGAGACGTGCGTGTGCTCGGCGATTTTCCGGTGCGTGTGGCTGCGTCCGCCGTGATTGAACCATTTGTCGTATTCGATGCAACGCAGGGCGCGATTGTGATCGAAGACCACGCCGTCGTGCGAAGTTTTTCGCGAATCGCCGGACCGTTTGTGCTAGGCGCGCATTCGCAATGGGTTGGTGGAAGTGGCCACACCGTGTCCGTGGGAGATCACTGCAGGGTTCATGGCGAAGTGTCTACCACAATTGTTTGTGGACACGCGAATAAAGGACATGACGGATTTGTTGGGCACAGCTACCTTGGCCGCTGGACCAATCTCGGCGCTGGCACTGTGACGTCAAATTTGAAGAACACGTACGGTCCTGTCTCGTTCGCAGCACGAGAAACGGGAATGCAATTTCTCGGCTCTATCATTGGCGACCACGCGAAAACCGGCATTCTGTCGCGCCTCACCACGGGCACATCGCTCGGCGCTGGCGCGAGTGTTATCAGCGATGATGTCGTGCCACCGATTGTGAAACCGTTTGCATTTGGAGTGCGCGGTGCTCGCTACGATCGCACGAGATTTCTTGATCTCGCCGAACGCGTGATGGCGCGTCGCAAGGTGGAGTTGAGCGCGTCGATGCGCGACTGCCTCGCGGCAGTGTATGACGAGTGCGCCCCGGCCGAGACGCCGTGAGCCGTCGCGCGACAATTGCCGCCGGAATCGTCGCAATACATGACACGCTTCGGGCGCTCCGTGGCGCAGGTGCTGCTCGCTCGTCAGGCAGTGAAGCGGAGCGAGGTGCAATGTTCGATCTCGCGGGCCTGGCTGATCGCTTGACCGCATACGCAGATGATCAGGGCAGCGATGACTGGGATGATTTTTGGATCACCGCCACCGAAGTCGCGACACTGCAGTCGCGCACTGCATCGCTTGCTGTTTCACTGCGCGGCTTGTCGCCCGCATCTGTCGCAGCACTAACTCGCTTAGCGGAAGAACTGGTGCCACTCGTCGCAGTCGACGATTAGCAGCGGCTGGTTTTGTAAGAACGTTTGATCGACTAGTGCGCGACTGATCGACTAGTGCGCGACGAAACGCGGAATGGGGCGGCGCATCACCGATGCACCGCCCCATTCCGTACTGCAAACTGCGATGTGCCGTTACGACTAGTACATGCCGCCCATGCCGCCACCACCGCCGCCATGGCCACCGGCCGGCGCAGGTGAGTGTTCCTTCTTCTCAACGATCAATGCTTCGGTCGTGAGCAGCAGGCCCGAGATCGATGCTGCGTTCTGCAGCGCCGTGCGGGTGACCTTGGTCGGGTCGATGACGCCGGCCTGTACCAAATCTTCGTACGTGTCGGTCAGGGCGTTGTAGCCGAACGTATTCGACTCTGCAGCCTTGACCTTCGCGACGACGATCGAGCCTTCGCCGCCAGCATTCTGCACGATCATGCGGATCGGCTCTTCGATGGCGCGACGGATGATCGCGACGCCGATGTTCTCTTCCGCATCGTCCAACTTGAAGTTGAC